>WFNO01000035.1 GCA_015488555.1 Gammaproteobacteria bacterium
CGGATTCGGCGAAGGTGACGGCGGGCGCCGGCACGGGGCTATTTCAGGCCGAGCCGTGCCCGGGCCTCCGCCAGACTGACCTCGCGTCCCGCATCCAGATCGGCCAGGCCCTCCACCACGGCGCGCATGAAAGCGCGTTCTTCCTCGGCGGTCTCGAAGTCCGTTACCGACTGCACCACGGCCACGCCCCGCCCGCGGCTGGTGACCAGCACGGGCCGGTGGGTCTCGGCGGTGTGTTTCACCACCCGCCCTGGATTGGTCTTGAGGTCCGTGAGCGGCACCACGTCCTCGGAGAACTTGATGTTCATGGTCGTTCCTCGTGTGCTATGAACAGGACTGATTATAGCACCTGTTGACAGTGCCTATATCGGGTCATTTCCCACCTTGTCGGCACGTTCTCCGCTATTCTTCAGTTCTCTTCCTCCTGCCGCAGTTCCGCCATGCCATCGGCATACCGGGGATGAAAGGCACCCGCCTGCGCGCGCATCACCAGGGAGCGGAGATAACCGATGGGCGAGCGGTGGATGGTACCCGGTTCGAGCAGCACAGCCCATTCGTCGATGACCATCTGGGCAACCGGGGGTTCGAGCGCGGCTACCTGCTGTCGTGCCGGTTGCCTCAGCTCCTCGGCCACCCAGGCGGGGATCTCCACGGGAGACTGACCGGAAGCATGACAGTGGTCACCGTCGTGGGTTGTTGTCTGTCTTGTAGTAGTTGTTCTTTCTTTGTTCCTCTCTGTATTAGGTAAAGCTTCCGGCCTGGCCGGATCCGGTGGCTCCGCTTCCGGTCCGGCCGCATGCGGCAAATCCGGATGTGGCGACAGCGGGACTTCGTGGATGATGTAGACGCCACCCCGGATCCGCACCCGATCGCTATCTGGGGCATCGCGTATCCGGTGATATTCCGCATACCCGACCTTGAGCAGTTCCCGGAGCACGCGGTAGATGCTGTCCCGTCCCAGATCGCCTCGCTTCTGCAGGTCCTTGGGCAGCACCTTCCAGTTGCCCGGCCGGGACAGCAGGTAACAGACCACGCCCCGCGCCGCCCAGGAGAGGCGTTCATCCTCCACGACGCGCTGATCGACCACCAGAAACCGCTGGCGCCGGGGTGCGCGGATGATGGTGGTGGTCATGTCACACCTCCCTCGGCGATGATCCGGGCGATCTCGGCGGCCGGGTAATAGACGCGCCGGCCGATCTTGCGCCCGCAGGCCTTGAGAGCACGGGTATGGGCATCGCAGGGATAGCTCAGGCTGTAACGCAGGCCGCCGGGGGTGCGTAGGCTGAGACTGCTGAGCACGGCAATCACTCGGCACAGGGGAAAAATCCTGAAAAGTGACGGCGGGCGCCGACCCGGGCCTGGGCCTACGCCATGTGTTTCACCATCCGGCCCGGATTGGTCTTGAGGTCCGTGAGCGACACCACGTCCTCGGAGAACTCGATATTCATCCCCGTGTCCCGCGGGCAGGGCCGACTCATGAAATTTCTTGGTGGGGACAGACCTTATCTGAATGATGGTGGGCCCGCCAGGACTCGAACCTGGGACCAAGGGATTATGAGTCCCCTGCTCTGACCAACTGAGCTACAGGCCCTGGAGCGGGACATTCTAGCAGTTTTAGGCACCCTTGAGACAAAGGGGGCGGTGTGGTGAATCGGGCTGTAAAAAGGCGGTCCCAGATAATCGGGACCGCCTTTTTGCACTCAGTCGACGAAGCTGCGCAGGGCCTCGGAGCGGCTCGGGTGGCGCAGCTTGCGCAGGGCCTTGGCCTCGATCTGGCGGATGCGCTCGCGGGTGACGTCGAACTGCTTGCCCACCTCTTCCAGGGTGTGATCGGTGTTCATGCCGATACCGAAGCGCATGCGCAGCACCTTGGCCTCGCGCGCGGTGAGGCTCTCCAGTACCTCCGCGGTGGCCTCGCGCAGCCCTTCCACGGTGGCGGAGTCGGGCGGCGAGAGCACGTTGGGGTCCTCGATGAAGTCGCCCAGGTGGGAATCTTCGTCGTCGCCGATGGGCGTCTCCATGGAGATGGGCTCCTTGGCGATCTTGAGCACCTTGCGGATCTTCTCCTCGGGCATGTCCATGCGTTCGGCCAGTTCTTCCGGCGTGGCCTCGCGCCCCATCTCCTGCAGCATCTGGCGGGAGATGCGGTTGAGCTTGTTGATGGTCTCGATCATGTGCACCGGGATGCGGATGGTGCGGGCCTGGTCCGCGATGGAGCGGGTGATGGCCTGGCGGATCCACCAGGTGGCATAGGTGGAGAACTTGTAGCCGCGCCGGTATTCGAACTTGTCCACCGCCTTCATGAGGCCGATGTTGCCCTCCTGGATGAGGTCCAGGAACTGCAGGCCGCGATTGGTGTATTTCTTGGCGATGGAGATCACCAGGCGCAGGTTGGCCTCCACCATCTCCTTCTTGGCGCGCCGCGCCTTGGCATCGCCAATGGACATCTTGCGGTTGATGTCCTTGATCTCGTTGATGCTCAGGCCGGCCTCCTCCTGGATGGCGACCAGCTTCTTCTGGGCGCGCAGGATTTCGTCCTTGTGTTCCTGCAGCACGGGGGAGTAGTCGTGGCCCGCGGCGATCTGGCGCTCCAGCCATTCCAGATCGGTCTCGTTGTCGGGAAAGGTGGTGATGAAATCCTTGCGCGGCATGTGCGCCTTGTTGACGCAGATGGACATGATGATCTTTTCCTGCTCGCGGATGCGCTCCACGGTGTTGCGCAGGTTCTTCACCAGCATGTCCATGACGCGCGCGGTGAGCTTGAAGTTCATGAAGCAGTCGGCCATGGCCTTGCGCGCCTTCAGGGTGCGCTTGTCGGTCTGGCCGTGCTTGGCCGCGGCGGCCATGTACTTATCGTAGAGCTTCTGCAGCTGGGCGAATCGCTCGCGCGCCAGCTCAGGATCGGGACCGGTGTCCACGATCTCGGCGGTCCCCTCTTCGCTCTCAGCCGTTTCCGCGCCGGCTTCGGCCTCTTTGGCCGCGGCCTCGGCGGCCTCGTCCTCGTCGCGATAACCGCTGATGAGATCGGCCAGGCGCATCTCTTCCCGCTGCACCTTGCCATACTGCTCGAGGAGCAGGCGAATGGTCTCGGGGTAGTCGGCCACGGCCTGGAGCATCTGCAGCTGGCCGCTCTCGATGCGCTTGGCGATACGGATCTCGCCCTCGCGGGTGAGCAGCTCCACCGTGCCCATGTCGCGCATGTACATGCGCACCGGGTCGGTGGTACGGCCGAATTCACTGTCCACGCTGGCGAGCGCCGCAGCGGCCTCTTCGGCGGCCTCTTCATCGTCGGGGGCGATGGCGGCATCGTTGATGAGCAGATTCTCCGAGGTGGGCGGGAACTCCTGTACGGAGATGCCCATGTCGTTGATCATGTTGATGATGTCTTCGATCTGCTCGGGATCGACGATGTCCGGGGGCAGATAGTCGTTCACCTCACGGTAGGTGAGGTAGCCCTGCTCCTTGCCCTTGGCGATGAGTAGCTTCAGCTGAGATTGACGCTCTTGCTTCATTTGTACCTTCCTACCCCTTAAAAGCGGTTCCGTTCAAAAAACAAACTTGTGATTATATTGCGGCTGGCCGGGTGCTGTGAACCCTCCTATAACGGCCGGTCGTCGAATTTCCTTCTCTCCAGCAACAGAGCCTTGAGCCGCGCCTTGCCCGATTCGTCCAGGTCCGGCTGGCGGGACAGGTGTTCGATCTCCTGCACCAGCCGCTGGCGGTCCAGGCGGGCCAGCACCTGGGCGAACTCCCGGGCCATGTCTTCCGGCCCCAGGGGCTGCGGTTCCCGCGCCAGTCGTGCCAGATGGGCGCCGTGGGAATGTCCGCGCCAGTGTTCCAGCAGGTTTCCCGTAGTGAATTGAGGGTTTTCCTGCAACAATTCAAGCATTTCGATCAACAATTCGATGCCGGGCAGGGCGAGCGCCCGAAAGCGCTGGGGATCACCCGCCTCGGCGGCCAGCTGCGGGGCGTGCAGCAGCAGGGTCACGGCCTGGCGCACCAGGGAGAGCTGCCTGCCCTTCCCCCGTCGTGCCGGGATCTGTGCCGCCCGCAACCCGCCCGCCTGGCCCTGGGCCAGCACCGCCTCCAGGGTGTCCCGGTCCAGTCGTGCCAGTTCCGCGAGGCGTTCCAGCATCATCACCCGGAACACGCCGCGAGGTATTTTAGACAAATAGGGCCGGGCGAGTTCCACCAGCCGGGCGCGCCCGTCGATGCTCCCTATATCGACCTGGCGGGAGAGTTGGTCATAAAAAAAAGTTGAAAGTGTGACGGCCTTCTCGATTCGCGCCTCGAAGCCCTCTTGATTTTCCTTGCGTACCAGGCTATCCGGGTCCTCCCCCTCGGGCAGGAACAGGAAGCGCGCCTGGCGGCCCGCGGTCATGGCCGGCAGGGCGTTCTCCAGCGCCCGCCAGGCCGCCTCCCGGCCGGCGCGGTCGCCGTCGAAACAGAACACCACCTCCGGCACCAGGCGGAACAGAGCCTGTACGTGCTGGGTGGTGGTGGCGGTGCCGAGGGTGGCACAGGCATAGCGAATGCCGTGGCAGGCGAGCTGGATCACGTCCATGTAGCCTTCCACCACCAGCAGGCGCTCCAGCTTGCGCACCGCCTGGCGGGCCTCGTACAGCCCGTAGAGCATGCGGCCCTTGTGAAAGACAGCGGTCTCGGGGGAGTTGAGATATTTGGGGGTCTCGTCGCCCAGCACCCGGCCGCCGAAGGCCACCACCCGCCCGCGCGCGTCGCGAATGGGGAACACAATGCGGTCGCGAAAGCGGTCGTAGACCCCGCCGCCGGATTTCTCGATCGAGAGCCCCGCGGCCAGCAGGGCGGCGCGGCGTTCAGGGCCCAGGGCCCGGAGCAGGTGGTCCCAGCCTGGCGGGGCGTACCCCAGGCCGTATTCGGCGGCGATGGCGCCGCTCACACCCCGCCGTTTGAGATAGGCGGCGGCCTGCGCACCTTTGGGGTGCTCGCGGAATTGGCGCCGGTACCAGGCCGCAGCCTCCTGCAATACGGCATGGAGATCGGGCTCCTGGCGCTGCTGCCCGCCGCCCCCTTCGCGGGGCACTTCCAGCCCCACCCGCGCCGCCAGCTCCGCCACAGCCTCCGGGAAGTCCAGATGCTCGTATTCCATGAGAAAGCCGATGGCCGTACCATGGGCGCCGCAGCCGAAACAGTGATAGAACTGCTTGTCGGGACTGACGGTGAAAGAAGGGGTCTTTTCTTCGTGGAAGGGACAGCGCGCCACGTACTCCCGGCCTGCCTTGCGCAACGGCACGCGGGCATCAATCACCTCGACGATGTCCACCCGGCTGATGAGGTCGTCGATGAATTGTTGGGGAATGCGGCCAGACATGGTCTCCGGACATGATCTCCGGATATGATCCAGAACGTGACCCAGATTTCAGATGTCAGATTCCGGCTGCGAAGAGACCGCTGATATCTGAAACCTGAGATCTGAATCAACCCAGCCGCTGTTGCACGCGGCCGCTCACCGCCCCCATGTCGGCGCGCCCCTGTACCAGGGGCTTGAGGCGGCCCATCACCTTGCCCATGTCCTTGGGTGAGGCGGCGCCCGTGGCCTGGATGGCCTCGTCGATGAGGGCATCCAGCTCCGCTTCGCTCAGGGGCGGCGGCAAGTAGGCCTGGATGACCTCGATCTCGTAGGACTCCTTGTCCACCAGATCCTCACGGCCGGCCTCCCGGAACTGGGCCAGGGCATCGCGGCGTTGCTTGAGCATCTTGTCCAGCACCGCCAGCACGCCGGCATCGTCCAGTTCCGTGCGCTCGTCCACCTCGCGCTGTTTGACGGCCGCCATGATCATGCGGATCACGCCCAGGCGGCGACTGTCCTTGGCCCGCATGGCGGCCTTCATGTCTTCCTGGATGCGCCGTTTCAATTCGTCGGCCATGAGGTGATCTCCTCCGCCTGCATGCGCGGGCGGGATGGGTCACGTTCAGTAGTGAGCCCGCAGGAGCCGGTTCTTCTCCATCATGGTGCGCTTCTGCTGGCGCTTGATGGCGGCCGCGAGTTTGCGCTTGCGCACGGCCGTGGGCTTTTCGTAGTATTCGCGCCGGCGGATTTCGGACAGGATGCCGGTCTTCTCGCAGATGCGCTTGAAGCGCCTCAAGGCGACTTCGAAAGGCTCGTTCTCTTTCACTCGTACTTGCGGCATGAATTCCAAACTCCAATTGCAGCAGAGAACCGTGGATGATATCGTTTCCCTTTACGAAATGCAAAGCTTCTGAAGCGCTTGTAACGGCACGCGGCCGTCCGGGTTGAGGGCCGCCCATCACGACCATGTCCCGATCGCAACCCCCATCCACGCCAGCCGCGCCCTCGCTTCCCCCCACCCTGCTGGTCACCGGCGGTGCCGGTTTCATCGGCGGCAATTTCGTCCTCCACGTGCTGGAACACCACCCGCAGGTGCAGCTCGTCAACCTGGACGCCCTCACCTATGCGGGCAACCTGGACACCATGGCCCCGGTGCTCGACCATCCCCGCCACGTGTTCGTGCACGGCGACATCCGCGACCGCGAGCGGGTACGGGAGCTGCTGGTCCGGTACCGGCCGCAGGCGGTGATCAATTTCGCCGCCGAATCCCACGTGGACCGCTCCATCGACGCCCCGGGGGATTTCGTGCTCACCAACGTGGTGGGCACCTTCGAGCTGCTGGAGGCGGCCTGCGGCTATTGGGAGGGCCTGGCGGGCGAGGAGCGGGCACGGTTCCGCTTCCTGCACGTCTCCACGGACGAGGTCTACGGCTCCCTGGGAGAGTCGGGCCGCTTCACCGAAGAGAGCCCCTACGCCCCCAATTCCCCCTATGCCGCCTCCAAGGCGGGGGCCGATCATCTGGTGCGCGCCTACGGGCGCACCTATGGCCTGCCCGTGCTCACCACCAATTGCTCCAACAACTACGGCCCCTATCAGTTCCCGGAGAAACTCATCCCGCTGGTGATCCGCAACGCCCTGGAGGGCAAACCCCTGCCCGTATACGGGGACGGCAGTCACGTGCGCGACTGGCTCTATGTCACCGACCACTGCCGGGCGCTGTTGCAGGTGCTGGCGGCCGGGCGCCCGGGCGAGGTCTACAACATCGGAGCGAACAACGAGCGTACCAACCTGGAAGTGGTCACTGCCCTCTGCAGCCTGCTGGACGAACTGGCCCCCGATCCCGCCGGCCCCCACCGGCGGCGCATCCGCTTCGTGGCCGATCGTCCCGGTCACGACCGCCGCTATGCCATCGACGCCGGCAAGATCCGGCGCGAGCTGGGCTGGCAGCCCCAGGAGACCTTCGAGAGCGGCCTGCGCAAGACCGTCCAGTGGTATCTCGCCAACCGGGAATGGTGCGCGCGCGTCACCTCCGGGGCCTATCGGGGCGAGCGCCTGGGCCTGGGGCGCTGCAAGCAGGCGGGACAGGAGGCCGGCCGGTGAGCGGCACCCGCAAGGGCATCCTCCTGGCGGGCGGCCACGGCACGCGGCTCTATCCCCTCACCCGGGTGGTGAGCAAGCAACTGCTGCCGGTCTACGACAAGCCCCTGCTCTACTATCCCCTGTCCACGCTCATGCTGGCGGGCATCCGCGAGTTCCTGGTCATCTCCACGCCCATGGACCTGCCGCGCTTCCGGGAGCTGCTGGGAGACGGCAGCCAGTGGGGGCTTTCCTTCCAGTATGCCGAGCAGGCCCACCCCCGGGGCATCGCCGAGGCCTTTCTCATCGGGGCGGACTTCATCGGCGAAGACCCCGTGGCCTTGATCCTGGGCGACAACATCTTCTACGGTCACGACCTGGCGCGGCGCCTGCAGCGGGTGGCGGCCGGCGGAGAGGGGGCCACGGTGTTCGGCTACTACGTCAAGGATCCCCAGCGCTACGGCGTGGTGGAATTCGAGGCCGGCGGCCGGGTGGTGGGACTGGAGGAAAAACCGGCCCGGCCCAAGTCCCATTACGCCGTCACCGGCCTCTATTTCTACGATCACCACGTGGTGGACATCGCCCGCGGTCTCCGGCCCTCGGCGCGCGGAGAGCTGGAGATCACCGATGTCAACTGGGCCTATCTCGAACGGGGCGCCCTGCAGGTGGAGATCCTGGGGCGGGGCATCGCCTGGCTGGACACCGGCACCCACGAATCCCTGCACCAGGCGGCGGCCTTCATCGAGATCATCGAACAGCGCCAGGGCCTGAAGATCGCCTGCCCGGAGGAGGTGGCCTACCGCATGGGCTACATCGACGCCGAACAACTGCGGCGCCTGGCCGAACCCATGCGCAACAACGGCTACGGACGTTATCTGCTCGGCCTGCTGGAGGCGGACTGACTGGCCGCGCCCCCTTCCACCGATTCCCCTGTCCCGCCGCAACCGCTACAATGCGGGCTTTCGCATCCCGCGGCCGTATCATGCAAGACTATCAACGCGCATTCCTGGATCTCGCCC
Organism: Gammaproteobacteria bacterium; assembly: GCA_015488555.1. GTDB lineage: Bacteria > Pseudomonadota > Gammaproteobacteria > SZUA-140 > SZUA-140 > S012-109. The sequence goes on from WFNO01000035.1 coordinate 8,425, forward strand.
TGGAGTACGAGGTCCTGCGTTTCGGCGAATTCACCCTGAAGTCGGGGCGCGTGAGCCCCTACTTCTTCAACAGCGGCCTGTTCGACGACGGGCGGGCCATGGCCCGACTGGGGCGCTATTACGCCGGCGCCATCGCCGACGCCCTGGCGTCCGCCAGGTTGGAATTCGACATGCTGTTCGGTCCCGCCTACAAGGGCATTCCCCTGGTGGTGGCCACGGCCATCGCCCTCCACGAGCAGCACGGGCACAACGTGCCCTATGCCTTCAACCGCAAGGAAGCCAAGCGCCACGGCGAAGGGGGCGTGCTGGTGGGCGCACCCGTACGCGGGCGGGTGCTGGTGGTGGACGACGTGATCTCCGCCGGCACCTCGGTGCAGGAATCCCAGACCCTCATCGCCGCCGCCGGGGCCCGCCTCGCCGGCGTGGTCATCTCCCTGGACCGCCAGGAGCGGGGCAGCGGCGACCGCTCGGCGGTCCAGGAGATCGAAGACCGCTTCGGCGTCCCGGTGATCAGCATCGCCAATCTGGAGACCCTGATCCGTTATCTGGAAGAAAAACCGGAACTGGCCGCCCACCTGGAAGCGGTACGGGCCTACCAGCAACGCTACGGTTCCGGATGACCAGATGTCAGACATCAGATATCAGATGCCAGAAAAAACGCCTCTCAACTTCATATGTTTTTTCAAGGGAAAAGGCTCGTATGGAGCGCTTCCTCTCCTTCAGGAAGGGCCGAGTGTGTTTTTTATCTGACATCTGATATCTGACGTCTGAAATCTGATATCTGGTTAGCCTAGCACGAGTTTGAGTCCTACCAGCACGGTCACCACTTCGAAGGCGCGTTTGATGAGACGGCTGCCCTTGGCGATGGCCAGATGGGCGCCGAGATAACCGCCCAGCACGGAACCCAGCAGCAGCGCCGGCAACCAGTCCCATTGAATGCCTCCTTGCAGCCCCAGGGTGAGGGCGCCGGTGCCGTTCCAGAACAATCCCACCAGGATCAGGGTGTAGGCCACGGCCCGCTGGTAGTCCAGGCCGAACCAGCCCACCAGCCACAGGGTGGCGAACAGGCCCGTACCCGACGTGAGCGAGCCATTGAGCACGCCGATGCCGAACAACACCAGGCCGCCGAGCACGTAACCGCGCCGGTCCCGGCGGGCGGGCCGGTAGTGCTGGCCCAGTTCGGCGCGGCGCCAGGAATACACCCCCAGACCGATGGTGAGCAATCCCAGGGCCACTTCCGCCAGGCGTCCCGGCACTTGCAGGATGAGGCTGGCCCCCAGCACCACGCCGGGCAGGCCGCAGGCCAGGATGAACAGGGCGAAGCGCCGCTCCACCACGTCCGCCTTGAGATAGCGCAGGGTCGCCCCCACGCCCAGGGCCACCGAGGCCACCTTGTGGGTGGCCAGCGCCAGGGCGAAGGGCAGGCCCAGAAAGATCAGGGCCGGCAACTGGATGAGTCCAGCGCCGCCCCCGGAGAAGGCGGAGAAGGCATTGGCCAGGAGGGAGATGAAGAACAGCAGCAGCTGGTCCAACCAGTACGACAAGGGTCTCAGCTCCGCATGTTCCCCGCCGCGGCCGGCAGTTCCCGGCGAGGGCTCACCGCTGGATGAGGGTGCCCACGCCCTGGTCGGTGAAGATCTCCAGCAGCACGGCGTGTTCCACCCGCCCGTCGATGATGTGGGCCGCGGGCACGCCGGCCTCGATGGCCTCCAGGGCACAGCGCACCTTGGGCAGCATGCCCCCGTAGATGGCCCCTTCGGCGATCAGCCGCTGGATGTCGCCGGCATCGATCCCGGTCAGCAGCCGTTCCTCGCGATCCAGCACCCCCGGGGTGTTGGTGAGCAGGATGAGCTTTTCCGCCCCCAATTCGGCGGCCAGCCGCGCGGCCACCATGTCGGCGTTGATGTTGTAGGACTGGCCGTCCTCGCCCACGCCGATGGGAGCGATGACGGGGATGAACGCCCCCCGCACCAGCACGTCCACCACGCCGCAATCCATCGAGACGATCTCCCCCACGTGACCGATGTCGATGATCTCGGGGGTGTTCAGCTCCGGCGCCTTGCGGGTGTAGAGGAGCTTGCGCGCGCGGATCAGGCCCCCGTCCTTGCCCGACAGGCCCACCGCGCAGCCGCCGTGCTGATTGATGAGACTGACGATCTCCTTGTTCACCAGTCCGCCCAGCACCATCTCCACCACGTCCATGGTCTCCTCGTCGGTGACCCGCAGGCCGTCCACGAACTCGGCCTCCTTGCCCAGGCGCTGCAGCAGTTCGTTGATCTGCGGGCCGCCGCCGTGCACCACCACGGGATTGATGCCTACCAGCTTCATCAACACCACGTCGCGGGCGAAACCACTCTTGAGGCTTTCCTCCACCATGGCGTTGCCGCCGTACTTGATGACCAGGGTCTTGCCGGCGAAGCGCCGGATGTAGGGCAAGGCCTCGGTAAGCACCCGGGCGATGTTCATGGCTCGATCTCTGGACAGACTCATGGCGGGCGGTTGTGCCAGGCGGCGATTCGAGGAGTCATCTCGCGATTCTAACACGAGCACGCAAATTGACGCCTGTTCGACCAGGTGTTAGATTCGCGGCGTGATTCGGCGCCCCATCACCGCACTCCGACCCGCACTGCCCGTACACCATCCATATCCCGGCGCCCGCAGGGCCTGAGCATCCATGGCGAGGATCCTCTGGAAAGGCGAAGACCAGCCGCGCTGGTTGCAAGCGGGCGGCCAGCGCCTGGAGGCCGGTCTGCTGCGGCTGCTCTGGTGGCTGCTGGCCCCGCTGTCGCCGCCGCGGGCCTCGGCCCTGGGCCGGCGTGCCTTCACCTGGCTGGGCCCCCGCAGCGCCAAGCACCGCCACGTGCTGGCCAACCTGGCCATGGTCTGTCCCGAGGCCGACCGCTCCCGCCTGCAGACCCTGGCCAGGGGAGTGTGGGGCAACATCGGCTCGGTGGTCGCCGAGTTCCCGCACCTGCCCCGCATCATCGCCGAACTGGAGGTGGTGTGCGAGCATCCCGACCCGGCGTTCCGGTCGGCGCGCCGTCCCTGCATCTTCGTCGCCGCGCACCTCGGCAATCTGTACATGTCGGCGGCCGCCATCCGCCGTCTGGGCTACGAAGTGGACCTGGTGTACAGCCCCCTGGCCAACCCCCACCTGGACCGCCTGGTGCAGGATCGCCTGCAGGTGCTGGACTGCGGCTTCATCACCAAACAGGAGGCCCTGCGCGCCATGCGCAGGAGCCTGAAACAAGGGCGCTCCGTGGGCCTGCACGTGGACGTACGCGTGGACGGCGGAGAGACCTTCCCCCTCTTGGGGGCACCGGCCACCACCACCACGGCCCCGGCCTGGCTGTCGGTCACCACCGGCGCCCCCATCGTGCCCGTGCGCACCCTGCGCCTGGGGGACGCGCGCTTTCGCACCACCCTGTACCCGCCCCTGCCACGCCCCCCCGCGCAGGCAGGCCGGGAGGAGGCCATCGCGTTCCTCACCCGGCGCATGAACGCGGTCATCGGCGGCTTCATCCGGGAACACCCGGAGCAGTGGATGTGCACCAAACGGCGCTGGCCCAAGCCCCTCATGCGGGAACGCGGCGCCTACCGGTTCTGAGAGTCATGACCGAGAAGGCAAAACCCACACCCGAAGCGCCGTCCTGGCGCCAGCGGCTGGCCTGGCGCCAGCAGGTGTGGCTGCTCCAGTCCCTGTGGGGCGTGGCCCGGCGGCTCAGCCCGGCGCAGGCCTCGCGCCTGGGCCGGCGGGTGATGGAGACCCTGGGCCCGCGCAGCCGCAAGCACCGCCACGTGCTGGCCAATCTGCGCATGTTGTGCCCGGAGAAGGACGAGCGGGAAGTGGCCGACCTGGCCCGCCAATGCTGGGGCAGCATCGGCGCCACCATCGCCGAATTCGTGCATTTCGAGGCCATTATCGACCGCCAGGCCCCCGATCCCCTGCTGCAGGTGGTGTGCGAGAACCAGGACCCGGAGTTCCTGGCCGCGCGCCGCCCCTGCGTCTTCGTCGCCGCGCACCTGGGCAACTGGGAACTCTCGGGGGTGGGCATCCAGGCCGCGGGCTATCCCGTGGACCTGGTGTACAACCCCCAGGTCAACGCCGGCCTGGACCGCCTGGTCATGCCCAGGCGGGCGGTGCTGGGTTGCCGCCTCGTCCCCAAGCAGAACGCCTTGCGCCGCCTCATGGGCAGCCTCCGGCAAGGGCGGTCGGTGGGCCTGCACGTGGACGTGCGCGTGGACGGCGCCCCGCTCATCCCTTTCGCCGGCGCGCCGGCGGCCACCACCACCCTGCCGGCCTGGCTGGCGCGCAAATTCGGCTGCGCCATCGTGCCCGTGCATACCGAGCGGGTGGGGGACGCCCGCTTCCGCATCGTGCTCCATCCGGCCGTCTGCACCCCGGAAGAGGCCCGGGCCCTGGCCGTGGAAGAACTCACCGCGCGTATGAACACGGCCATCGCCGCGCTGGTGCGCCGGCTCCCTCACCAGTGGCAGTGCACCAAGCGGCGCTGGCCCAAGGAGGTCATGCGCGCGCACGCCGCCTATCGCTGACCGCGCCGGCTTCTTCGCGAGCTTTTTCGCGAGGAAACGAAGCGTAGCGGAACAGACCCCCAGCCGGCGTCCTCAAACCCTCAGAACGGCAATTCCAGGGTCTGGCCCGAGGCCGAGGCCACCTGCTCGATGGCCTCGCGAAAGCGCTGCTGGATACGCGCCAGGGCCGCTTCGTCGTCGGCCTCGAAGCGGATGATGAGGGTAGGGGTAGTGTTGGAGGGCCGGATGAGCCCCCAGCCGTCGGGGAAGTCGGCACGGATGCCGTCGATGGTGGACACCCGGGCCTCCGGAAAGCGGGCCTCGGCGGCGAAGCGTTCCATGAACCGGAAGTGTTCCCCTTCCGCCATCTCCACCCGCAACTCCGGCGTGCTCACGGCATCGGGCAACTCGGCGAACACCTCGGCCGGTGCGCGCGCCTCGCGGCTGAGGATCTCCAGCAGCCGCGCCGCCGTGTAGAGGGCGTCGTCGAAGCCGTACCAGCGTTCCTTGAAGAAGACGTGGCCGCTCATCTCCCCCGCCAGCAGGGCGCCGTCGGCCTTCATCTTGGCCTTGATGAGGGAATGGCCGGTCTTCCACATGAGCGGGCGCCCGCCGCGTTCTTCGATCACCCGGCCCAGGTGGCGGGAACACTTCACGTCGTAGAGGATCTCCGCGCCCGGATGGCGGGAGAGGACGTCGGCGGCATAGAGCATCATCTGGCGGTCGGGCCAGACGATGCGGCCGTTGCCGTCCACTACCCCCAGGCGGTCGCCGTCGCCGTCGAAGGCCAGCCCCAGATCGGCCTCCCGCTCGCGCACCGTGCGGATGAGGTCCTGCAGGTTCTCCGTCTGGCTGGGATCGGGATGGTGATGGGGAAAGCGGCCATCCACTTCGCAGTACAGGGCATGCACCTCACAGCCCAGCGCCTGCAGCAGGCGCGGCGCGGCCACCCCCGCCACGCCGTTGCCGCAGTCCACCACCACCCGCAGCGGGCGCGCGAGCCGCACGTCCGAGGTGACGCGTTCCAGATAGCGGGGCAGGAGATCGAGGTTGCGGCGGATGCCATTGCCCCGGTGATAGTCCTGTTCCAGGATGCGGCGGCGCAGGTCCTGGATGGCCTCACCGGACAGGGTCTCGCCGTCGAGCACGATCTTGAAGCCGTTGTAGGCGGGCGGATTGTGGCTGCCGGTGACCATCACCCCGGAACGGGTGTCCAGGACGCAGGTGGCGAAATAGAGCACCGGCGTGGGCACCTGGCCCAGGTCGATGACCTCGCAGCCGGCGGCCTGCAGTCCGGCGCTCAGGGCGTCCACGAACTCGGGGCCGGAGAGTCGCCCGTCGCGGGCCACCGCCACGGCCCGCTGGCCGCGGGTCACGGCGGCGCTGCCGATGGCGCGGCCGATGGCGGTGACGATACGCGGCGTCAGGGTCTCCCCCACGATGCCGCGGATATCGTAGGCCTTGAAGATGGAGGCCGGCGCCAAATCGGAATCGGATGCCGGATTCGAAGTGGGTTCGGTGGTGGAATCCATGGTCGTGCTCCTTTGCGTGGTCTCAACGGCGCCCGGTATGGCCGAAGCCGCCGGCGCCGCGGCCGCTGGCCTGGAATTCATCGACGATCTCGAAGGCGGCCTGCACCACGGGCACGAATACCATCTGGGCGATGCGCTCGCCCACCTCGATGGTGAAAGGCTCGTGCCCGCGGTTCCAGCAGGAGACCATTACCTGCCCCTGGTAATCGGAATCGATGAGGCCCACCAGGTTGCCCAGCACGACGCCGTGCCGGTGTCCCAAGCCGGAGCGGGGCAGGAGCACCGCCGCCAGCCCCGGGTCGGCGATGTGGATGGCCAGCCCCGTGGGGATGAGGGCCGTCTCGCCCGGCCGCAGTTCCAGGGGCTCGTCCAGGCAGGCCCGCAGGTCCATGCCGGCGGAACCGTCGGTGGCGTAGCGGGGCAGGGGCAGCTCCCGCCCCAGGCGCGCATCAAGGATCTTGAGCTGTATCTTGCGCATGGTATCTCTCGGCGATCAGGCGGATCAGTTCCCGCGCCAGCTTGTCCTTGGACTGCAGGGGGAAGGCCTTGCGCCCCCCCGCCCACAGGGCAACGGCGGCGTTGTTCTCGGCCTCGAATCCCCCGGCCGCGCCGCCCACGCGATTGGCGACGACCAGATCCAGGGACTTGTCCCGCAGTTTGGCGCGGGCATAGTCTTCCACATTTGTGGTCTCGGCGGCAAAACCCACGGTGAAGGGACCGTCCTCCAGGGCGGCCACCGCGGCCAGGATGTCCGCGGTGGGCTCCAGCTCCAGGGTGAGGGGCGTGGCCGTCTTCTTGAGCTTGTCCAGCAGGCGCCGCCGCGGGCGGTAGTCGGCCACCGCCGCGGCCCCGATGTAGAGATCGGCCTCGGGCGCCGCCGCCATCACGGCCTCGTACATCTCGGCCGCCGTCTCCACCTGCACCAGGCGCAGGCGCTGCGGCGCTGCCAGGGCCACCGGCCCCGAGACCAGGGTCACGGCGGCACCGGCCTCCACCGCGGCCCGGGCCAGGGCGTAGCCCATGCGGCCGGAGCTGCGGTTGGAGAGGAAGCGCACGGGGTCGATGGGCTCGCGGGTGGGGCCGGCGCTCACCAGCACCTGCAGGCCTTGCAAGACGCCGGACTCGAACAGTCCCCCCAGGCAGGCCACCAGCTCCGCGGGTTCCAGCATGCGTCCCTCGCCCACCTCGCCGCAGGCCTGTTCTCCGCTGGCCGGGCCGAACACCCGCACCCCGCGCCGGCGCAGCAACTCCACGTTGGCGCGGGTGGCCGGCTGGCTCCACATGCGCTGGTTCATGGCCGGGGCCACCGCCAGCGGGGTCTCGCTGGCCAGGCAGATGCTGGCCAACAGGTCGTCCGCCCGCCCCTGGGCGAGGCGGGCTAGGAAATCCGCGCTGGCGGGCGCCACCAGGATGGCATCGGCCCAGCGCGCCAGTTCGATGTGCCCCATGGCCGCCTCGGTCTCCGGATCCAGGTGGCGGTAATGGACCGGGCGTCCCGAGAGGGCCTGCAGGGTGAGCGGCGTGATGAACTCCGCTCCGCCGCGGGTCAGCACCACTTGGACCTCGGCCCCGGCCGCGCGCAGCAGGCGCACCAGCTCGGCGCTCTTGTAGGCGGCGATGCTGCCGCTCACCCCCAGGAGGATCCGTTTGTTCGTCAGGGTCTGCATGTTAAGCTGTGCGTGCGATTGTGCTAGCCGGAATATAGCACGGCGCGCGCCCGGCCGTAGGCCGCTGCAACGCCGATGCCCCTGTAGAATGCCCTTACCAAATCGACAAGGAGGTCGACATGCCCATCACCGACTGGCCGGCGGCGGAAAGGCCGCGGGAGAAGCTCCTGATCCGCGGGCCCGCCGCCCTCTCCGACGCCGAACTGCTGGCCATCTTCTTGCGTACCGGCTGCAAGGGCCGGACCGCCGTGGACCTGGCCCGTGACCTGTTGCGGGAGTTCGGCGGCCTGCGCCCCCTGCTGGAGGCGGAACAGGAACGCTTCTGCCGCTGCCCGGGCCTGGGTCCGGCCAAGTATGCCTTGCTCCAGGCGGTGCTGGAGATGGGCCGCCGCCATCTCGCCGAGCACCTGCAGCGCGGCGCGCCCCTGGCCGATCCCCAGGAGAGTGGTGCCTATCTCACGGCGCTCTTGCGCCACCGCCCGTACGAGGTCTTCGGCTGCTTGTTTCTGGACAACCGCCACCGGGTACTGGGCTTCCTGGAACTGTTCCGCGGCACCCTGAACGGGGCCAGCGTGCATCCCCGGGAAGTGGTGAAGGAGGCCCTGGCGGCCAACGCCGCGGCCGTGATCCTGGCCCACAACCACCCGTCCGGGGTGGCCGAACCCAGCGGCGCCGACCTGGCCCTCACCAGGCGCCTGGCCGAGGCCCTGGCCCTGGTGGAGATCCGCGTGCTGGATCATCTCATCATCGGCGACGGCGAGGCCGTGTCGCTGGCGGCGCGCGGCCTGATGTGAAAGAATGGCCGCCCTGTATCCGCCCTTCAGTTCCCGGTCTCGAGGTCGATACGCTCTGCGGATGGCGCGTGCCGGAACCGGCGGCACGCATTCTTCTCGATCACGGACGGCATGCCGCGCGCATGCTGGAGGCGTCCATGAAAAAACTTTTCCGGAACCCTGCACCGGCTGCCGCCACGGTGCGAACGGAGATGCCGCGGCACTCCCCCCGGCGAGCGGTACCGCCGGCTGTGGTTGCGAGCAGAATCCCCGTTCCGATTCTGGTTCCGATTCTGGTTCCGATTTGGGCAGGGATCCCGATCTGGGCAGGCGCGATTTCCTGAACACCGCCACCACCCTGGTGGCCGGCGCCGGACTCGCCGCGGCCGCCTGGCCCTTCATCAGCAGCATGAATCCCTCCAGCAACGTACTGGCGCGGGCCAGTACCGAAGTGGACCTGAGCAACATCACCCCCGCCGAGGTGCGCACCGTGGCCTGGCAGGGCAAGCCCGTGTTCGTGTTCCACCGCACGCTGGAACAGATCGCCGCCATGGCCCAGTCCCTGGGCAGCGACAAGGATCCGGAACCCGATGCCGAACGGGTGCAGCGTCCCGAATGGCTGGTGGTCATCGGCCTGTGCACCCATCTGGGCTGCGTGCCCAACCGCAAGCCCCATGGCTGGGACTGCCCCTGCCACGGCAGCGTCTACGACAACAGTGGCCGCATTCTCAAAGGGCCGGCGCCGCGCAATCTGGACCTGCCGCCCTACGAATTCCTGGCGGCGGACCGCCTGCTCATCAAGAAGGCCTGAGCCATGGACAGACGCATCGTCCAGTGGATCGACCGGCGCTTTCCCCTGACGGCCTTCATCAAGAAGGAACTCACGGGCTATCCCACGCCCCGCAACCTCACCTCCTGGTGGAACTTCGGCTTCCTCGCCGGCTTCATGCTGGTACTGCAGATCGTCAGCGGCATCTTCCTCGCCATGCACTACAAGGCGGATGCCGGTCTCGCCTTCGACTCCGTGGAACACATCATGCGCGAGGTGAACTACGGCTGGCTGATCCGCTACCTGCATTCCACCGGCGCCTCGGCCTTCTTCGCCATCGTCTACATCCACATGGCGCGTTCCCTCTACTACGCCAGCTATCACGAGCCCCGGGAGCTGATGTGGTGGAGCGGCCAGCTCCTGCTGTTGCTGCTCATGGCCACCGCCTTCATGGGCTATCTGCTGCCCTGGGGACAGATGTCTTACTGGGGCGCCCAGGTCATCACCAACCTGTTCCGCGCCACGCCCTTCATCGGCGACGAGGTGGTGCTGTGGCTGCGCGGCGATTTCGCCATCGGCGACGCCACCCTGACCCGTTTCTTCGTCTTCCACTTCCTGTTCCCCTTTCTCATCTTCGGCGTGGTGTTCCTGCACCTGGTGGCCCTGCACTACGTCAAGAGCAGCAACCCCACGGGGCTGGAGCTGTCGCCCAAGGATCAGATCCCCTTCCACCCCTACTACACCATCAAGGACCTCTACGGCCTGGGGTGGTTTCTCATCGTCTTCTGTTATTTCGTCTTCTTCCAGCCGGAGCTGTTCATCGAGCCGGAAAACAACGTCCCCGCCAATCCCCTGCAGACACCGCCGCACATCGTGCCCGAATGGTATTTCCTGCCCTTTACGCCATCCTGCGCGCTATTCCCGACATGCTGGGCGGAGTGGCGGCCATGACCCTGTCGGTGCTCATCTTCGCCGCCATACCCTATCTGGACCGTTCCCGCATCCCCGGCGGGGCCCGCTATCGTCCCGTCTACCGGGCCATGTTCTACATCTTCTGCGCGGACATCCTGGTGCTGGCCTACGTGGGGGCGCAACCGGTGGACGATCTCACCACCCTCGTGGGCCGGGTGGCCACTCTGATCTATTTCGCCCTCTTCACCCTCTTGCCCTTCGTCGCCAAGCGCGAGGAACGCTGGCTGCTGGCGCGCGGCAGGCTGCCGCAGGCGGTGCTGGATCACATGGCCCGCAACGGCGTGCGGGAGGCCCGCGATGCGCGTGATTGAATCCTTCCTGTGGTGCCTGCTCCTGCTCTGGCCGGCGGTGGTGCTGGTGGCGCCCGCCCCCCCCCCCCCGC
>WFNO01000036.1 GCA_015488555.1 Gammaproteobacteria bacterium
GCAGGCCTCGCTGACATTACCGAGTATCTCCGCCAACTCCAGCACGCTCAATCGCTGCTTCGCTATCTTCGTCGCTGCGTCCATTTCCACCTCCTCTCAGTGCAGTATAGACTGTCACTGGAGAAGGTTAATAGTACAGATGACGTGAAGGCGGACAAGATCGATGTGGTCGTGGTCTACAAGGTGGACCGGCTCAGCCGTTCCCTGGGCGATTTCGCCCAAATCATCGACCTGTTCCGACAAGCACGGCGTCTCCTTCGTCTCGGTCACCCAGCAGTTCAACACCACCACCTCCATGGGGCGGCTCACGCTGAACATCCTACTCTCCTTCGCCCAATTCGAGCGTGAGGTAACCGGGGAACGGATCCGGGACAAGATTGCCCTGTCGAAGAAGAAGGGCATGTGGATGGGCGGCCATGTGCCGCTGGGCTACGACGTCGCCAACCGCAAGCTGGTGCCCAACGAGCTGGAGGCGGCCCTGGTGCGACGCATCTTCAACCGCTTCGTCCGGCTGGGTTCCACCACCCTGCCGTGCAAGGAACTCAACGAGCAAGGCTTCCGCACCAAGCGCCGGCGCGGGCGCGACGGCCGGATGAACAACGGCTTTCCCTTCACCAAGACCACGATCTACAAGATCCTCAAGAACCGGCTCTACCTGGGCGAGATCCGGCACAAGGACAAGTGGTACCCGGGGGAACATCAGGCCATCATCGACCAGGACCTGTGGGACAAGGCCCAGGCGATCATGGCGCAGGACCGCGGCCGGCGCGCCGCCGACTGCCGGCGCAAGACGCCGGCGCCGCTCAAGGGGCTGCTCTATGGCCCCGACGGCAAGGCGATGACGCCCTCCCACACCCGGCGGGGCGACAAGATCTACCGCTACTACGTCACCCACACCGCCAACAAGAAAGGCTACGAGGAGTGCCCGGTGCGCCTGGTGAGGGCCGGTGACATCGAGGGCATCGTCTTCGACCAGATCAAGGCAATCTTCAGGAATCCCGCCATGATCGTCAGCACCTGGAAGGTCGCGAACACGCTCGACGACGGCATCACCGAGGACGAGGTGCGCGAAAGCCTGCAATCCATCGAGGCCGTCTGGGATCACCTCTACCACAAGGAGCAGGCCCGGCTGCTGCAGCTTTTCATCGAGCGCATCCGCGTGGAACCGGAAGGCGTCCACATCGACATCCGCACCTGCGGCATCAACAGCCTGGTGCTGGACCTCAAGGCCGCGGCGCGCGAAACGAAGGAGATGACGGCATGAAACCCCGAATCAACCTGAGCCGTGACGGCAAGCGGATCGAAATCTTCATTCCGGCCCGGCTGGCGCGCAACGCCGGCCGCAAGACCATCCTCTCGCCCACCGGACAGCCAGTAAACCCGGACCGCAACGAGGAGGCGGATGTGACCCTGCTCAACGCCCTGATCCGGGCCCACCGGTGGAACCGCTGGCTGGCCAAGGACAAGTACGACAGCGTCAAGGAGATCGCCGAGGTCGAGGGCATCACCAGCGCCAGCTACGCCTCGCGGATCCTGCGCCTGACCCTGCTGGCGCCGGACATCCAGGAAGCGATCCTCAACAGCACCCACCCGCCCCACCTGACCCTGGCCGACTTCATGGATCCTTTTCCCCACCTGTGGGAGCTGCAGCGGAAGCAGTTTGGGTTCTGACTCCTCATAGCGTAGGGTTGATCATTACCACCCACATCTAGGGGGCATTGACCTCTGGTGGCACGCGACCTATGTTTGTGCAAGATGAGTATACGCGACCACTATCAAGTCGCTTCGGTATGCCAACTGAATTCTGATCCAGCTGTCGTGGGACACAGAAAGGGAGCTGCGCAATGGCTAGAAACAAGAAACAGACTTCATCACGGGTGGCATCACATGCTGCCAAGGTACTGAGCGACAAAAACGCATCCCAGACTGCAAAAAAGCTAGCCGCGTCAGCACTCTCGCAAAGCGGCACCAAGAAACAGACAGGGGAAGAACTGGAAGATCTGGCCTCCAAGGTGCTGCAGAGCGACAAATACAGTAAAGAAACCAAGGAACTGGCTGGTTCGGTACTGTCTCAATCCAACAAAAAACGATAGGCCCCTTCTGGTTTGCGCCAGGAAGAAGCAGGCTTCCACCCCCGACATCATTACGCGCCAGCAAGCGTTCTGCATGTTCACCCATGTTCTCTGGGCCCATTGTTCGAAATCGAACACTACAGGGGCATGGGCCATAACCCGTTGATTTCTCTGTTTGAAATAAGCGCATTAACAGCACTTGAGAGGTACGCTTCCGAGGGGTGGTCGCAGAGAAGATCGGCCCGGGAGAGAACCAGAGCGGGAGAATGGCGGGATGGCGTGGCAAGCCCGAGGTACGTTTGAGGAGCCGGACGGCCCGGAACGACGGGGCTCCGGGCACAAAAAAGCCGGCTTCAGAGAACCGGCGTTTTCGTGTAATGGCGGAGAGGGAGGGATTCGAACCCTCGGTACGCTTTTGGCGTACACACACTTTCCAGGCGTGCTCCTTCGACCGCTCGGACACC
>WFNO01000037.1 GCA_015488555.1 Gammaproteobacteria bacterium
GCTCGGGCGCGAGGAATTCCCCGTCATCGCCCACGCCGATGGCGTACCGCCCCTGCGGGCGGGCGACCGCGTGGTCTTCCTCGCCAGCGGCGACGGCGCCATCGTCACCCATCGCCTGCGCGCACCGGGAGCGCGTCCCGCCCGGGGGTTCACCGTGCGCCCCGACGGCAGCCTCATCATCGACGCCAGCGAAGGCATCACCCTCGCCACCGGCCACGCCACCATCGAACTGCGCGCCGACGGCCGCATCATGGTGGACGGCAGGGAGATTTCTTCCCGTTCCGAAGGCCTGCAGGCACTGTACGGCCATCCGGTGAAAATCAACTAGTCTTGCAGGACGCCCCCGTGAAGCAATATGGCGAGACGCACCGGAACTGCGCGTGTTCACTGTACGCACAGTGGGACGGCCTGCTTGATGCCGACTGGGTAGAACGCCACCGGCTCGCGGATCTGGAAGTCCGTATTCGCGATCATCTTTTTGGCGTGGGAGAAAGTGTTTTTGACGAAGAGGCCACGCCGAAAGACGAATCCGATGCTTTTGTCATGCTGGCGACCGGCTTCCTCCATGGCGCGCCCGAGGACCGTAAACGGTTGCGAGAGCAGGCGATGGGCTGGCTTTCGGAAGCCGGCGAAAAACGCTCGGCCGCCAGGAGGGCGTTGACCCTTTTCCCACTGCCGGATTCCACCGAAGCCATCCACAAGGCTTACATGGACAATGTGGAAATCAGGGCGCAACTGATCGATATCTGGAGCGGGTTGGGGGATGCCATCCCCGGCGAGCTGCTGGACCAGGGGGCGATACCGTCCGGGGATCCAGAGCTTCAGCTTTCCGTCATGCGCTTTCTCGCGCGCCATCCGGAGTCGGAAGTAGCGGTTTTTCAGCGGTATTATCACCCTCTCGTGGCTGGCGCTGCCGTGGACATCGAGGAACCCCGCGTGCTGGCGTTCGCGATTCTCGGCGGCCTGATCCGTGGTGACGACGACGCGGCCGTTGCGCTGCGCAGAATCATGGAAAAGAGCGGGGAACAACCCGCTGCCGACCGGTTCTTGCGTTTGTGCGCCTTGTCGGGTGATCACGCGTTTTTTCCGGTATTGCGGGCAGCGGCAAACCAGAACCGCTGGTATCCGATTTATCTGCTCGCGCTGCATGGTCATCCACACGCCTTTGATGCCCTGCTGGAAAGAATGGCGGATCCCCGGGTCAATGATTTTGCCGCGAATGCCTGGTTCCTGATAAGTGGTCACCGCGCAAGAAAAGTGCCGCGCATGGCGCTGGTGGAGGGAGACGCCGTTTCGCCCGCGCCGGGTAAAAGCGAGCACATGATACCGGATGTGGAGGATGCCGCTGCCTGGCTGGCCCGGCATCCCGCCATCACCGCGTCCCCGGCGCACTATCTGTTCGGCGAGAAGCGGACAGCCCTCACGCTGGTGCAATCACTGCTCACCTGGGGAGGGCGCCTGTCGGAAGATCTGGCGGATATGTTGTCGATAGCGCAGGGAGAGCCGGTCTATCGCAATCAACAGGCCTGGCAGATGCGCCAGGAGGCGGCGTTAGCGGCGCTGATGAAGCGTTTCAGTCCGGGGGGGCAGGAAAGCGGTCCGGAGGCGGCACTCTCACATGCTTGACTTCGAGAATCGCACCGCCTGGGCCGGTGGCGTCTATCCCGGCTGGGGCCGGGACAGGCTGCCGCAATATACGGTCGTCTTCAAAGCGGCCTACGACTTCGACCTGGATGGGAAGCTGGCGCCCCGGCTGCCGGCGCCGCCCATCGTGGAGGCGGACGAATATTTCGGTGATCCCCTGCAGACGGGCCTCAAGGCCGCCAATGAAACCATGCCGTACAAACACGGTGCCGAGATGTACCTCTACGGCACGGCCTTCCCCCCGGGGGAGGGGAAACGCGTCACGGAGGTAAGGGTTGGCGTGGACTTTCCTGAAGGCGAACGTTTCCGCAAGACACTTCGCGTGTTCGGCCGGCGGGAATGGAAGCAGGTATTGATGAGCCCCGTCATTGCGGGTCCGCAGCCGCTGACGCCGGTGCCATTGCGTTACGAGCGGGCATTTGGCGGCAGCAACCCCAACGATGCGGACGACGTCTATCCGCTCAACCCCATCGGCAGAGGGCTCAACGGCAAGGGCTGGAAGCTGGGCAATCGCGAGCTGCCACAAATCGAGGCTGCCGGCCACCTGATCACCCGGCCCTCGGACACCCCGTGGCCGGCGGGATTCGGGCCGATTCCCCTTTTCTGGGAACCACGCGCCAGCGAGGCCGGCGAGCCGGACCTGGCGGCGGCCGAGGCGGGCGAATGTCCCTATTCGGCCGATGCCGAAGCAACGCTGCATAACTATGCACC
>WFNO01000038.1 GCA_015488555.1 Gammaproteobacteria bacterium
CGGGAGCGGTGGACCTGCCGGAGGGTGTGGAGATGGTGATGCCTGGGGACAACGTGAAGATGACGGTGAGTTTGATTGCGCCGATTGCGATGGAGGAGGGGTTGCGTTTTGCGATTCGCGAGGGTGGTCGCACGGTGGGCGCCGGCGTCGTTTCCAAAATCCTGGAGTGAAAAGGAATCGGCGGTATGATCCCGGACTGTTGCATTGAGGAAAGGGCGGCGGACAGCGCCGCCGGCAGTCGTGTCTCAATTCGAGTGAGAGGTTAGCATGGCCACCAAGAACCAGAGAATCCGCATCCGCCTGAAGGCCTTCGATCACCGCCTGATCGATCGCTCGGCGCGGGAGATCGTGGAGACCGCCAAGCGCACGGGCGCCCACGTGCGGGGGCCCATCCCCCTGCCCACGCGCAAGGAACGGTATACCGTGCTGATCTCGCCTCACGTCAACAAGGATGCCCGGGATCAGTATGAGATCCGCACCCACAAGCGGGTGCTGGACATCGTCGATCCCACCGACAAGACGGTGGATGCGCTCATGAAGCTGGACCTGGCCGCCGGTGTGGACGTCCAGATCAAGCTCAACTGAGGGCAGCTTCAAGCAGAGGTCGAAGAGGATGGCAATCGGAATAGTGGGTCGCAAATGCGGCATGACGCGTGTCTTCACCGAGGACGGTGCCGCCATTCCCGTGACGGTGATCGAGGTGCAGCCCAACCGGGTCGCCCAGGTCAAGACCGTGGAGCGGGATGGCTACCGCGCCGTACAGGTGACCACCGGCACGCGCCGCGCCAGCCGCATCACCAAGCCCCTGGCGGGACACTACGCCAAGGCCGGGGTGGAGGCGGGGCGCGGGCTGTGGGAGTTCCGCCTGGACGAAGGTGAAGGAGAGGGCATCGAGGTGGGTGCCGAGATCAGGGTCGACATCTTCACCCCCGGGCAGAAGGTGGACGTTAGCGGTATCACCATCGGCAAGGGCTTCGCCGGTACGGTGAAACGCCACCACTTCTCCACCCAGGACGCCAGCCACGGCAACTCCCTGTCCCACCGCGCCCCCGGCTCCATCGGCCAGAACCAGACCCCGGGGCGGGTCTTCAAGGGCAAGAAGATGGCCGGGCACATGGGCCACGTGCGGCGCAGCGTGCAGAACCTGGAGGTGATCCGGGTGGACGGCGAACGCAATCTGCTGCTCGTCAAGGGGGCGGTGCCGGGGGCCGCCGGCGGCGACGTGATCGTGCGGCCCGCGGTGAAGGCACGATGAGGTGAGCGCAATGCAGGTGAACGTGACGACAGCGACGGGTGAAGCCGCGGGCAAGGTGCTGGAACTGGCCGATACCGCCTTCGCCTGCCCCTTCAACGAACCCCTGGTGCACCAGGCCGTGACCGCCTATCTGGCGGGGGCGCGCGCCGGCACCCGGGCCCAGAAGACCCGCGCCCAGGTGCGCGGCGGCGGCGCCAAGCCCTGGCGCCAGAAGGGCACCGGACGCGCGCGTGCCGGTTCCATTCGCAGTCCGCTGTGGCGCGGCGGCGGCAAGGCTTTCGCCGCCACTCCGAGCGATCACCGGCAGAAGCTCAACAAGAAGATGTATCGCGCCGCCCTGCGTGCCATCCTCTCGGAGCTGCTGCGCCAGGAACGCCTGCAGGTGGTGGAGGACTTCAACCTGGACAGCCACAAGACCCGTGATTTGGTGGCACGCCTGCAGGCCCTGGGTCTGGAGGACGTGGCCATCGTCACGGTGGCACCCGACGACCGACTGCAGCTCGCCGCCCGCAATCTGCCGCGGGTGGAGGTGCTGGCGGTGTCGGCGGTCAATCCCGTGACCCTGATCCGCCACGAACGAGTATTGATGACCGTCGAGGTGGTCAAACAATTGGAGGCGCGGCTGGCATGAATCAGGAACGTCTTATGAAAATCCTGCTGGCCCCCCATATCTCGGAGAAGGCCACCACCGTCGCCGAGCGGCACAAGCAGTTCGTCTTCCACGTGGCCCCGGACGCCACTAAGCCGGAGATCAAGAAGGCCGTGGAATTGATGTTCGACGTGAAGGTGGCGGGTGTGCGGGTGGTCAACCTGAAAGGCAAGACCAAGCGTTTCGGGACCACGTTGGGCAGGCGCAAGCACGTGAAGAAGGCTTATGTCTCCCTGGAGCCGGGATACGACATCGATTTCATGGGGGGGCAGTGAGAACGCGGCACGCCACTGCACGGGCAGGGGCTGAGCACGAGGGCAAGACGTAAGGAATCCAGAATATGGCTGTAGTGAAAACCAAACCGACATCACCGGGTCGCCGTTTCGTCATCAAGGTGACCCATCCCGAACTGCACAAGGGCAAGCCCTATGCACCCCTGGTGGAGGGGCAGTCCAAGAAGGGCGGGCGCAACAACCAGGGACGGATCACGGTGCGCCATCGCGGTGGTGGCCACAAGCAGCATTACAGGATCGTCGATTTCAAGCGCGACAAGCTCGACATCCCGGGCCGGGTGGAGCGGCTGGAATACGATCCCAACCGTAGCGCCCACATCGCCCTGGTGCTTTATGCCGACGGCGAACGGCGTTATATTATCGCTCCCCGGGGGGTCAAGGCGGGCGACGAGGTCATCTCCGCCGCCAATGCCCCCATCAAGGCGGGCAACTGCCTGCCCATGCGCAACATCCCGCTGGGGACGGTGGTCCACTGCGTGGAACTCAAACCCGGCAAAGGGGCGCAATTGGCCCGTAGCGCCGGTGCTTCCGCTCAGCTGGTGGCGAAAGAGGGTCCCCACGCCATCCTGCGCCTGCGTTCCGGCGAAATGCGCAAGATCCCGCTGGAATGCCGGGCCACCATCGGTGAAGTGGGCAACAGCGAGCACGGCCTGCGTTCCCTGGGCAAGGCCGGGGCATCCCGCTGGCGCGGAATCCGCCCCACGGTGCGCGGTGTGGCCATGAACCCCGTGGATCATCCACACGGCGGGGGCGAGGGCCGCACCTCCGGCGGCCGCCATCCGGTTACTCCCTGGGGCGTGCCCACCAAGGGCTACAAGACGCGCCACAGCAAGCGCACCGACAACATGATCGTGCGCCGCCGCAAGGCCAAATGAAAGCGATGCAATGCCGACGCGCGTGACCACGTGGGGGTGATAGTAGAGAGGTTGCCAAAGAGGTTCGAAGCATCATGCCGCGTTCAGTGAAAAAAGGACCATTCGTCGATCTCCACCTGATGAAGAAGGTGGAGCAGGCGATCGCCACTAACAGCCGTAAACCCATCAAGACCTGGTCACGCCGTTCCATGGTGGTACCGGAGATGGTGGGGTTGACCATCGCCGTGCACAACGGCCGGCAGCACGTGCCCATTCTCATCACTGAGAACATGGTGGGGCACAAACTGGGCGAATTCGCTCTCACCCGCACCTTCAAGGGGCATGCGGGTGACAAGAAGGCCAAGTAAGCCAAAAGGGTACGTAACGATGGAAGTCTGTGCCAAACGTCGATATGCGGACATCTCCGCCCGCAAATGCCGTCTGGTGGCCGATCAGATCCGTGGCCTGCCGGTGGAGCGTGCTCTCAATATTCTCACCTTCAGCAACAAGAAGGCCGCCGGCCTCATCAAGAAGGTACTGGAATCGGCCATCGCCAATGCCGAGCACAACGAAGGCGCGGACATCGACGAACTGAAGGTGTCGCGCATCTTCGTGGACGAAGGGCCGACCTACAAGCGCTGGCGCGCGCGCGCGCGGGGACGGGCCAATCGCATTCTCAAGCGCACCAGCCACATCACCGTGGCCGTCAGCGACGAGTGAACAACCTGAGCAGAGAGTGACCGTATGGGGCAGAAAGTACATCCGACCGGCATCCGGCTGGGCATCGTAAAGGACTGGACCTCGAAGTGGTATGCCGATTCCGGCAGCTATGCCGACAATCTGCATACCGATCTCAAGGTGCGCGACTATCTCAAGAAGAAGCTGGCCCAGGCCTCGGTGAGCCGCATCCAGATCGAACGGCCGGCCCGTACGGCGCACATCACCATCTGCACGGCCCGCCCGGGGATGGTGATCGGCAAGAAGGGCGAGGACATCGAGATGCTGCGCCGCGAAGTAGCGAGCATGATGGATATTCCCGTACACATCAACATCGAGGAGATCCGCAAGCCGGAGTTGGACGCGCAACTGGTGGCCGAGAGCATCGCCCAGCAGATCGAACGGCGCATCATGTACCGCCGGGCCATGAAGCGCGCGGTCACCAATGCCATGCGCCTGGGGGCTCAGGGCATCAAGGTCAACGTGGCCGGGCGCCTTAACGGGGCCGAGATCGCCCGCAGCGAATGGTACCGGGAAGGGCGCGTGCCTTTGCACACCCTGCGCGCGGACATCGATTACGGCTTCGCCGAGGCCAACACCACCTCCGGGGTGATCGGCGTCAAGGTATGGATCTTCAAGGGCGAGGTGTTCGAGGATGGCGCCGGCGAGGCGGCCAAGACCGACAGTGCCGCCGACAAGGCCGCCGCCAGTTGAACGCCCGCGCATAGAGGTGTCGTGAGATGCTGCAACCGAAAAAGACCAAATACCGCAAACAGCAAAAAGGGCGTAACCGCGGGATGGCGATGAACGCCAACCGCGTGAGCTTCGGCGAGTACGGCCTCAAGGCCGTGACGCGCGGGCGCATCACCGCGCGCCAGATCGAGGCCGCCCGCCGGGCCATGACCCGCCACATCAAGCGCGGCGGGAAGATCTGGATTCGCATCTTCCCCGACAAGCCCATCACCAAGAAGCCCGTGGAGGTACGCATGGGCAAGGGCAAGGGGAACGTGGAATATTGGGTGGCATTGGCCCAGCCGGGTCGCATGCTGTACGAGATGGAGGGCGTGCCGGAAGAGGTGGCCCGTGAGGCATTCCGCCTGGCTGCGGCCAAATTGCCGGTCAAGACCACCTTCGTCGTACGGAGTGTGATCTGATGAAGGCGAGTGAATTGCGACAGAAGACCATTGCCGAACTGCAGGAGGAGTTGCGCGAGCGCCTGCGCGAGCAGTTCAACCTGCGCATGCAGAAGGGCGCCGGGCAGCTCACCCAGACCCATCGACTGGCCCAGGTCCGGCGCGACATCGCCCGGATCTACACGGTGATCAACGAAAAGAAGAGAGCAGGTGAGACCTCATGAGTGAACAGGCGAAGACGGCTCGTACCGTGACCGGCTGCGTCGTCAGCAACAAGATGGACAAGACCATTACGGTGAAGATCGAGCGCCGCGTACCTCACCCGCTCTACAAGAAGTACGTGCGGCGTTCCACCAAGATCCATGCTCATGACGAACACAACGAATGCAACATCGGTGACATCGTCATGGTGCAGGAATGCCGGCCCTTGTCCAAGACCAAGTCCTGGCGGTTGATCAAGATCATCGAGCGGGCGGCGTGAGCGGCCGGCGGTACGGGACCAAGAGCGACGGAGACAGATCATGATCCAGATGCAGACGAGACTCGAGGTGGCCGACAACAGCGGCGCGCGCCAGCTGATGTGCATCAAGGTGCTGGGCGGTTCGCGGCGCCGCTATGCCAATATCGGCGACATCATCAAGGTCAGCGTCAAGGAAGCCATCCCCCGGGGTAAGGTGAAGAAGGGGGAGGTGTACAACGCCGTGGTGGTGCGCACCAAGAAGGGCGTGCGCCGTCCCGACGGTTCGGTGATCCGCTTCGACAGCAACGCCGCGGTGCTGCTCAACAATCAGAAGCAGCCCATCGGCACCCGTATCTTCGGGCCGGTGACCCGCGAGCTGCGCACCGAACAGTTCATGAAGATCATTTCCCTGGCGCCGGAGGTCCTGTGAGACCGCCGCCGCAGGCATGGTGGGAGTTCGATAGCATGCGCAAGTTCAGGAAAAACGACGACGTGATCGTGATCGCCGGCAAGGACAAGGGCAAGCGGGGTATGATCCTGCGGGTATTGCCCGACGACCGTGTGGTGGTGGAGAACGTCAACGTGGTCAAGCGCCATACCAAGCCCAATCCCGCCAAGGGTACCCCGGGCGGTATCATCGAGAAGGAGATGCCCATCCACGTCTCCAACGTGGCCCATTTCAATCCGGTGACCAAGAAGGCCGATCGGGTGGGTTTCCGGACCCTGGAGGACGGGCGCAAGGTGCGCTACTTCAAGTCCAACGGCGAAGTGCTGGACGTGTGAGCGGCCGCGCTCCTCACATACCCAAGATGATATGCCGGTGGCGAGAGTGAGACAGAACAACGATTGACTGGACAGGACGATGGCGAGACTGCAGGAACATTATCGGAACAGCGTGGTGCCTCAGCTCATGGAGCGCTTCGCCTACCGCAGCGTGATGGAGGTGCCCCGCATCACCAAGATCACCCTCAACATGGGGCTGGGCGAGGCCGTGAGTGACAAGAAGGTGATCGAGCACGCCATGAAAGACTTGGCCATGATTAGCGGCCAGCAACCGGTGGTGACCCGGGCGCGCAAGTCCATCGCCGGTTTCAAGATCCGCGAGGGATGGCCCATCGGTTGCAAGGTCACCCTGCGCAAGGTGCGCATGTACGAATTTCTCGACCGGCTGATCAACATCGCCATTCCCCGCATCCGCGATTTCCGGGGATTCAGCAGCAAAGCCTTCGACGGGCGCGGCAACTACAGCCTGGGGGTACGCGAGCAGATCATCTTTCCGGAGATCGACTACGACAAGATCGACGCGCTGCGGGGGCTGGACATCTGCATCACCACCAGCGCGTGTACCGACGAGGAGGGGCGGGCCCTGCTGGAGGCCTTCAGTTTTCCTTTCAGAAATTGACACGGGTGAGACGATGGCAAAGGTTTCGATGGTGAATCGTGAAGTGAAGCGGCAGCGCTTGGTGCAGAGATATGCTGCCAAGCGCGCCGAACTCAAACGCCGGCTCAAGGATCCCACCCTCAGTGACGAGGATCGGGCCGAGCTGTGGCGCAAGTTTCATTCCCTGCCGCGGGATTCCAGTCCCACGCGGCTGCGTAACCGCTGTCGCGTGAGCGGGCGGCCTCGCGGTTATTATCGCAAGTTCGGACTGGCGCGCAACAAGCTGCGTGAGGCCGCCATGCGCGGTGATATCCCTGGGTTGGTGAAGGCCAGCTGGTGAGGACGGGCGGCCCGCGCGCGACCTTCCAGCTGCTGGCGCCAATCATATTCGGGGAGCAACCATATTGGAACAACTATTTTTCGGGAAGCAGAACATGAGCATGAGTGACCCCATCGCGGATATGCTGACGCGCATCCGTAATGCCCAGGCTGCCGCCAAGGTGCAGGTCAGTATGCCCTCGTCCAGGCTCAAGGTGGCCATCGCCAAGGTCCTGAAAGACGAGGGTTACATCGCCGATTTCCAGGTGGCCGGCGAGGAGAAGAAGCCGGAGCTGACCATCACTCTCAAGTACTACGAAGGGCGGCCGGTGATCGAGCAGATCCGACGGGTCAGCCGTCCGGGATTGCGGGCCTATCGCGGCAAGGACGAATTGCCGCTGGTCAACGGCGGGCTGGGCATCGCCATCGTCAGTACCTCGGCCGGCGTCATGACCGATCGTGCCGCGCGCACCCGGGGTCTGGGTGGCGAAGTGATCTGCCTCGTATCGTGAGGAGGCAATAGAGTATCATGTCCAGAGTCGCAAGAAAGCCTGTTACCATTCCTGCCGGGGTCGAGGTGACACTGGCCGCCGACCGTATCGAGATGAAGGGTGCCAAGGGGCGCCTGCAGCTTGCACTGCATCCCGACGTGGAGGTGAGTCGGGAGGACGATGCCCTGCGCTGCACACCGCGCGGCGGCGGCAAGCGGGCCAATGCCATGGCCGGCACCATGCGCGCCCTGATTCACAACATGGTTACTGGGGTCACCCAAGGTTTCGAGAAGCGGCTGACCCTGGTGGGGGTGGGCTACCGCGCTCAGGCCCAGGGCCGGACCCTGAGCCTGACCCTGGGGTTTTCCCATCCCGTGAACTACCCGGTGCCGGAAGGAATCACTGTGGAAACACCCAGCCAGACCGAGGTGGTGGTCAAGGGAGTGGATAAGCAGCGTGTGGGGCAGGTGGCAGCGGAGATCCGTGCCTTCCGCCCGCCGGAGCCCTACAAGGGCAAAGGGGTGCGTTACGCCAACGAGCAGATCGTCCTGAAAGAGGCGAAGAAGAAGTAGGCGGGGAGAACCCCGATCCCCTTTTGGACGCCGGTTTAGACGTCGGGCCGGGTGGCTCGCAGGGGAGCCGGACCCAACCGGCCCCAACCATCCGGGTGGGAATCGGCGATCGAAACTATTTGCAGCAAGACCGTTCGGAACGAAAAGGATCACAGTGGTGGACAAGAAGACAGCACGCATGCGCCGGGCCAGGAAGACCCGGGCCAAGATCAGGGAGTTGGGCAAGTATCGCCTGTGCGTCCATCGCACGCCGCGCCACATCTATGCCCAGATCATCAGCCCTAGCGGCTCGGAGGTGGTGGCCAGCGCCTCCACCCTGGATGCCGAGGTCAAGGCCCAATTGCGGGGCAGCAGCGGTAACGTGGCCGCGGCCATGGTAGTGGGCAAGGCCATCGCCGAGCGGGCCAAGGCCAAAGGACTGACGCGAGTGGCCTTCGATCGTTCTGGGTTCAAGTATCACGGCCGGGTCAAGGCGCTGGCGGAGGCCGCGCGCGAGCATGGTTTGGAATTCTAAGCAGCGGGTAGGGCGCAATCATGTCGAGACTAGAGACGCTGGGCAGTACCGAGGAGTTACAGGAAAAACTAGTGGCCGTACGGCGGGTCGCCAAGGTGGTGAAGGGAGGACGCCAGTTCGGCTTTTCCGCGCTCACCGTGGTGGGCGATGGCAAAGGCCGCGTGGGATTCGGCAGCGGCAAGGCTCGGGAAGTGCCCATGGCCATCCAGAAGGCCATGGAGGAGGCGCGCCACAACATGGTGCGGATTGCCTTGCGCGGCAAGACGCTGCAATATCCCATCACCGCCCGGCACGGGGCCGCCAAGGTCTACATGCAGCCGGCCTCACCAGGTACCGGCATCATCGCGGGCGGTGCCATGCGCGCTGTGTTCGAGGTGCTGGGCGTGCAGGACGTGCTGGCCAAGTGCATCGGTTCCAGCAATCCGGTCAACGTGGTGCGCGCCACCATCAAGGGGTTGCAGCAGATGGCCGATCCCCGCACGGTGGCGGCCAAGCGCGGCAAAAAAGTGAAGGAGATCCTGGAGTAACGTCATGGCGGAGAAGAAGAAACTGCGCGTGACCTTGGTGCGCAGCCCCCACCGCCGTCTCGCCAGTCATAAGGCCTGCGTGACGGGCCTGGGTCTGCAGCGCATGCACCAGACGGTGGAGGTGGAAGATACCCCATGCACCCGCGGCATGATTCGCAAGATCGCCTACATGCTCAACGTCGAGGAAGTGTGACATGAGATTGAACACCCTGAGGCCGACCTGGGGAGCCAAGCGCGCCTCCAAGCGCGTCGGTCGCGGCATCGGATCGGGTAAGGGCAAGACCTGTGGCCGAGGCCACAAGGGGCAACGTTCCCGCTCTGGCGGTTACCACAAGGTAGGGTTCGAAGGCGGACAGATGCCCTTGCAGCGGCGGGTGCCCAAGGTGGGCTTCACCTCGCGCCGCGGCCTCACCACAACAGAAGTACGCCTGCACGAGCTGGCCAAGGTAGAGGCCGAGGTGGTGGACCTGGCGGCCCTCAAGCAGGCCAACGTCGTCACCCGTAATATCAAGCGCGTCAAGGTCATCGCCTCTGGCAGCATCGACCGGCCACTGACCCTGCGCGGCCTCAAGGTTACCAGGGGGGCGCGTGCGGCCATCGAAGCGGCCGGCGGCAGGATCGAGGACTGAGATGGCGGCTGGCGGGGCCAAGACAGGCGCACTGGGGGGCTTGACCGAACTCAAGCGCCGCCTGTTGTTTGTCCTGGGCGCCCTGCTGGTATTCCGCATCGGTACCTTCATCCCCGTACCGGGGGTGGATCCGGATGCCTTGGCGCTGCTCTTCGAGCAGCAGCGGGGCACCATCATCGACATGTTCAACATGTTCTCGGGCGGCGCTCTGGGCCGGTTGTCGGTGTTCGCCCTCAGCGTCATGCCCTACATCTCCGCCGCCATCATCATGCAGCTCTTGAGTGCCGTGCACCCAAAGCTGGAGCAGCTGAAGAAGGAAGGCGAAGCTGGACGGCGCAAGATCACGCAGTATACTCGTTATCTTACCGTGGTGCTGGCTACCTTCCAGGCCATGGGCATCGCCATCGCCTTGGAGAGTCAGGTCATTGGCAACGTGCCAGTGGTGATCGAGCCTGGCTGGGGTTTTCGCATCACCGCCGTTCTGAGTTTGGTGGCGGGTACCATGTTCCTCATGTGGCTGGGTGAACAGGTTACGGAACGGGGGGTGGGCAACGGCATTTCGCTGATCATTTTCGCTGGTATTGTCGTCGGCCTGCCGTCGGCCATCGGTGGTACCTTGGAGCTGGCTAGGACCGGCGAGTTGCACGCCATCACCGTGCTGTTCCTGGTGGTGCTGGCCCTGGCGGTGACCGCTTTCGTGGTGTTTGTGGAGCGCGGCCAGCGGCGCATCACGGTGAACTATGCCAAGCGCCAGCAGGGGCGCAAGGTCTATGCCGGACAGACCAGCCACCTGCCCCTGAAGCTGAACATGGCAGGTGTAATTCCGCCCATTTTCGCCTCGGCAATTATCTTATTTCCCAGCACCATCGCCGGTTGGTTCGGTAACACCGAGGGTATGGGTTGGCTCAGCGACGTGGCCCAGGCCCTGTCGCCGGGGCAGCCCATCTACGTGGTGCTATTCGCCATCGCCATCATCTTTTTCTGTTTTTTCTACACGGCCCTGCAGTACAATCCTCAAGAGACGGCCGAGAACCTGAAGAAGTCCGGCGCCTTCATTCCGGGTATCCGGCCGGGCGAACAGACCGCCCGCTACATCGATGCGGTCATGACCCGCTTGACCCTGGTGGGCTCCCTGTACATCACC
The DNA here is from genome assembly GCA_015488555.1 of Gammaproteobacteria bacterium. Classification (GTDB taxonomy): domain Bacteria; phylum Pseudomonadota; class Gammaproteobacteria; order SZUA-140; family SZUA-140; genus S012-109. The sequence goes on from WFNO01000038.1 coordinate 10,938, forward strand.
GCCGTGTGCCTGCTGCCCGAGTTCCTGATCGTGTACTGGAACGTACCGTTCTACTTCGGCGGCACCTCCATTCTCATCGTCGTCGTGGTGATCATGGATTTCATGGCTCAGGTGCAGGCTCATCTTATGTCCCATCAGTACGACAGCCTGTTGAAGAAGGCCAATCTGAAGGGGCATAAGCGCACTGGCCTGCTGCGCTGAATGCCGTCGCAACCGATTGGAGGCTGAGAAATGAAAGTACGTGCCTCGGTGAAGAGAATCTGCCGCAACTGCAAGATCATCCGCCGCCGCGGGGTGGTGCGGGTGATCTGCAAGGATGCGCGCCACAAGCAGCGCCAGGGCTGAGGGCCCGGTGCCCGTCCGCAAGGGGTGCCCCGATGCGTGGCCGAGCGCCAGCATGGGCGGTTGATTTTATTGGTTGATTTATTCTGGCAACAGACCTAAAATCAGCCGTTTTCGCAGATCAGGACAATCCTTGGCAGCAGGGGTTTAAGCGGTAGTGGAACGATTTAGGAAACAGGAGACTGACAGCAGATGGCCCGTATCGCAGGCATCAACATCCCGGTCAACAAACACACCGTCATCGCCCTGACCACCATCTACGGTATTGGCCGATCGCGGGCCCGGGAAATCTGTGTCGCCACCGGAGTGGATCCGGCCACCAAGGTGCGCGATCTCACCGAGGGTGAGCTGGAGGCCCTGCGCGCCGCGGTGGGCAAGTATACCGTAGAGGGCGATCTGCGCCGGGAAGTGAACATGAACATCAAACGCTTGATGGATCTGGGCTGCTACCGTGGCATCCGGCATCGCCGGGGTCTGCCCGTACGTGGTCAGCGCACCAAGACCAACGCCCGCACCCGCAAGGGACCGCGGCGCCCCATCAAGCGATGAGCCCGAGACAGAGGCACAGGTAGGCAATTATGGCAAAAGGCACCAGCAGGACTCGCAGGAAGGTCAAGAAGAACGTGGTCGATGGCGTGGCCCACATCCACGCCTCGTTCAACAACACCATCGTCACTATCACCGACCGGCAGGGCAATACCCTGGCCTGGGCTTCGGCCGGTTCGGCTGGCTTCAAGGGCTCGCGCAAGAGTACGCCCTTCGCCGCCCAGGTGGCCGCCGAGAAGGTGAGCAACGTGGTGAAGGAATTCGGCATGAAGAACATGGACGTCATGGTCAAGGGTCCCGGTCCGGGTCGTGATTCTGCCGTGCGCGCCCTCCATGCCGCGGGCTTCAAGATCAACAGCATCGCGGACGTGACGCCCATTCCTCACAATGGCTGCCGTCCGCCCAAGAAACGGCGTGTCTGAAGGATAGGTCATCGTGGCAAAGTATACCGGTGCAAAGTGTCGTCTATGTCGTCGTCAGGGGGAGAAGCTCTTCCTCAAGGGCGAGAAGTGTTTCACCTCCAAGTGCGTCATTGAGAAGCGCGGTTTCCCGCCCGGCCAGCATGGCAAGCGCCGCGCGCGTCTCACCGATTATGCCGTGCAGCTGCGCGAGAAGCAGAAGGTGCGTCGGATCTACGGGGTGCTGGAGAAGCAGTTCCGGCGCTATTACCAGGAGGCCGACCGGCGTAAGGGCTCCACGGGTGAGAACCTGTTGCAATTACTGGAGTGCCGACTGGACAACGTCGCCTATCGCATGGGCATCGGGGCCTCGCGCAGCGAGGCGCGCCAACTGGTGCGTCATAACGCCGTTACCGTCAACGGCAAGAAGGTCAATATCCCCAGTTACCAGGTCAAACCTGGGGACGTGATCGCGGTGGCCGAAAAGGCCAAGAAGCAGTTGCGCATCCAGGCCTCCATCGAGCTGGCTCAGCAACAGGGTCTGTGCGACTGGGTAGAATTCGATCCCGAGAAGATGCAGGGGGTGTTCAAGGCGGTACCGCAGCGCAGTGATTTGCCGGCCGAGATCAACGAACATCTCATCGTTGAGTTGTACTCAAAGTAATTTCGGTCTGCTTTTTATAGCAAAGAGGAACTTTCATGAAGGGCTCAGCGACAGAATTGTTGAAACCGCATCTCGTCGATGTGCAGGCCATCGACGAGTGCCATGCCAGGATTACCATGGAACCGCTGGAGCGCGGTTTTGGCCATACCTTGGGCAATGCCCTGCGGCGTATCCTGTTGTCCTCCATCCCTGGTTGCGCGGTCACCGAAGTAGAGATCAAGGGGGTTCTGCACGAATACACTACCATCGAGGGGGTGCAGGAGGACGTATTGGACATTCTGCTCAATCTAAAGAATCTCTCGGTGCGTATGAACGGCCGCAACGAGGCCACCTTGATCCTGAAGAAGAAAGGTTCTGGACCAGTACGGGCCGGCGACATCGAGCTGGTGAGCGACGTGGAGATCGTCAATCCCGATTTAGTGATCGCCCACATGACCGAGGCTGGTGAGTTGAACATGACCCTCAAGATCGAGCGTGGTCGGGGTTATCAACCCGCCAACATCCGCAAGGAAGGTGAGGAGGGGAGCCGTCCCATCGGTCGTTTGTTGCTGGACGCCTCCTTCAGCCCGGTACGCCGGGTGAGTTACACCGTGGAGACTGCGCGCGTGGAACAGCGCACCGACCTCGACAAGCTGGTTCTCGAACTGGAAACCAACGGCAGCGTCAACCCCGAGGAGACCGTTCGTCGGGCCGCTGCAATTCTGCAGGAACAATTGGCGGTGTTCGTTACTCTGGAGAGTACCGAAGTGGAGGCGGCTGCCGAACCCGAGGCGGAGATCGATCCCATCCTCCTGCGTCCGGTGGACGATCTGGAGTTGACCGTGCGTTCCGCCAATTGCCTGAAGGCCGAGAACATCTATTACATCGGTGATCTCATCCAGCGCACCGAGGTGGAGCTGCTCAAGACGCCCAATTTGGGCAAGAAGTCGCTCACCGAAATCAAGGACGTGCTCGCCACGCACGGGCTTTCCCTGGGCCGGCGCTTGGAGAACTGGCCGCCGCCCAGCCTGAAAAAGAGGGACAAGGACAACGAAGCCGAACGGACTCCCGCCTGAGCGCGGCCGCGTGAACGTGAGCTGAAGTAGGAACTAGTAGGAATCGGGCCATGCGTCATCGATACAGTGGTAGAAAACTGAACCGTACCGGCAGCCACCGCCGGGCCATGTTCCGCAACATGGCTGCCTCCCTGGTGCGCCACGAGATCATCCGCACCACCCTGCCCAAGGCCAAGGAACTGCGCCGCGTGGTGGAGCCGCTCATTACCCTGGCCAAGGAGGACAGCGTGGCCAAGCGGCGCCTGGCCTTCGCCCGTATACGCGACAAGGAAGCAGTGGCCAAACTGTTCAACGAACTGGGGCCGCGTTATCGCGAGCGTCCAGGCGGTTACCTGCGCATCCTCAAATGTGGCTATCGGCCAGGGGATATGGCGCCCATGGCTTATGTGGAATTGGTGGACCGGCCTCAACCCGAAGTGGAGGTAGAAGAAACCTCAGAATAGGGGTATATCGTGGCGGGCGTGAGTTGTTGAGGACCGGGCCAAGTGCCCGGTTTTTCGTGTTCGTCCTGGGAGGTGCCGATGATCGTGCTATTCACGGATTTCGGCTTTGAGGGTCCTTACCTGGGGCAGGTGCGGGCGGTGTTACAGCGCCAGGCTCCAGGCGTGCCGGTGATCGATCTGTTCGCCGATGCCCCCGCCTGCGCGCCGCATCCGGCTGCCTATTTACTGGCGGCCTATGCCCCGACATTTCCCGCTGGCAGTATCTTCCTGGCGGTGGTGGACCCTGGGGTGGGGGGCAGCCGCCCGCCGGTGATCGTGAGCGCCGGCGGGCACTGGTATGTGGGACCCGGTAACGGCCTGTTCAGTATCACCGCCCGCCGCGACGACAGCGTGCGGGCCTGGACCATTTGCTGGCGCCCGCAACACCTCTCTTCTACCTTTCATGGGCGGGACTTGTTCGCGCCGGTGGCGGCCTGCCTGGCACGTGGTGTGGTTCCCCGCACCCCGTGGGCCGAGCCCCTGGCTCCCGCGGCCCTGGAGGCCCAGCCGCCCTGGCCCGACGATCTGCCGGCCATCGTCTACGTGGACCATTTCGGCAATGCCATGACCGGGCTGCGTGCCGCCCGGATGCCAGCCGACACCGTGCTCAGGGTGCGGGAGCGGTCCGTCTCCCACGCCGCCACCTATGCCGCCGTCCCTGCGGGCGAGCCCTTCTGGTACGAGAATGCCAACGGCCTGGTGGAGATCGCCGTCGCCGGCGGGCGGGCTGCGGAGGTGCTGGGGCTCTCCCCGGGAGATCCCGTCTCCTGGTGACCGGATCTCGTGTTGTCCGCTCCGATTGGGGTGGCGAACCCTGGATGCGGGGGCTGAGAACGGGCTTGGGGAAGACGAGCAGGAGGAAAGGGTGGGGGAAAGGCCCGTCGTTCGCGGATTCAGCCGCTATAATGATGGGCTGAGCCGCCCGATAACAACAATGAAGCGACGAATGGGGTCTGAGGGAGGAATGAGAAACGGTAGCGCAGGAGAAGGCGCGATGAACCACGTTATCAGCCGCTGGTACCGGAAATACTTCTCCGATCCGGAAGGGGTGATCCTGGCCGTCCTCCTGGTCCTGGGCTTCGCCATCGTGGTGTTCATGGGCGACATGCTCGCCCCAGTGTTGGCCAGTCTGGTGCTGGCCTATCTGCTGGAGGGCCTGGTGGCCCCCCTGGAGGCCCGCAATGTCAAGCGATTGGTGGCCGTATTGCTGGTCTTCGTGCCCTTCCTGGCCTTTCTCCTGTTCCTGTTGCTGGGCTTGTTGCCCCTGCTCACCGCCCAGTTGAAACAACTGGTGCAGGAACTGCCCAACATGGCGGCCAGAGGCCAGCAACTACTCATGCAGTTGCCGGAACGCCACCCCAACATCATTTCCGAGGAGCAAGTGCGCGAATTTATGGCCTCCATGAGTTCCGCGGTGGCCGCCATGGGCCAGAAGGTCTTGTCCATCTCCCTGGCCTCCATCTCTGGCCTGTTCACCTTTGTGGTCTATCTGATCCTGGTGCCGGTGCTCATCTTCTTCTTCCTCAAGGACAAACATCTCATTCTCGACTGGCTCAGCCGCTACCTGCCGCGCGAGCGCCGTCTGGCCAAGCAAGTGTGGGAGGAAATGGACCAGCAGATCGGCAATTATGTGCGAGGCAAGTTCACCGAGATCCTCATCGTCGGCGTGGTGACCTACATCGTCTTCATGATCATGGGGCTCAACTACGCCATGTTGCTGGGTGCCTTGGTGGGTCTGTCGGTGATCATTCCCTATCTTGGCGCCATCGCCGTGACCTTTCCCGTGGCCATCATCGCCTATTTCCAGTGGGGGTGGAGCAACGAATTCATCTATGTGATGGTGGCCTATGGCATCATTCAGGCGGTGGACGGCAACATCCTGGTGCCGTGGTTGTTTTCCGAGGCCGTCAACCTGCACCCGGTGGCCATCATCACCGCGGTCCTGTTCTTCGGCGGGATCTGGGGGTTCTGGGGGGTGTTCTTCGCCATTCCGCTGGCTACCCTGGTCAAGGCGGTGATGAACGCTTGGCCGCGCAACGAGGCGGTGGAGGCCGAATCTCTGGCAGTCCAGACGTCGTCGGGAGACAAGTAGGCTCCGACGTCCTACAGCGCTCTCTACCCGCCGCCGCGGCTACGGCCCCGTCACAAGGCCTTGAGAGCCTCCAGGACCTCCTCCACGTGACCCGGCACCTTCACTCCGCGCCATTCCCTGCGCAGCACGCCGTCCCCATCGATGAGAAAGGTACTGCGTTCGATGCCCCGCACCTGTTTGCCATACATGTTCTTCCGCTTGATGACGCCGAAGAGCTGGCACAGGGCCTCGTCCGGGTCGGAGAGCAGCTCGAAGGGCAGTTCGTACTTGGCCTTGAAATTCTCGTGTGACTTGAGGCTGTCCCGCGAGACCCCCAGGATCACGGCCTTGCGGCGCCGGAATTTGGCGTGGTTGTCGCGGAAATCCTGCGCCTCGCGCGTGCAGCCCGGGGTATTGTCCTTGGGATAGAAATAGAGCACCACCGGCCTGCCCCGCAGGGCGGACAACTGGATGGTGCGGCCGCCGGTGGCCTGGGCGGTGAAATCCGGAACCTGCTCGTTCAATTGCACTTTCGCGGTCATGATTGCACTCCTTTCGTACCCCACGCGTTCGTATTTCCCATGTCTCTCCCGATGCTGCCGCCTGATTTTTCAACTTGATTCTTCAATTGGCCGTCAGGCCGGGCGGGACGCCGGTTCCATGGTGGCGTCGATGTTCAATTCGTCGCAGAAATCGAGAAAGGTCTCCCGCAATTCGGCGATGCGCACCCCGGCCGGGATGTTCACCCGCAGGTGGATGGCGAACAGCGGCGCTCCCGTGTGGGCGGCGGCGTAACGCTCCGTGTCCAGCTGCTCGATGTTGATGCCCCGGCTGGCGAAGAAATGGGCCAGGCGGTGGACGATGCCCGGATGATCCAGGGCCACCGCACGAATGACATAGGGCAGGGTATCGGAACCGGCCCGGCGCGCACGGGTCCTGCGGGAGGTGAGCGTGAGGCCATGGCGCTGGGCCAGCTCCTGCAGGGCCGGTTCCAGATCGGCGACGCGCGCCGCCGGACCCTCCACCAGCAGGATTACCGCGAACTCACCCCCCAATACCGCCATGCGGCTGTCGCAGATGTTGCAGTCGCGCGCATAGATGAGCCCCGACAGCCGGTCCACGATTCCCGGCTGGTCCTCGCCCAGTACGGAGATCACCAGATAGGCGTCGTCCTGCGGCATGGCGGTTTCCGTGCGCAGTTCCAGAGAAGGTCTCGAATGTCGTGCATGCAGGCCACTATACGCAAAGGGGCGATCCGAGTCACCACATCGATGTACCGCCGGGCGGGGAGGGGCGCTGGAGGCGCATTGGGGGCGGTGAACATTTCCGATTATTTTAGTAATATACTTTTTTGGTCAAGAATTCCGCTCGATAATTGTGGATTGGATACGCACAGGAGGTATGACTTGTCCCGAGAACGCCCCGCTTCCCCCGTATCGGAGACCGCCCCGCGGCAGGCATCCGCGCAACGCGGCGGTACCCAACATCGCACCCGGCACCCTTCCCGGCGCCACCCCTGGTGGCGCACCGCCGACGTGGTCTTCGGTTGCAGTCTCGCCATCGGACTGCTCCTGCAGTGGCTCTGGCCTTTGTCTCTGGGCGCGCTGAGCAGCTCGCCACTGCGCCACCTGTTGGCGCTGGCCCTGCTGGCGGCCGGCGGCCTCCTGATCGTAGCCTCGAAACGCGCCCTGCATCTGGCTGGCGAGAGTTCTTCGCCGCACGTCGCACCCCGGCGCATCGTCACTGCAGGCCCTTACCGCCGTTCCCGTAATCCACTCTATGCGGGGCTCACCCTCTGTTATGCGGGGCTGGGATTCGGCATCGACGTGCCGTGGCTGCTCCTGCTCGTGCCGCCCACCATGCTGGCCACCCAATGGCTGTTGATCCGCCCCGAGGAACGCGAACTGGAACGCCACTTCGGCCACGAGTTCCAGCAATACAAGACCCTGGTGCGGCGTTGGTTCTGAAGCCGCTGCCCTCGAGTGATCCCAGTTCGATCACTGGTTCGATTACTGGTCCGGTCATCGTTGTCTTCCACATGCCCGACAAGTAAACTGGCCAGAGCGTGTATAGGCGCAGGTGTGCATACCTGCGCCGGCGCGCTGATGGGGAGGCACTGACGGGGAGGAAAGAATGTTTCATGGCAGCATGGTCGCCCTGGTGACGCCCATGCAGGCGGATGGGAGCCTGGACTACCAGGCCCTGGAACGATTGGTGGAATGGCACGTGGCGAGCGGCACCGATGCCCTCGTAGCGGTGGGCACCACCGGCGAGTCTCCCACGCTCAGTGAGCGGGAACACTGCGAGGTGATCCGCCGGGTGGTGGAAATGACCAGTGGCCGGGTGCCGGTGATTGCCGGCACCGGCTCCAACTCCACCCGGGAGGCCATTGCTCTCACCCGCTGTGCCATGGAAGGGGGAGCCGATGCCTGTCTGCTGGTGACGCCCTATTACAACAAACCCACCCAGGAAGGACTCTATCTCCACTTCAAGGCCATTGCGGAGGCAGTGCCCATCCCACAGATCCTCTACAACGTACCGGGGCGTACAGCTTGCGATTTGCTGCCGGACACGGTGGAGCGCCTGTCCCATATTCCCAACATCGTCGGCATCAAGGAGGCTACGGGGGATCTGGAGCGGGCCCGAGAGATCATCGCCCGTTGTGGTGAACGTCTGGACTTCTACAGCGGCGACGATGGCACGGCTCTAGAAAGCATACTGCTGGGCGGGCGTGGGGTGATTTCGGTATCAGCCAACGTGTTGCCGCGAGAGATGCATGAGATGTGTGCTGCGGCCCTGGCCGGCGAGGAGGAACGCGCGCGCGCCCTGGATGCCCGTCTGCGGCCCTTGCACGAGCATCTCTACGTGGAGGCCAATCCCATTCCAGTGAAATGGGCGTTGTCCGAACTGGGGCGCATCCCGCCGGGTATTCGCCTGCCGCTGACGGTGCTCTCCGAGGCCCATCACGAGATGGTGCGCCAGGCCTTGCGGGAGAGTGGCGCCCTGTGACGGACGGCGGCCGGCGAGACTGCAGGAGGCGTTGAGTGCGCGCGAGGTCCGAACACGCGGGAGGATTCCTGCTGGGGGCGGTGCTGGCCGCGCTGTTCGTCCTGAGCGCCTGCGGCGGCCAGCCCGTGCACTACCGCGAAGTGGAATTGCTGCCCCCCCTGCAGGTTCCTCCCGACCTGCATCCACCCCGCCGCTCGCAGGAGATGGCCATACCAGGCCTGCCCCTGAATGACCTGGAGGCCGTACGCCGGCTGGCCGACCAGGCGCCGGGGGAAGAGATTGAGCTGCCGCCCGCTCTGCAGCTCCGCGCCCCGCAAGCGGAAGCACGTCAAGCGGAAGGCGGCCCGCATTGAGCGCGCGCGGCCGGGCCAACCTGCAATTCGCCTCCCTGGGCAGCGGCAGCCGCGGCAGTGCCACCGTGGTGCGCTGCAATGGCACCTGCGTGCTGGTGGATTGTGGATTTTCCCTGCGCGAGCTGCGACGCCGCTTGGCACGACTGGGTTTGCGTCTCGCGGACCTGGACGCCGTGTTGGTCACCCACGAACACGGTGATCACCTGCGCGGTGTGTCAGCCCTGGCGCGGACCGGAATACCCGTGTGGATGACTGTGGGAACGGCGCAGGCCGCCGCGTCCACATGGCCGGATTCAGTGCCACTGCAGCATTTCTGCAGCCACAGCCCCTTCGTTATCGGTGACCTGGAGATTCAGCCCTATCCCGTCCCGCACGATGCCCGCGAGCCCTGCCAGTTCGTGCTGGGCAATGGCACACACCGGTTGGGTTTGCTCACGGACTGCGGTTCCAGCACGCCCTACATCGAAGCGCATTTGGACGGCTGCCACGCCCTGCTCCTGGAGTGCAATCACGATGAGACCCTGCTGGCCTCCAGTGACTATCCCCCACCGCTGCGCCGGCGCATCGGCGGGCGCCTTGGGCATCTCAGCAACCGCCAGGCCGCTGCCCTGCTGGCCGCCCTCGATACCCGCCGTCTGCAGCACGTGGTGGCTGCCCATTTGAGTGAAAAGAACAATTGCTCGCAACGCGTTCGTACAGCTTTGGCTGCAGCCCTGGCTTGTGATCCAATATGGATCGAGGTAGCCACCCAGGACGGTGGCCTGCCTTGGCGTGAACTTTTATAATACACCGTTCCCGATTTTAGGCGCCCCGCGCCGTGGTGAGGAGCCGCAATCATGCAAATCGAACAAGAACTGTATTCTGGCAAAGCCAAGACGGTCTATACTACTGCTGATCCGGACCGGCTCATCCTCCGGTTCCGGGATGACACCTCCGCCTTCGACGGTGAGAAGACCGCTCAACTGGCGCGCAAGGGCATGGTCAACAACAAGACCAATGCCTTCATCATGGAACAGCTCGAAAAGGCCGGCATTCCCACTCATTTCGAGCGCGTCCTGTCCAACAACGAGAGCCTGGTCAAACGCCTGGACATGATTCCCCTGGAATGCGTAGTACGCAACATCACTGCCGGCAGTATCTGCCGGCGCCTGGGGGTGCCAGAGAACCAGGATCTGGATCCGCCGGTGTTCGAGTTCTTCCTCAAGAACGACGAATTGCACGACCCGCTGGTCAACGAATATCACATCCGCGCCTTCGGCTGGGCCAGCGACGAGGAAATGGCCACCATGAAACGTCTGACCTTCGAGGTCAACGACGTCCTCAAGCAATTGTTCATGGACGCTGGCATTTTGCTAGTGGATTACAAGTTGGAATTCGGCCGCTATCACGGCCAGATCGTGTTGGGAGACGAATTCACTGCGGATGGCTGCCGCTTGTGGGACGCGGCCACGCGCAAGAAACTGGACAAGGATCGCTTCCGTCAGGATATGGGGGACGTGGTGGAAGCTTACGAGGAAGTGGCCGAGCGCCTGGGCGTGGAACTGGATTGAGCGCTTGCTCGTCTTGCTCCCCTCCTTTCACGGGCAGGGTTTTCGAGCGCCTGCGCTTGCAGAGCCGCAGGCAGGGGGCGTGCCGCTCGCGGCCGGCGGGCACATGAGGCCATGCTGACCTTGCGCGGCAGCCCGGCCCTCTCTGATTTCCGCCTTGCCTGCCTGCGTGAGCGCCTGCGCAAGGTGGTGCCCGATCTGGCCGGCCTGGCGGCCGAATTCGTCCATTTCGTGGACCTGGAACGGCCCCTGAGCGAGGCCCGGCAGGACATCCTGGCGCGCCTGCTGGCCTACGGCCCTCCCGTCTCCTCCCGCCCGCCGCAGGGGCGCCTGGTGCTGGTGGTGCCCCGTTTCGGCACCATCTCCCCCTGGTCCAGCAAGGCCACCGACATCGCCCATCGCTGCGGCCTGCAGGACGTGCTGCGCATCGAACGCGGTACCGCCTACTATCTGCAGCGCCGCGGCGGGCCGCTGGACGATGCCGCTTTGGGCGCCGCTGCGGCCCTGCTGCACGACCGCATGACCGAGAGCGTCTGCTACGCCCTGAGCGAGGCCGAAGGCCTGTTCCTACATGCCGAGCCCCGGCCGCTGGCCACCGTGGACCTGCTGGCAGGCGGGCGCGACGCGCTGGTGCGCGCCGACCGCGAACTGGGGCTGGCCCTGAGTGACGACGAGATCGACTATCTGCTGGAGAGTTTCACTGCCCTGGGACGCAATCCCAGCGATGTGGAACTGATGATGTTCGCGCAGGCCAATTCCGAGCACTGCCGGCACAAGATCTTCAATGCCGACTGGGTCATCGACGGCCGGCCGCAGCCCCACAGCCTGTTCGCCATGATCCGGCACACCTACGAGGCGGCGCCGGAGGGGGTCCTGTCCGCCTATCGGGACAACGCCGCGGTGCTGGAGGGTGCGGAGTGCCTGCGCTTCTTTCCCGATCCCGCGAGCGGCGCCTACCGCGAATGGCGCGAGGCCGCTCACATCAACATCAAGGTGGAGACCCACAACCACCCCACCGCCATCGCGCCCTTTCCCGGGGCCGCCACCGGGGCCGGCGGCGAGATCCGCGACGAGGGGGCCACCGGGCGCGGTGCCCGGCCGAAGGCCGGCCTGTGTGGTTTCTCGGTCTCTAACTTGAAGCTTCCGGGCGCCTTACGTCCCTGGGAACGCGATTTCGGCAAACCGGGGCGTATCGTCTCTGCCCTGGAGATCATGCTGGAAGGTCCCATCGGCGCCGCTGCTTTCAACAACGAATTCGGGCGGCCCAATCTGGCCGGTTATTTCCGCACCTACGAGGATCGGGTGCTGGGACCACGCGGCCTCCAACTGCGGGGTTATCACAAGCCCATTATGATCGCCGGCGGGCTGGGCAACGTGCGCCCCTGCCACGTGCAGAAGCGGGATCTGCCGCCGGCCGCGCCGCTGGTGGTCATCGGCGGACCGGCCATGCTCATCGGCCTGGGAGGGGGGGCGGCTTCCTCCATGGCCAGCGGCAGCAGCAGTGAAGAACTGGATTTCGCCTCCGTGCAGCGGGGCAATCCGGAGATGCAGCGCCGCTGCCAGGAGGTCATCGACCGCTGCTGGCAGCTGGGCGAGGACAACCCCATCCTCTCCATCCACGATGTGGGGGCGGGCGGCCTGTCCAATGCCATTCCCGAGATCGTGCACGATTGCGAGCGCGGCGCGCGCATCGAGCTGCGCACCATTCCCAGCGACGAACCCGGCCTGTCGCCCATGCAGCTCTGGTGCAACGAGGCCCAGGAGCGCTACGTATTGGCCATCGATCCCGAGAAGCTGGAGGTCTTCCAGGCCATCTGCGAGCGCGAGCGCTGTCCTTGGGCGGTGGTGGGAGAGGTGACCGAGGAAGAACGCCTGGTGGTCGGGGACGGCTATTTCGACAACACGCCGGTGGACATGCCCATGGCCCTGCTGTTCGGCAAGCCGCCCAAGATGCTGCGCGACGCGCACCACCATCCCTTTCCCAAAAAAGAGCTGGATCGCACGGCCATCACTCTCGAAGAGGCGGCCCGGCGGGTGTTGCAACTGCCCGCTGTGGCCGACAAGAGCTTTCTCATCACCATCGGCGATCGCACGGTGACCGGGCTGGTGGCCCGCGACCAGATGGTGGGACCCTGGCAGGTGCCGGTGGCCGACGTGGCGGTGACCCTGGCCGACTATCGGGGCTACCGGGGTGAGGCCATGGCCATGGGCGAGCGCAGCCCGGTGGCCCTGCTCCATGCGCCCGCCTCGGGGCGCATGGCGGTGGGCGAGGCCATCACCAATATCGCCGCCGCTCCCATCGCCCGCTTGCAGGACGTGCGCCTGTCCGCCAACTGGATGGCGGCCGCCGGCGAGCCGGGAGAGGACGCTGCCCTCTACGACACGGTACGTGCCGTGGCCCTGGAACTGTGCCCGGCCCTGGGACTGGCCATCCCGGTGGGCAAGGACTCCCTGTCCATGAAGACGGTCTGGGAGCAGGACGGCGAACGCCGGGAGATGACCGCCCCCCTGTCGCTCATCGTCAGCGCCTTCGCGCCGGTGCGCGACTGCCGCGCGGTGCTCACGCCCGAACTGCGCCGCGACCTCGGCGACACCGATCTCGTCCTGGTGGACCTGGGCAAGGGGGCCAACCGCCTGGGGGCCTCGGCCCTGGCCCAAGTCTACAACCAGGTGGGCCATCATCCCCCGGACCTGGACGATCCCCGGGCCCTGCGTGCCTTCTTCGAGACGGTGCAGGAACTCAATGCCGAGGGCCTGCTGCTGGCCTATCACGACCGTTCCGACGGCGGGTTGTTCGCCACCCTCTGTGAGATGGCCTTCGCCGGCCGCTGCGGCCTGGACGTGCAACTGGAAGACCTGGGGGACGATGTGCTGGCGGCCCTGTTCAGCGAGGAGCTTGGGGCGGTGTTGCAGGTGCGCCATTGCGACACCGACACGGTGCTGACGGCCTTTCGCGAGGCGGGGCTGGGGCACCATACCCATGTGATCGCCACCCTGCGCGCCGACCAGCGACTCATCTTCCGGCGCGGGTGCGAAATCCTCCTGCAGGCCGTCCGCCGCGACTATCAGCGCCTGTGGGCCGAGACCAGTTATCACCTCCAATCCCTGCGCGACGATCCGCAATGCGCCCGGGAACAATTCGATGCCCTGCTGGACGACGATGATCCTGGCCTGCACGCGGTCTTGAGTTTCGATCCGCAAGAGGACGTCGCGGCACCCTACGTCAGTACCGGCGCGTGGCCGCGCGTGGCCATCCTGCGCGAGCAGGGGATCAACGGCCAGCAGGAGATGGCGGCGGCCTTCCACCGCGCCGGCTTCGAGGCCGTGGACGTGCACATGAACGACCTCCTGGCGGGCCGCCATGATCTCGCGGACTTCCACGGGCTGGCCGCCTGCGGCGGGTTTTCCTACGGCGACGTGCTGGGGGCGGGCGAAGGCTGGGCCAAGTCCATTCTCTTCCAGGCCAGGCTCCGGGACGCCTTCGCCGCTTTCTTCCAGCGAGGCGACAGCTTCGCCCTGGGGGTGTGCAACGGCTGCCAGATGCTCGCCGCCCTGCGCGAACTCATTCCGGGCGCCGAGGCCTGGCCGCGTTTCGTGCGCAATCGCAGCGAGCAGTTCGAGGCGCGCCTGTCCTTGGTGGAGGTCTTGCCTTCACCTTCTCTGTTCCTCGACGGCATGGCGGGTTCGCGCCTGCCCATCGCCGTGGCCCACGGTGAAGGCCGGGTGGAATATCGCGCGCCGGAGCACGAGCCCGCCCTGACCGCCGGGCGGCTGATCGCCCTGCGCTACGTGGACCACCATGGCCGGCCGGCCCATCGCTATCCCGCCAATCCCAACGGCTCGCCCGGCGGCGCCACCGGTTTCACCACCGCCGACGGCCGCTTCACCATCATGATGCCCCATCCCGAGCGGGTGTTCCGCACCGTGCAGCATTCCTGGCATCCCGACGACTGGGGCGAGGACGGCCCCTGGCTGCGCCTGTTCCGCAACGCCCGGCGCTGGCTGGGCTGAGTTCTTTATGCCGGAACACTGCCGCTCCATTCGTTGCGGGTATCATGTTGCAGAGACGGCCGCCGGCGCCGCCGGATGTATGCCAGGCCGGACGGCAACAGCCAGAGCAGCATGCCGGTGACGAGCAGCGGCAGGGTAGCGGGTTCCGGTATGGCGGCCTGTCCTCCCGGTGCGCGTACTCCCAAACTGAGCAGTACGTCGTCCGACAGCCTGCCTATGGTCGGCATGGGATCCAGTGGGCTCCCGTAGGGGCGGATTTCCCACCCTGCCTCTGAGGTAAGCAGGATATCGCTGCTGAGCGGCTGCAGGTATGAGGTGACGGTACTGCCATAGTCGGCCCCCGCGGCGCTGACATACCAGTTACTGTCGCCGCCGCAGTCGCATGCAAAAGCCTCGAGCGTGAGCTTGAGCCAGAAATCCCCCGTGCCGGTGGCATCGAGTGGTACATCGACGATGCGCACGGCCTCACGCTCACCGATCCTGTAGTCATAGGTGGCCTCGTAGGGGTAGTGGTATTGTAGCTGCCGGTGGCAGAAAGTCCACTAGGTCACCTTCCCTCGGCACGGTCGCTGAATATACTGCGGGATCCCGCGATGGAACTAACCCCCAGAAAATCGAAATAGGCGCGTGCGTTCGCCTCGGCATCCGAACCCAGCAGGCCTAAATCGGCCGCAACGAAACCATAGACGCCAATCTTCGCCACGCTGCCCGGAGGCCCGGTCACAGTGATCACATCACTGGCACGGGCTTCGGCTGATGCGGCATAGTTGTCTTCACCGATATTGTAGACGACAAAGGCCGCTGCGCCGACACTGCCAGGGCGGGCGTCAGCATAGGCGTGGCCCACGCCTATGCTCTGTTCGCGTCTCCTGCTACCGTCGGGCGGCCCTACCGTCCATCTCATTTCACCCGAGCTGTCGGCCCGGCAATCGACGCTGGCGGAAAGGGGGCCGCTCGCACTGGTCGTGCAAGGTTCTCCACCAAAAACTGCCAGTAAACTCGACATGCCAACCCAATCGACTTTGACTTCCTGCGTGGGCGCAGGGAGGAAGATATGGACGGCATGGGCCCCAGCTCCGATCCAGGATGCGGCAAACAGCAGGTAGCACAAGCATGTTCTTGTTGATTGTTGCATCGTGACCCTCCCTCCCTGTTATCAGGGTAAAATTCATTCAGATGGCTTAGACCTGAAGATACACCTGACCATCATATATCCGGGAAGGTTACACGCAGGTTACCCGAGGGCTGGAAATTTCCTGGCTTGCGTAGCCATCTGGGTTGGTGCAGGCGCTCTTTTTTCTGGCCTCGTTAGCAGAATCTATGGGTAGATTCTGGTTCAGGCAAGGCGCCAAGTGTATGATACAAAGCGATTTCCATAGCGTGATAGGTTCGAAAACCAAAGGCTTTTCTGACCGTCAGTTTTGCCTTGGTATTGAAACCCTCCACCACGCCGCTGGAAA
>WFNO01000039.1 GCA_015488555.1 Gammaproteobacteria bacterium
CTCCACCAGTGCCGGCTCCGCCTCCTCGACTACGCCCACCCGCCGCTCCCGGCAGGCCGGATCCCGGATCTCCCGCGCCACTCCCCCCAGTGTCACACCGCCCACCACCGGCCCGGCATGCCAGCGTCCCTCCAGGGCACGATCCATGTCCCGCCGCAGGGACTGCCAGACCGGGGGATCGTGCAGATTGAATCCACGGGCATTCTGCCGCGGCTCGCCGTACTGGCACCGGTACAGCTCGCGGGGCAGGGGAATGGCCGGATGGGGCCTGCATCCGGTCCGCTGCAAGCGCTCCACCGGGTCGGCCACCACCTCCGCCACCGGCACCCGTTCGTCCACCACCCGGTTGACGAAGGAGGTATTGGCTCCGTTCTCCAGGAGCCGCCGCACCAGATAGGGAAGCAGGACCTCGTGGCTGCCCACGGGGGCATAGACCCGGCAGGGTACGTCCGCACCCTCCGGCAGTTCGCGCAAGGCCAGATAGAGCGGCTCGCCCATGCCGTGCAGGCGCTGGAATTCGAACGGCCGCCCCTGGGCCAGCTCCAGCACCGCCGCCACCGTATGGGCGTTGTGGGTGGCGAATTGGGGATGGAACACGCCACCCAGTCGATCGTTCAGTTCGAAGATACGCCGGGCGCAGGCCAGATAGGAGACGTCGGTGGCGACCTTGCGGGTGAACACGGGATAGCCGTCCAGCCCGCGCTCCTGGGCGCGTTTGATCTCCATGTCCCAGTAGGCCCCCTTGACCAGGCGTAGGGGGATGCGGCGTCCCACCTCGGCCGCCAGCGCGGCCAGCCATTCGATCACCGCCAAGGCCCGCTTCTGGTAGGCCTGCACCGCCAGCCCCAGCCCCGTCCAGCCCTCCAGCTCGGCACTGCGATACACGGCTTCGAAGACCTCCAGGGTAACATCCAGGCGGTCGGCCTCTTCGGCGTCGATGGTGAGCCCGATACCGGCCGCCCGCGCCTGCCGTGCCAGGGTCCGCAGCCGCGGCACCAGCTCCGCCATCAAGCGCCGGTGCTGAAAGGCCTCGCAGCGGGGATGCAGCGCCGACAGTTTCACGGAGACGCCCGGCATCGTTTCGGGCATCGTTTCAGGTATCGTTTCCGATGGCAGCCTGAGCCGCCCAGGGGCCTCCACCGCAACCCGCTCGGCCAAGGCCTCGATGGCGCCGGCATAGGCCTGAAAATAGGTCTCGGCATCGGCCGCCGTGAGCGCCGCCTCGCCCAGCATGTCGAAGGAATAGCGCCATTGCCGGTTCTCCTCCCTGTCGCTGCGTTCCAGGGCCTCGGGCAGATCCCGGCCCATGACGAACTGGTGAGCCACGATGCGCATGGCCTGGCGCAGGGCCGCGCGGATGGCGGGTTCACCGATACGCGCCGCCAGGCGCCCCAACAGGGACCAGGGGTCGCGGTGAGCCTCCTCTTCCAGCCGCACGATGCGGCCGGTGAGCATGAGCCCCCAAGTCCCGGCATTGACCAGCAGGGAGTGTTCCGGCCCCAGATGGCGGCGCCAGTCGGCCCGCACCAGTTTGTCCTGGATGAGGCGGTCCGCGGTGCCAGCGTCGGGAATGCGTAGCAGGGCCTCCGCCAGACACAGGAGCACCACCCCCTCCTGTGAGGAGAGATCGTATTCGTGCAGGAAGGCATCCAGGCCGCCATGGCTGAGTCGCCGGGCGCGCACCGCTTCCACCAGTCGTGTGGCGCGCGCCCGGACCCGCTCGGCGGCTGCGGCATCGGGCCAGCGGGCCAGGGGGATCAGATCCTGCAGAACCGTGGTCTCGTCCGCCAGCCAGGCGCGTGACAGGCGCTCGCGCCTGAAGGCCGGATCGGCGGACATGGGTGGCGTGGCATGCATGCAGGGCCTCCGGCCCATTACTAAGACAAACGATGACAAAGCCTCATTCAGAGCGTGCCCGATGCGGCGCATCAAGGCGCGCTTCGCAGGCAATGGCCCGGCCCTTGGCAAGAAGCGCAACACCGAGGCGCCGCATCCGGCGCGCTCCCCCTGGAGCGGATCTCGGGGC
>WFNO01000040.1 GCA_015488555.1 Gammaproteobacteria bacterium
ATGTCTGATGTCTGTCATCTGATCGTGCGCGCGCAGACCCACACCTCCACCCGTGCCACCCCGGCCGCTACCAGGCATTCGGTCAGGGCCGCGGCCGTGGCACCGGTGGTGAGCACATCGTCGATCACGGCCACATGGCGCGGCGGGCCGGCAAAATCCACTCCGCAATCCACTTCGGCAGCACCCATCCCAGCACCCATCCCAGCATTCACTCCGGCGAAATCCACTCGAAAGGCCTGGCGCACGTTGATCCGGCGCCGGTCCGCGGGCAAGCCGGCCTGCATGGCCGTGGGCCGCAGGCGGCGGCAACTGCGATGATCCAAAGGGACGCCCAGGATGCGGGCCAGGGGCCGCGCCAGCTCCAAGGCCTGATTGTAGCCGCGCTGGCGCAGGCGCGCGGGATGCAGGGGCACGGGCACCAGCAGCTCGGGCCGGCGTAGCACATCCTGCTGGCGCAACCATTCCGCAGCCATGACCTCCCCCAACAGGCGGGCATACACCACATGTCCCTGGTATTTGAGCCGCTGCAGCAGCCAGGAGATGGGAGACTCGTAACGAAAAGCGGCCCAGACCTGCGCATAGGGCGGCGGGTGGTGCTGGCAGGCCCCACAGGTCCGCTCCTCCGCCACAGCCGCAGCGGCGGCCAAGGGCAGGGCGCAGCGGCGGCACACGGCCGCACCGAGCCAGGGGAGTTCGCCAAGACAGGGAGGACAGAAACCGCTGCTGGCCTGGACCCGGTCGCCGCACAGGACGCAGGGCCGAAACAGTGGCCGGATATTTTTTAACCACTTGTCTACCCAATCCATGGTGCTCTGGTTGACAGCCTCCATGCCGCTGCGCATAGTCGCCCGAACGGACCACCATGACCGCATCCATCGATCCAGCAAGGGAGTCTAGTCCATGAGCGAGGCCGTATACCAGCGCATCCAGCACATCACCCAACACATCCTCGCCGGCGGCGAGGCCTCCGTGGAGGACGGCCGCTGGCTGATTCGCCTGCCCCGGGATTATCTCAGCGCGCTCATGGCGGGCGCCGACCGCATCCGCCGTCGTTTCAAGGGGCCGGACATCGAGGTCTGTGCCATCGCCAACGTGCGCTCCGGCAATTGTTCGGAGAACTGCCGTTTCTGCGCCCAGAGCGGGCACTATCGCACGGCCGCGCCCGTTTACGACTACATCCCGGAAGAGCGCCTGGTGGAACAGGCGCGGCGTGCCGAATCCTGGGGGGCATGCGACTTCGGCGTGGTATCCAAGGGCTGGGGCGTGCGCTCGGACAAGGAGCGGCGCCAATTGCGGCGCTATTTCGCCGCCCTGGCCGAGGGCAGCCGGATCGGGCGCTGCGCCAGCCTGGGAGTACTGGACCGGGAGACCGCGCGGGAACTCAAGGCCATGGGACTGGAGAACTACCACCACAACCTGGAGACCGCCGAGAGCTTCTTCGACCAGATCTGCACCACGCACAGCTACCGCGAGAACATCGATACCATCGAGGCCGCCCGCGAGGCTGGCCTGCGGGTGTGCGCCGGAGGGATCCTGGGGATGGGCGAGAGCCTGGATCAACGCATCGAACTGGCGGACACCCTGCGCCGCCTGGGCGTGGAATCCGTACCTCTCAATTTCCTCTCCCCCCAGAATGGCACGCCTCTCGGCGAGCGGCCGCCCATGGAACCCTTGGAGATCCTGCACAACATCGCGGTCTTCCGCTACATGCTGCCGCGGGCCGAGATCCGCATCGCCGGCGGACGCCAGTTCCTGCGCGACCTCCAGGCCATGATCTTCATGGCCGGCGCCTCCGGTGTCATGATCGGCGACTATCTCACCACCAAGGGCCGGGCGGTGGAGGAGGACCTGCAGATGCTGCGCGATCTGGGCCTGCGGGTGCGCAGCGACACCCAGCAGCGCCGGGCCCAGGAGGACAGCCGCGCGACCGCTACCGTCGTTTGAGTACCGGCTGAGTACTGGCGGAGCCACGCGGTGGAATCCCTCTCCGGCCTCCTGGCGCTGCTGCGCCGGGAAGGGCGTTACCGCAGCCTCAAAACCCTGGACAGCCCCCAGGGACCGCGCATCGCCCTGGAGGGTCGCGAGTGGCTGAATTTCTCCGGCAACGACTATCTGGGCCTGGCCGCCGACCCGCGGGTGATCGCCGCCTTGCAGGAGGGGGCGGCCCGTTACGGGGCGGGCAGCGGCGCCGCCCATCTGATCTGCGGGCACGGCGCAGCCCACGCCCGCCTGGAGGAACGCCTGGCCCATTTCACGGGCCGGCCGCGGGCCCTGCTGTTCTCCACCGGCTACATGGCCAACCTGGGGGTCATCGGCGCCCTGACCGGGCGCCGGGATCGCATCGTCGCGGATCGCCTCTGCCACGCCTCCCTGCTGGATGGGGCTCTCCTGTCGCGGGCCCGCCTGCAGCGCCATCCCCATCTGGACATGGCGGCGCTGCGCCGCCTGCTGGCGGCCGCCTCCCCCGGCGGCGCCCCCAATGCACCTGAAAATGCCTCTCCAAATGCCTCCCCAAAAGATGTCTCTCCGGCGAACGGCCCGGAAGGCCGCTGCCTGATCCTCACGGAGGGCGTGTTCAGCATGGACGGTGACCTCGCCCCGCTGCCCGAACTGGCCGCCGCGGCGCAGGAGGCACAGGCCTGGCTGCTGGTGGACGACGCCCACGGCATCGGTGTCCTGGGAGAAGGCGGTGGCGGCAGCCTGGAATACTGGCGCTCCCGGGGTGCCCGCCTGGACCTGGAGGCGGTGCCGGTGCTGGTGGGTACCCTGGGCAAGGCCCTGGGTACCGCAGGCGCCTTCGTCGCCGGCAGCGAGGCCCTCGTCGAGACCTTGATCCAACGCGCGCGGACCTATGTCTATACCACCGCGCTCCCTCCCGCCGTGGCCCACGCCACCTGCACCAGCCTGGACATCGCCCGGGAGGAGACCTGGCGGCGACACCATCTCCAGGCCCTGTGCCGGCGCTTCCTGAAGGGTGCCCGGCGCCTGGGACTGCCCTTGCCGGAACGCCTGCGCGCACTTCCTCCTGAATCCCTCGTGGGACCGCCGGCCGAGGCCCCGCCGCTGGCGCCCATCTTTCCCCTGATGGCGGGCGACAGCCGGCGCGCCCTGCGCTGGAGCGAGGCCCTGGCCCGGGCCGGCATCCTGGTGGTGGCCATCCGCCCCCCCACCGTCCCCGCGGGCAGCGCCCGGCTGCGCATCACCCTGAGCGCCGCGCACCGGGAAGAAGACGTGGATCGCCTGCTGGAAGTCCTGGCTGAGCTGCCCCCATGAAGGCGCCCGGCACTCCCCCCATGCTCCTGCTCGTCCCCGGCTGGGGTTTCGACGGTAGCATCTGGCACGGCCTCTGGGACGGGCCGTCCGGCCCCGGCGCTTGCCGGCCCGTGCCCCTGGACCCCCCGGGCTATGGCGGCACCCCCCTGCCATCCGGCCCTTATCATCTGGGAACGCTGGCCGAGGCCTGTGCCGCCGCCCTGAAAGGGCCCGCCTTCCTGCTCGGCTGGTCGCTGGGCGCCCTGGCCGTGCTGGAACTGGCACGCCGCCTGCTGGCCGCCGGCCCGCGCGGCACCGCGAGTGACTTCCCGTGCGAACTCCTGGGACTGATCCTGGTGAGCGCCACCCCGCGCTTCTTGACCGGCCCTCGCTGGCCCCACGGCCAAGCCCCGTCTCTGCTGGCGGATTTCGCTCGTGCCCTGCAGCAGGACCCGGCGGCCGCGCGCCGGCGTTTCCTGGCTCTGCAGGTGCGCGGCTGCCACGACCCCCGCAGCGCACTGCGGCAGCTGCAGGCACTGGACGCCTCGAGCACGCCGCCCCATCCCAGCGCACTGGCCGCAGGATTGGAGATCCTGCGCGCCACCGACCTGCGCCCGGCGCTGGCGGACATCACCTGCCCCGCACTGGTGATCCACGGCGAAGGCGATGCCGTGGTGCCGCCGGCGGCGGGTGCCGCCCTGGCCGCCGCCCTGCCCCGCGCGCGCCTGTTGACCCTGCCGGCGGCGGGCCACGTGCCCTTCCTGGCCCGGCCGCAGGCCTTCCGCCAGGCCGTGGAGGCCTTCTGCCATGCACGCTGAAGGACCTGAGGCAGGGCAAGCGTTCCGGCTGGACAAGCGCCGGGTGCGCCGCGCCTTCGAACAAGCGGCCGCCACCTACGACGAGGCCGCCGTCCTGCAGCGGGAGGTGGGCCGCCGCCTCGACGAGCGCCTGGAATACATCCGCATACGGCCGCGTACCATCCTCGATCTGGGCTGCGGCACCGGCTTCACCGGCGCCCTGCTGCGCCGCCGCTATCGCGGGGCCTGGTTGCTGTCCCTGGACCTGGCCCCGGCCATGTTGCAGCGGGCCCGCCGGGACCTGCCGCTCTGGCGGCGCCTGGGGCGGCGGGATGGCTTCGTCTGCGCCGACGCCGAGCATCTGCCCTGCCGCCCGGAAAGTTTCGATCTGGTGGTCTCCAACCTCACCCTGCAGTGGCTCAACGAGCCCGAAGCCACCTTCGCCGGCCTGCGGCAAGTCCTGCGTCCCGGCGGCTTGTTCCTGTTCACCACTTTCGGGCCCGACACCCTGCTGGAACTGCGCCGCAGTTGGGCGGCGGTGGACCAAGACGTGCACGTCCATGCCTTCCTGGACATGCACGACATCGGTGATGCCCTGATGCGCGCGGGCTTCGCCGACCCTGTGCTGGACGTGGAGCGCTTCACCCTCACCTACCGGGAACTGCGCCAGCTCATGGCCGACCTCAAGTGCCTGGGGGCCCGCAACACCGCCGCCGGCCGGCCGCGGGGACTCACCACCCCGGCGCGCTTGCGGCGCGTCGCCCGAGCCTACGAAGCCTACCGCCGGGACGGCCTGCTGCCGGCCACCTATGAGGTGGTCTACGGGCACTGCTGGATCCCCAAGGCCACCTCACCGGCCCGAAAGGGCCCCCGCCGCCCGCCTCAAATCGCGAGCGTGCCCCTGGAACGGTTGCGCCGGGGCGGCCAAATCGAAAACCGGTCGGGCGAGCCTGAGGAGACGTGATGGCGCGCGGCTGGTTCGTCACCGGTACCGACACCGAGATCGGCAAGACCTGGGTGTGCTGCGCCCTGCTGCACGCCCTGCGGGCCGCAGGTCTGCAGGCCCAGGGACTCAAACCCGTGGCCAGTGGTTGCCGCCGCGAGCGGGGGCGTCTCCTCAACGACGATGCCCTGGCCCTGCAAGCGGCCTCCGCGGTGGCCCTGCCCTACGAGGCGGTGAACCCCTGCGCCCTGGAAGAACCCGTCTCCCCCCACCTGGCGGCGGCTGCCCAGGGGCTGCGCATCGATGTGGCGGCGCTGGCCGCCCACTGCCGCCGGCTGGGCGCACGGGCCGATGCCACCCTGGTGGAAGGGGTGGGTGGCTGGTACGCCCCGCTCACGGAGGCGGAGACCGTGACCCACCTGGCGCGCGCCATCGGCTGGCCCGTGATCCTGGTGGTGGGCATCCGCCTGGGTTGCCTCAACCACGCCCTGCTGAGCGCCCGGGCCATCGCCGCGGACGGCCTGCCCCTGGCGGGCTGGGTGGCCAATCACGTGGACCCGCATTGCCGCCGGGCCCAAGAGAACGTCCGCACCCTGCAGCGGCACTTGCCGGCGCCCCTGCTGGGCCAGTTGCCCCATGCGCCAGCGGCCGAGCCCGAACAACTGGCCACTCACCTGGACGCAAAGCGCCTCCTCGCCGGTTGAGAAGCGGCATCCAGGACGGTACCCCAGGGGGTCTCCAGGATCTGGATCACTCCCCAAACGTTCAGGAAGAATCAAGCAGGTTCGATCTCGCGCAGGTGCCGCGCCACCGCCAACCAGGCACCCGCCAGCCCCAGCAGTGCGCCGCAGGCCAGGAGCAACAGGGTCACGCCCGCCCCCAGGCCCTGCAGGGTCAGCTCGCTGCGATAGAGTACAGCCAGATGGCGTACGGGGCCTGCGAGGGCCAGCACGGCGAGCTGAACCAGCAACCAGGCCAGCACGGCCCCGGCCAGACCGTGCAGCATGCCGCCATAGAGGAAGGGCCGGCGAATGAAGCCGTCGGTGGCCCCCACCAGCTTCTGTACTTCGATCTCCTCGCGCCGGTTCTCGATGGCCAGGCGAATGGTATTGCCCACGACGAGCAGCACCGCCAGGGACAGCAGCAGGCCCAGCACCAGGACCCCGCGCCGGCCGATCTCCATGAGGGCGAACAGGCGTTGCACCCAGGCCAGATCCAATTGCGCGCGCTCCACCCCGGCCTGTTGGCGCAGGCGCTCCAGCAGGGCCTGCAGGCGAGCGGCGTCCCGCGCTTCCAGGCGGGGCAGGACCACCACCACCGCCGGCAAGGGATTCTCCCCCAGTGCCTCCAGAGCGGCCTCGAAGCCCGACAATCGCCGGAACTCCTCCAGGGCGGCCTCGGGCGTGACGAGCGTCACCGCCGCCACCTCGGGCCAGCCGCGCAGGCGCTCCGCCAGCGCCGCCGCCTCTTCCAGGGGCAGGGTACGGTGCAGGAACAAGGAAATGCGGGCGTCATGCTGCCAGCCCGCGCCGGCGGCCTGGAGATTCTGCAACAGGACGTACAGGCCCGCCGGCAAGGCCAGGGCGATACCGATCACGGCCACGGTCATGAGAGTGGTCCACGGTGCGCGGGCCATGCGGCCCAGGCTGTGGAACAGGGAGTGGACGTGGCTCAGCAGATAGCCGCGCCAGGCCGCCCCGCCGCTGGCCGCCGAGGCATGGCCACCGGTACGGATGCCAGTATGACTACCCGTATGGGTACTCACATGGATACCGGCACGGGTCTGCATGCGCCCCGTCGCTGCGGCCTCGCGGGACGCGCGAGCGGCCGGCCGGCGCCTGTACCTCATCTGGCCTTCCTCATCTGGCCTTCCTCATCCGGCCTTCCTCATCCTGCCGGCGTCCCGCACCACGGCTCAGGCCACCTTGGGCATGGTGTCGTCCACCAGGCGTCCCTGTTCCAGGGTCAGGATCCGGCATCTCAGGCGGCGGATGAGATCCAGGTCGTGGCTGGCGATGAGCACCGTCACGCCTACGGCGTTGAACTGGCGGAACAACTCCATGATCTCGGCGGACAGCACCGGGTCCAGATTGCCGGTGGGCTCGTCGGCCAGTAACAAGGGCGGCTTGTGCACCACCGCCCGGGCGATCCCCACCCGTTGCTGCTCCCCGCCGGACAGCATGATGGGATAACGCCGCTCCTTGCCCAGCAGTCCCACCTTGTCCAGGGCGGCACGCACCCGGCGCTGGATGTCCTGGTGGCGGTAGCCGGCGATCACCAGCGGCAGGGCCACGTTGTCGAACACCGTACGATCGTGGAGCAGTTTGTAGTCCTGGAAGATGAGGCCCAACTGGCGCCGGAATTGCGGAATGCGGCGGCGCCCCAGGCGGGTGACGTTGCGGCCATTGACGAACACCTGGCCATAGCTGGGATATTCCAGCAGGGCCACCAGCTTCAACAGTGTGCTCTTGCCGGCCCCGGAATGGCCGGTGAGAAAGGCCATCTCGCCGGCCTCCAGGCGGAAACTCACGCCTCGCAGGGCTTCCTGACCGCCGGTGTAGCGCTTGCCCACCTGGTCGAAGCGGATCACGGTACCCACCGCCCGGGAGATACGCTCCCTGGGGGCGGCGCCCTCCCCTCATCCCATCTCGAAGCCGTCGGCGACGCCCGCATCGCCTGCACGCTTCCTTCAGGAATCACCAGGGTTTTCACTGGAAATCTTTACTGGAAATCTTCACTGGAGCGCTCCTCTCCAGTCTCCGCCGTGGCGAACAGGGCCTCCACGAATTCCCGGGCATCGAACGCGCGCAGGTCGTCGGCCTGTTCGCCCACGCCCACGAAGCGGATGGGGATTTCGAGCTTGCGGGCGATGGCGAAGATGACCCCGCCCTTGGCCGTTCCGTCCAGCTTGGTGAGCGCGATGCCCGTGACCCCCAACGCCTCGTGGAACTGCCGCGCCTGGGCCAGGGCGTTCTGTCCCGTGCCCGCATCCACCACCAGCATCACCTCGTGCGGCGCACTCTCGTCCACCTTGGCCATCACCCGCTTGATCTTCTTCAACTCCTCCATGAGATGGGACTGGGTGTGCAGGCGTCCGGCGGTGTCGGCGATGAGCACGTCCACGCCGCGGGCGCGTGCCGACTGCAGGGCGTCGAAGATCACCGAGGCGGGGTCGGCGCTGCGTCCCTGGGCGATCACCGGCACCCCGTTGCGTTCTCCCCAGGCGCAGAGCTGTTCCACGGCGGCGGCGCGGAAGGTGTCCCCCGCCGCCAGCATCACGCTGCGCCCCTCCTGCTGCAGGCGCTTGGCCAGCTTGCCGATGGTGGTGGTCTTGCCCACGCCGTTGACGCCCACCATGAGCACGACGAAAGGTCGGTGGCCGGACACGTCCAGCGGACGGGCGACCGGCTCCAGGATGCGCAACATGTCCTCGCGCAGGGCGGCGAACAGGGCCTCGCTGCTTCGCAGTTCCTTGCGCCCCAGGCGCGCCGTGAGATCGTCGATGATGGCCCGGGTGGCCTCCACCCCCACGTCGGCGGCCAGCAGGTGCATCTCCACCTCCTCCAACACCGCCTCGTCCACGGTGCGCCCACGCAGCAGATCGCCCAAGCCGCCGAACAGGCCCCGGCGGGTGCGCGCAAGGCCCGCCTTCAAGCGTCCGAACAGGGAAGGCTGCCGTCCTCGCGCCGCTTCCACAGGCGCCTCTGGGAATGCCTCTGGGAATGCCTCTGGGGATGCCTCTGGGGGCGCCTTGGGGGACGTCTCGTCCTCCGCCTTGCCCTTTTTCTTACCCAAACCGAACATTGGCATGTATCAGATCCTGATTGAGCCCGTGAAGATTTGCCAGTAATCTCTTTCGACATCGCGCGCATCACCTGCGCGAGGGCCATTATACGGCGTGGCCCGGCCGACGGAAAACCAACCACGAGGGACATACCGACATGCGCCGCTGTATCCTTCCATTGCTCCTGCTGTCGCTGCTGTTGCCACCCGCTTTTGCGGGCAGCGCACCGGCGGTCCACGAATTCACGCTCGACAACGGCCTCAAGCTGCTGGTGCGCGAGGATCACCGCGCGCCCGTGGTGGTCTCCCAGATCTGGTACAAGGTGGGCAGCAGCTACGAACACGACGGCATCACCGGCATCTCCCACGTGCTGGAACACATGATGTTCAAGGGCACCGAGAAATACCCGGCGGGGGAATTCTCGCGCATCATCAGCGAGAACGGCGGGCGCGAGAACGCCTTCACCGGCAAGGACTACACGGCCTATTTCCAGCAACTGGAAAAAAGCCGCCTGGAAGTGAGTTTCCGCCTGGAGGCGGACCGCATGCGCAATCTGTTGCTGCCGGAGGACGAGTTCCGCAAAGAGGTGCGGGTGGTGATGGAGGAGCGGCGCCTGCGCACCGAGGACGACCCCGAGGCGCTCACCTACGAACAGTTCATGGCCACCGCCTTCGTCAGCAGCCCCTACGGCCACCCCGTCATCGGCTGGATGGACGACCTGGAGAATCTCACCATCGAGGACCTGCGCCGCTGGTACCGCCGCTGGTACGCCCCCAACAACGCCACCGTGGTGGTGGTGGGCGACGTGGATCCGCAGGCCGTGTACGCACTGGCGAGCAAACATTTCGGGCCTCTGAAGCCCAGCACCCTCATCCCGCCCAAGCCGCGCCATGAGATCCCCCAGCGGGGCCTGCGCCGCATCACCGTCAAGGCCCCGGCGCAACTGCCCTATCTGCTCATGGGCTACAAGGTGCCTGTACTCAAGACCGCCGCCGAAGACTGGGAACCCTATGCCCTGGAAGTGCTGGCGGGGGTGCTGGACGGCGGGGACAGCGCCCGCCTGGCCCGCGAATTGGTGCGCGGGCGCCAGATCGCCGCCAGCGCCGGGGCCGGTTATAGCCTCACCGCACGCCAGGACGACTTGTTGCTGCTGGACGGCACCCCCGCGCCGGGACACGACATCCAGACCTTGAAGGCGGCCCTGCGCGACCAGATCCGGCGCCTGCGCGAAGAGCCGGTGAGCCCCGCCGAGCTGGCCCGGGTCAAGGCCCAGGTGGTGGCCAACGACGTCTACCAGAAGGACTCCGTGTTCTATCAGGCCATGGTGCTGGGCATCCTGGAGACCGTGGGCCTGGACTGGCGCCTGGCCGACGAATACGTGGACCGCATCCGCGCCGTCACCGCCGAACAGATCCAGGCAGTGGCGCGCAAGTACCTGACCGACGACCGCCTCACCATCGCCGTCCTGGAGCCCTTGCCGCTGGCGGCGCCCGAGAGCGGCGCCGGCAGGCACGGCGCCGGATCACCCGGAGGCGGCCCCCATGGCCACTGACCATCGGACCCACCATCGCCGAGGAGCCCGTCCCATGTTCCAGACTCGATCCCAGACCATTGCCCGCAGGCCGTGCCTGCGCTCGTTCTTCTTCTGCGCCCGGCCCGCCCCGGCCGTGCTGGCGTTCCTGATTCTGAGCCTCCTGCTGGGCAGCGCCGCGCTCGCCACGCCCAGCATCCAGCACTGGACCACGCAGAACGGCGCCCGGGTCTACTTCGTCGCCGCGCCGGAACTGCCCATGGTGGACGTGCAGTTCATCTTCGACGCCGGCAGCGCCCGCGACGGCGGGCACCCCGGCGTCGCCCTGCTCACCAGCGCCCTGCTGGACCAGGGCGCTGGCGAACTGGACGCCGACGCCATCGCCGAGCGCCTGGAATCCGTGGGTGCGCGCCTGAGCACCAGTTCCCACCGCGACATGGCCGTGATCAGCCTGCGCAGCCTCACCGAGGCCCAGCTCCTGGAACCGGCCCTGGAAGTGCTGGAGCTGGTACTGGGCCAGCCCACCTTTCCACAGGCGGCCCTTGAGCGGGAGCGCAAGCGCATGCAAGTGGCCTTGCAAGCCCAGGCCCAGTCGCCTGGAGACCTCGCCGAGAAGGCCTTCTTCGCCGCCCTCTACGGCGAACATCCCTATGCCAGCCCGCCCCTCGGCACCGAGGAGAGCCTGGCCCGCCTCACGCGCGAAGACGTGCTGCGCCACCACGGCCGTTACTACGTGGCCCGCAACGCGCTGGTGGCCATCGTCGGGGCCTTGGACCGCAAGGCGGCGGAAGCACTGGCGGCGCGCCTCGCCGGGGCGCTGCCCGAGGGCGCCAAGGCCCCGCCCCTGCCGCCGGTACGCCCCCTGGATCAGCCGGTGACCCGGCACATCGACCACCCCTCCACCCAGACCCACGTGCGCATGGGCCAGCCGGGCATGAAGCGCGGCGATCCCGATTATTTCCCACTCTACGTGGGTAATCACGTGCTGGGCGGCAGCGGCCTGGTATCGCGCATCAGCGAGGAGATCCGGGAGAAACGCGGGCTGGCCTACAGCGCCTACAGTTATTTCATGCCCATGCGCGAGCTGGGCCCCTACACCCTGGGACTGCAGACCCGTAACGACCAGACGGAAGAGGCGCTGGCGGTGCTGCGCCGCACCTTGAAGGAATTCGTCGCCGAGGGGCCCAGCGAAGAAGAGTTGCGCGCTTCCAAACGCAACATCACCGGGGGCTTTCCCCTGCGCCTCTCCAGCAATGCCAAGATCGCCAGCAACCTGGCCATGATCGGCTTCTACGAGCTGCCCCTGGATTACCTGGAGACCTTCAACAGCCGGGTGGAGGCGGTGACCCGGGAACAGATCGTGGCGGCCTTCCAGCGCCGCATCCATCCCGAACGCATGGTCACCATCACCGTGGGCGGCGGCGCGGCACTGGCGCAGCCCGAGCGCAGCGGCACCGGCAACGGGAACCGCTAGTATCAAGAGTAATCGGGCCATGCCGGCAGGGGGCACGCGCAGCGGGCGCTTGCGCATCATCGGCGGGCGCTGGCGCGGGCGCAAGATCCCTTTCGCCGCCTTCGCCGGCGTGCGCCCCACACCGGACCGGGTGCGCGAGACCGTGTTCAACTGGCTGCAGGGATGGATCGAAGGCAGCCGTTGCCTGGACCTCTTCGCCGGCAGCGGGGCCTTCGGCTTCGAGGCCCTCTCGCGCGGGGCCGCGGCCGTGGTGCTGGTGGAACAAGACCTGCGCGTGGTGCAAGTCCTGCAGAAGAGCGCCGAGCTGCTGGGGGCCGAACACCTGGAAGTGGTGTGGTGCGACGCTGCGGACTACCTCCAGCGGGCGCCGGCCCCTGCCCGGGAGCGGGGCTTCGACATCGCCTTTCTCGACCCCCCCTATCGCGACCGGGTCAGCCACTGGGCCCGGCGCCTGGCAGGCAGCGGCCTACTCGCCCGCCCCGCCTGGATCTACCTGGAGGCCCCGAGCCGCCTGGAGGCCGAACGACTGGCGACGGAACTGCCGCCGGACTGGGAACTGCTGCGCAGCAAGGCCAGCGGCCAGGTGGGCCACCACCTGGCCCGGGCCGGGTGAGCACCGCAGGCAGGGGGTTCCCGGCGGGCGCGCCGTTTCTGTTACACTCTGGGTCGGTTCACCACCGGCAGGCCCATGGAAACCCGCGTCATCTACCCCGGCACCTTCGACCCCATCACCCATGGACACAGTGACCTGGTCCAGCGCGCCACGCGCCTGTTCGACCACGTGATCGTGGCTATCGCCGCCAATCCCCCCAAGGCGCCCACCTTCACCCTGGCCGAACGCGTGGCCATGGCGCGCATGGCCCTGGAAGGACTGCCGCGGGTGGAGGTGTGTGGCTTCGACGAGCTGCTAGTGGACTTCGCCCGGGCGCGGGGGGCGCGCGTCATCCTGCGCGGTCTGCGGGCGGTGTCCGACTTCGAATACGAGTTCCAGCTCGCCGGTATGAACCGCAAGCTGTCGCCGGAGATCGAGACCTTGTTCCTCATGCCCGCGGAACAGTACAGTTACATCTCCTCCAGCCTGGTGCGGGAGATCGCCGCCCTGGGCGGCGACATCACTCCCTTCGTCCACCCCCGGGTCATGCAGGCCCTCCTGCAGCGCCTGGGCAAGAACCACGAAGAAATTCCGAAAACCGGCCGGCAGGACATCCCCAAACGGCCAGCCGGCAATCATGAGCAGTAACGAGGAAACGTAGTATGGCCTTGATGATCACCGACGAATGCATCAATTGCGACGTCTGCGAACCCGAATGCCCCAACGGGGCCATTTCCCAAGGGGAAGAGATCTACGTCATCGACCCCAACCTGTGCACCGAATGCGTGGGACACTACGACACGCCGCAGTGCGTGGAGGTGTGCCCCGTGGACTGCATCCCCAAGGACCCCGATCACCAGGAAACGGAAGCGGAACTGCGTGCCAAGTACGAGCGCCTCATCGCCGGGGGAGCTTGAGTCCGGCAGGCGGCGCCCGCCCCCGCACGGCCGCCTGCGCCGGCAGGTTCCGCGCGGCGGCGCACATGCAGCCATACCAGTGACCGTACTGTTCGTCATCCTCCTGGGACTGCTGGTACAGGCGGGGGCGGCGCATTCCGCCCCAACGTCGAATCCAGCACCGGATATTTCACCAGATAGGCCCCCGGCGGCCGCCATCGCCAGCGCCCATCCCCTGGCCACCCGGGCCGGGGCCCGGATCCTCGCCACCGGCGGCAATGCCTTCGACGCCGCGGTGGCGGTGACCGCCGCCCTCGCGGTGGTGGAACCCATGGGCTCGGGCCTGGGCGGCGGGGGCTTCTGGCTGCTGCACCGGGCCCGCGACGGCCTGGAGGTGATGCTCGACGGGCGCGAGCGCGCCCCCCTGGCCGCCCACCGCGACCTGTATCTGGACGAGCGTGGAGAAGTGATCCCGGGGCTGTCCATCGACGGTCCCCTGGCGGCGGCCATCCCCGGCGTGCCGGCGGCCCTGGCGCACCTGGCCGAAACGTACGGGCGGCTGCCCCTGTCCCGCAGCCTGGCGCCCGCCATCCGCCTGGCCCGGGAGGGCTTTCCCGTGAGCGAGCGCTACCGCCGCCTGGCCCGCTTCCGCCTCCAAGCCCTGCGCCGCGACCCGGAGGCGGCCCGCATCTTCCTCCACGAAGGGGAGGTCCCGCCGCCCGGCTTCGTCCTGCGCCAGCCGGACCTGGCGCGGACCCTGGAACGGCTCGCCCGTGAAGGCGCCGCCGGATTCTACAGCGGTCCCCTGGCCCGGCGCCTGGTGACCGGCGTGCGGGAGGCCGGCGGCATCTGGACCCTGGAAGACCTGGCCCGCTACCGGGTGGTGGAACGCGAGCCCGTACGCGGGCGCTACCGGGGCCTGCGGATCACCAGCGCCTCGCCTCCCTCCTCCGGCGGCGTGGTCCTGCTCACCATGCTCCACATCCTGGCCGGGGACGACTTGCAGGCCCTGCCCCCGGTGACCCGCGTGCATCTCATCGTCGAGGCCATGCGCCGCGCCTACCGGGACCGGGCCCAATATTTGGGCGATCCCGACTTCGTGGACGTGCCCGTGGCCCGCCTCACCCATCCCTTCTACGGCGCCGCCCTGCGCAACACCATCCGCCTGGACCGGGCCACGCCCAGCGCCCTGTTGCCCGGCGCGCCGGCCGAAAACCCCGGCCAGGACACCACTCATTTCTCCATCCTGGACGCGGAAGGCAACCGGGTGGCGGCCACCCTGTCCATCAATTTCCCCTTCGGTGCGGCCTTCGTCCCGCCGGGCACGGGGGTGCTGCTCAACGACGAAATGGACGATTTCTCGGCCAAGCCCGGCGTCCCCAACGTCTATGGGCTGGTGGGGGCAGAGGCCAACGCCATCGCACCGGGCAAGCGCCCCTTGTCCAGCATGACCCCCACCTTCGTGGAGAGCGAGGCGGGTGTAGCCATCCTGGGCACGCCGGGCGGCAGCCGCATCATCACCATGGTGCTGCTGGCCGTGCTGGATCTGGCCGCGGGCCACGGCCCCGAGTCCTGGGTGGCTCGCAAGCGCTATCACCACCAATTCCTGCCCGACACCATCCAGTACGAACCCGGGGCCTTCGACCCGGAGCTGGCCGCCGGGCTGCGCCGCCTGGGACACCGCCTGACCGCCCGCCGGCGCCCCTACGGCAACATGCAGGCGGTGTTCTGGGACCGCCGGCGCCAGGAGGTGCGCGCCGCCAGCGACCCCCGCGGCGAGGGCCTGGCCCTAGTGCTGGAATTGGAATCGCGGGCGCTGGAATCGCGGTGAATCCGCTGCCCCTCAGGCGGCGAAGAGCAGCCCCAATCCCGAGACTGCGGCCAGCATCAGGACGGGCGCCACCCGCGCTGCCAGGCGCCGGCCGCCCACCAGACCGGCGAGCCCGGCCTTGACCGCACTGTTGGCGGCACCGCCGATGATGATGCCCGTCATGGCGGCCTGCAGCGCCAGATCCCCCTGGCTCATGCGCGCCAGGGTGAGGGTGAGGGCGTCCACGTCCGCCAGACCGGAGACGGCCGCCAGGCCGTACAGACCGGCCTCTCCGAACGTGGCACGCAGGGCCTCGCCCGCGAGCAGGATGAGGGCCAGCAGGCCGCCGAACAGCAGGGCTTCCCGCAATTCCAGGGGATTGCGCAGATGGGCCGGCAGCTCGCCGGAATCACCGCCGGCGCCCCATGCATCTCCGCGTGCACTCCCGAGGTGGCGCCAGTACCACAAGGCGGGCAGATAGGTCAGCAGGGCCATCAGGCCCAGCGGCAGCGCCAGCACGGCCAGCAGGGCGGGATTCACCACCGCCGCCACCAGCAACATGCGGGGGAACATGGTGCCGCAGGCCACCAGGATGCCGCAGGCCAGCAGCGCTTCCAGGCCCTGCTGGCGACGGGCCAGGCGCGACAGGTGCAAGGTCACCGCCGTGGAAGAGGCCAGCCCCGCGAATAGACCCGTGAGCAGCACCCCCCGCTCGGTACCGGCGATCTTCATGGCGAAATAGCCGCTGAAGGAGATGGCGGCGATGAGCACCACCATCCACCAGATCTCGTAGGGATTGAGCGCCTGCCACGGGCCGTAGCCCCGATCCGGCAACAGCGGCAGGACCACCACGGAGAGGAGCAGCAACTGCAGTGCGGCGTGCAGCTCGCGGCGCTCCAGCCGGCGTAGCCAGCCGTGCAAGACCTCCTTGAAACCCAGCAGCAGTGCCGTAACCACCGCCGCGGCCCCGGCCTCGGTGGCGAAGCCCAGGGTGGCCGCCGCTCCGAGGACGAAGGTGAGCAGGGCCGCCACCAGACTGGTGATACCGATGTCGCCGCTGCCGCGCCGCTGCAGCAGATAGGTGGCGGTCACCGCCAGGGCAAAACCCACGAAGATGAATCCCAGGATGGAAGGTCCCAGGGCGCGCGCCAGCAGGCCGGCGCCTCCGCCCAGGAGTCCGAACAGGCCGTAGGTGCGCAATCCCGCCACGCGCCGCCCCTCTCCGGCCTCCCGCGCCTGCCAGCCGCGTTCCATGCCGATGAGCAGGCCGATGGCCAGGGCCGTTCCCAGCAACAGCAGGGACTCGCCGCTCGCAGGCAGGGTCTCAGCGGCCGCGTTCACGGGCCTTCCCGCAAGCCAGCTCCGCCTGGCAGCGCAGCGCTCACAACTGGCCGTGGACGATGAAATGGCGGTCGCTCACCACCTGCACGGCCAACTGGGAGAGCCCTGCCTCCTGCAATTGCAGCCACACCTCCTCCGGGCGGTAGGCGGCGAGCAGCGAACGGTGGAAATCGCGGCGCAGGATCTCCGGCTCTTCACCGGCATAGGCTGCCACCAACTCCCGGGCCCGCGCCGGGGTGGCCGGCCGCAGCAGATCCATCACCAGGATGCGGGCGCCGGGCACCGCCACCCGGCGCAGGGTGGTCCAGAGCACCATGGGATCGGCCAGGTGATGGAGCAGGCTGTTGCAGATCACCGTTTCGTAGGGCGCACCCGGCACCAGCGGGTCGGGGGTCTCCGCGGACAGGTATACCCGATGCAAGGTGATGCGCCCCGCCAGGCCCTGGCGGACCAGGAGGCGGCGTCCTTCCTCCAGCATGGCGGCCGAACCGTCCACGCCCACCACCGTACAGGCGGGATGGGCGCGGGCGAAGCGACAGGCGATGTCCGCAGGCCCGCAGCCCAGGTCCAGCACCGGCCCTCCCACCGCCACCCCGGGAAAGCACTCGCCAAAGAGTTGCACGAAGCGGTCGTGGGGCTCGCTGAAATCGGCGGCGGCATAGGCCCGGGCCTGGGCCGGATCGTCCATCAACTCGGGTTCGGGTACGCGCTCCACGTCCTGCGGCCTTCCTCGTTTCCCTCAGGGCAGGAGCGACTCGCCTGCATACAGATCGGCGATCGTCTCCCGCCGGCGTACCAGGTACATCCGGTCGCCGTCCACCATCACCTCGGCGGCACGGGGCCGCGAATTGTAGTTGGAACTCATGACAAAGCCGTAGGCCCCGGCGGAACGCACCGCCAGCAGATCCCCCTCGCGCAAGGCCAGCTCCCGGTCCTTGCCCAGGAAGTCGCCGGTCTCGCACACCGGTCCCACCACGTCGTAGCGCCGCGGCGCCAGGTCCCGGCGCGGCACCACGGGCACAATCTCCTGCCAGGCATCATACAGGGCCGGGCGCAGCAGATCGTTCATGCCCGCATCGACGACGGCGAAGTCCCGGGCGGCACCGTGCTTGAGATATTCCACTCGGGTGAGCAACACGCCGGCGTTGCCGGCGATGGCGCGCCCCGGCTCCACGATCAGCCGCAGGCCTCGTCCCGCCACCCGCTCCAGCAGGGCCCGGGCGTAGCGGGCGGGATCCGGCGGCGATTCGTCCCGGTAACGAATGCCCAGGCCGCCGCCCAGGTCCAGATGGCGCAGGGCAATCCCCTGCGCGCGCAAGGCGTCCACCAGCTCCAGCAGGCGCTCCAGGGCATCCACGAATGGTGCGAGTTCGGTGAGCTGGGAACCGATGTGACAGTCCAGGCCCACCACCTCCACATGGGACAAGGCGGCCGCCTCGGCATAGGCCGCCGGGGCCTCCTGAAAATCGATGCCGAACTTGTTCTCGCGCAACCCGGTGGCGATGTAGGGATGGGTGCGGGCGTCCACGTCCGGATTGACACGCAGCGAGACCGGCGCGCGCCGTCCCAGGGCGGCGGCCACCCGCTCGATGCGATGCAGCTCGCTGATCGACTCCACGTTGAAGCAATGGATGCCGGCCTCCAGGGCGGCACGGATCTCTTCTTCGCGCTTGCCCACCCCGGAGAAGACCACCCGCCGGGGATCACCGCCGGCGCGCAGGACCCGCTCCAGTTCGCCTCCGGAGACGATGTCGAAACCCGAACCCAGGCGGGCCAGGACGTTCAGGACGGCGAGATTGGCATTGGCCTTTACCGCATAACAGATCAGGTGATCCCTGCCCCGATCCCCACCAGAGAAGACCTCGGCGAAGGCCCGCCAGTGGCGTTCGAGCGTGGCCCGCGAATAGACGTAACAGGGCGTGCCGTAGGCGGCGGCCACCGCTTCCAGGCTCACCGCTTCCGCATGCAGGCGGCCGTCCCGGTAGGTGAAATGATCCATCAGCGCGGTGCCCCCTGGGGCTGTGCGGCCGGCGCTTCCTCTCCTGCAGCGCCTTCGCTTGCCTGTGCAGGAGCTTCCCCTGCCGGGGGGGCTTCCACCGGCGGCAGGTACAGATCCCCCTTCAGGCCGCAGGCGGCGGGCAGTACGAGTACGAGCGACAGGACCAGCAGGCGGGCGTCGCGTGTATAATGCATGGATCGTCTCCGGTTCGAGCGCCTTTCCACTCTCGGCCGCAAGTATACGCCCAACGAGACCCATCGCGACATATGCAGGACCAGCCCCCACCGCCCGTGGAAGTGGTCACCGCCGAACCGGTGGCGGCGAGCATCGTGTGGCTGCATGGCCTGGGCGCCGACGGTCATGATTTCGAGCCGCTGGTGCCGGCCCTGCAGTTGCCGGCGCGGCCCGGTGTGCGCTTCGTCTTTCCCCATGCCCCCCGGCGCCCCGTGACCCTCAACGGCGGCATGGTGATGCGCGCCTGGTACGATCTCTACGGCCCGGATTTCAGCCGCGGCGAGGACGAGGCCGGTCTCGAGGACGCGCGCCGGCGCGTCACTGCCCTCATCCAGCGGGAGCACGCCCGCGGCGTGCCCGCCCGGCACATCGTCCTCGCCGGCTTCTCGCAAGGCGGTGCCGTGGCCTTGCACACCGGACTGGCCCATCCCGAACCCCTGGGCGGCATCCTGGCCCTGTCCACCTATCTGCCCCTGGCCTCGCAATTCGCCCGCCGCCGCCACCCGGCGAACGCCCGAACTCCCGTCCTCATGTTGCACGGCGACCAGGATCCCATCGTCCCGCCCGCACTGGCCCAGGCCTCCCAGGACGTCCTGCGGGCAGCGGGCCAGCCCGTGGAATGGCAGCTCCTGCCCATGGCCCATGAAGTGTCACCCCAGGCCGTGGCCCTCATTCACCGCTGGCTGGCGGACTGGCTACGCGCCATCCAGAGGACGGAGGACGGACAGCAGAAGACGGAAGGCTGAGGCCCGCTGAGACCGCCATCCTTGAGACCCATCGTGTGGATAAAGATCGCATTGCTCCTGCCGCTATCTTCGTGAGAACCGACCCGAACCGGACAAGAACGGTACCACCACACACGACCAGCATCGGGGGCAGCAGGCATGGGAGTGGCCACACCACTCGCACTCAATCGATTCACGCCGTTTCACCGGCTCGGCCCGCAAGCGCTCGACCAGGCCATCGCCCATGCCCGGGTGGAACGCCTGCCCCCCGGCCGGCGCCTGCAACCGGCCCGGGACCTGGAATCCCGGTTGTTGTTCCTAGTCTCGGGCCAACTGGCCCTGCTCTCGGAGAGCGGAGAGGCCCGCATCCTCAAGGCCGGCACGCCGGAAGCAAAGCGCCCCGTCAACGAACTCTGCCCCCTGCGCGGCAGCATCCTCACCAGCACCAGCGTCACCCTGCTCAGCATCGAACGCAAGGTATTGGAAGGCCTGCAACGGGAGGCGCCGCCTGCCGGGCAGGCAGACGGTCGAAGCGCAAACGCTGGTAGAAACGGGCATCTAAAAGGGGACGAAGACCTAACCGGCGTGCGCCCGAGTCTCCGCCCCACCATCCAAACCGCTTCTGAGTTCTCCCTGCAGGGTGTCTTTACCTCGCCGTTGTTCTCACGACTGCCCACCTCCCATCTTCAGACCCTCAAACAGCGCTTCGTCCCCGTACAGGCTCATGCCGGCGAAGTGATCCTGCGCCAGGACAGTAGCGCCGATCACTACTATTACATCGCCAGCGGGCGCTGCCGGATCACCCGCCGCAATGGGCGAGGCCGCTCCCTGTGGATCGCGGAACCGGGCCCTGGGGAAGGATTCGGAGAAGGGGCGCTCATCGCCCACGATTGCCATGACAGTACGGTCACAGCCATCGATACCTGCCTCCTGCTGCGCCTGCCCAAGGGCGAATTCCTCACTTTGCTGGTTCAACCCTTCATTCAATGGATTCCCTGGTCGCTGGCCGTGGAACGAGTTACACGGGGCGACGTGCTCCTGGACATTCGTTCTTCCGGCGTCTTCCGCAAACGCCATCTGCCAGACAGCGTCAATCTTCCCCTTGACATCCTGCGCAGTTGCGCACCTTGCTTGGACCGCCGCCGCCAGTACATCGTCTGCGGAGACAGCCACCGGCGCGCGGCTACCGCGGCCTTTCTGCTGGTGCAGCAGGGCATGGATATAAGGGTCTTGGACGAGAACCTGCGCCAAGTGCTGACACACGCCCTGCCTTCTCACCGGGAAGAGAATAGCAAGGATCTGCCTCGCTGATCGGGGCAACACGTATAATGCAAGCGCGCACGAATCCTCACGGCGCTCGGCACGAAACGCCGTCCGCCACAGTGGGTGCCCTCAAGCCCTTCTGAGAACAGGCCGACACAGTCAGGAAACGGCGGCCAACCACCATCGAATGCCGAGCACGCCTGCAACCATGCCCAACTATTACATCGGTAGACAAGCCATCTTCACCCCCGCGCTGGAAGTTTACGGCTATGAATTGCTGTACCGACCCTACGACGCGGAAGGTGTGGTGAACGTGGGCGGCGACCAGGCTACGTCCCAGGTCCTGCTCAACAGCTTCATGGAAATGGGGCTGCACGAACTGGTAGGGCAACACAAGGCCTTCATCAACCTTACCCGCCATTTCGTCCTCAACCACCAACTCATCCCCATGGCCACGGAGCAGTTGGTGCTGGAAATCCTGGAAGATATCGACGGTGAGGCCCAGATCGTGGAGGCCGTTGCTGCCCTCAAGGAAAAAGGCTATCGGATCGCCCTGGACGATTTCGTGTTTCGCGAATCCCTGTTACCCCTCGTCGAGCTGGCCGACATCATCAAGATCGACCTCCCCACCCTCGATCGAGACGAATTGACCGAACACGTCTCCCAACTGCGCCAGCAGCCAGCGCTGTTGCTGGCAGAGAAGGTGGAGACCCACGAGGAATTCGACTTCTGCAAGGATCTGGGTTTCGATCTGTACCAGGGCTTTTTCCTGTGCAAGCCCAAGACCCTGAAGGGGCGGCGCGCCCCGACGAACCGCCTCAGCACCATGCGCCTGCTGGCCCAGCTGCAGAACCCTCAGGTAGAGGTGCAGGAGCTGGAACATATTATCAGCCACGACGTCACCCTGAGCTACAAGCTGCTGCGCTACATCAATTCCGCGGCCTTCGCCCTGCGCAACGAGATCGAATCCATCCGCCACGCCATCGTCTATCTGGGTCTGGAGGAAGTGAAGAACTGGGCCAGCCTCATCGCCCTGGCCAATATCGACGACAAACCCAACGAGCTGCTCGTCACAGCCCTGACCCGGGCCCGCATGTGCGAACTCATGTGCGAGCACACCGGCACGGGCAACACGGGCACGGCCTTCATCGTCGGCCTGTTTTCCATTTTGGAAGCCCTCATGGACACGCCCCTGAAGGAATTGTTGGAAAAGATCCACGTGGTCCGTGAAATCACCGACGCCCTGCTGCACAAGTCCGGGCCCTATGCCGAAATCCTGCATACCACCCTGGCCTACGAGCGCGGCGATTTCCAGCACATCCGCTGCCGCCGCCTGGAATTGGACACCATCTCCGACATCTACATACGCGCGGCCAAGTGGTCGCTGCAAGCCAACGGCCTGCTGCAGGATCCGGGCGAGCGCGCCGCCTGAGCGTCCCCTCCTCTGCCGGCGCCCCGGTAACAGTCAATAATGGGTTATGCTATGTCCATGCTGGAAACTGTCCCTCCCGCCTCCATACCCGCCGAGCTGATCGCTGAGCTGCGGGCGCTGCTGCCTCCCGCCGCCCTCCTCACCGAACCGGAGGCCCTGCGTCCCTACGAGTGCGACGCCCTCTCCAACAAGCGTCGCACCCCCGAGGTGGTCTGCCTGCCCGAGACCCTGGAACAGATACGCGCCATCCTGCGCGCGTGCCACCTGCGGGGCGTGCCGGTGGTGGCGCGCGGCGCCGGCACCGGCCTGTCGGGCGGGGCCCTGCCCGTGGCGGGGGGCGTCCTGCTGAGCCTGGCCCGCTTCACCCGCATCCAGGAACTCGATCCCGTCAACCGCACCGCGCGGTTGGAACCCGGCGTGCGCAATCTCGTCGTTTCGCAGGCCGCGGCGCCCCACGGCCTCTATTACGCTCCCGACCCTTCCTCGCAGATCGCCTGCACCATCGGCGGCAACGTGGCGGAAAACGCCGGCGGCGTCCATTGCCTGAAATACGGCCTCACCGTGCACAACGTCCTGGGGCTCAAGATCCTCACCATGGAAGGCGACCTGCTGGAGATCGGCGGCCAGGCCCTGGACGGCCCCGGTTACGACCTGCTGGCCCTGTTCACCGGCTCCGAAGGCCTGCTGGGCGTCATCGTCGAGATCACCGTACGCCTGCTGCCCCGCCCCGAGGACGTCACCGTGCTGCTGGCGGCCTTTCCCACCCTCGCCGCGGCCGCCGCCACGGTGAGCCGCATTCTCGCCGGCGGCATCGTCCCCGCCGGCCTGGAACTCATGGACCAGCTGGCGGTACAGGCCTCCGAGGATTACGTGCAGGCCGGCTACCCGCGCGATGCAGCGGCCGTACTGCTCTGCGAACTGGACGGCTGCAGCGCGGAACTGGAGGACGAGACCGCCCGCCTGGAAGACCTGCTGCGCGCCGGCGGCGCCTCTTCCATCCAGCGGGCCCGCAGCCCCGAGGAACGCCAGCGCCTGTGGGCGGGACGCAAGGCCGCCTTTCCCGCCGCCGGGCGCCTGGCCCCCGACTACTACTGCATGGACGGCACCATCCCGCGCCACCGCCTGGCGGAGGTCCTGGAACAGATCGGCCGCTGGTCCCGGGAATACGGCCTGCGCGTGGCCAACGTGTTCCACGCCGGCGACGGCAATCTGCATCCCCTGATCCTCTACGACGCCGCCCGACCCGGCGAGTTGGAACGGGCCGAGGCCTTCGGCGCCCGCATCCTGGAGCTGTGCGTGGCCGCCGGCGGCACCATCACCGGCGAGCACGGCGTGGGGGTGGAAAAGCTGGACGCCATGTGCAGCCAGTTCGGCCAGGCCGAGCTGGCCCAGTTCCATCGCATCAAGGAGGCCTTCGACCCCGGCGGCCTGCTCAACCCCGGCAAGGCCGTGCCCACCTTGCACCGCTGCGCGGAGTGGGGCGCCATGCACGTGCATGGCGGCCGCCTGCCCTTCCCCGAACTGGAACGCTTTTAGCTCCCTCAAAATTCCAGAAAAAATAAGGAAATAGAGCTCCATTCCTGAGGTATCATGGCCCGCATGCCGGTTGCACGGGCCCATCGATGACTGCAGATCTCAGCCGATCCCTGGCCGAGCGCATCCGCGCGGCCGCCCGCGAACACAAGGCCTTGCGGATCGAGGGCAGCGGCAGCAAGCGCTTCTACGGCCGCACGCCCTGCGGCGAACCCCTGGAGGTGAGTGGACACCGCGGCATCGTGCGCTATCAGCCGCAGGAACTCATCCTCACCGTGCGCAGCGGCACGCCCCTCGCGGAAGTGGAAGCGGCGCTGGCCGAACATGGCCAGATGCTGCCTTTCGAACCGCCGTACTTCGGTCCCGGGGCCACCATCGGCGGCACAGTGGCCTGTGGCCTGTCGGGCCCGCGGCGTCCCTACAGCGGGGCGCTGCGCGATTTCATCCTCGGCGTGAGCTGTATCAACGGCCGCGGCGAGATCCTGCGTTTCGGCGGCGAAGTAGTGAAGAACGTGGCCGGTTTCGACGCCGCCCGGCTCATGGCCGGGGCCCTGGGCACCCTGGGCGTGTTGCTGGAAGTGACCTTCAAGGTCCTGCCCCGTCCGGCCTGCGATCTCACGCTGGCCTTCGAGATGGATGCCGCCAAGGCCATCGAGACCCTGAACCGCTGGGCGGCCCGTCCCCTGCCCATCAGCGCCGGCAGCCATCACGGCGGCCGCCTGTACCTGCGCCTGTCCGGCAGCGAAGCGGGACTGGCGAAGGCCCGGCGCGAACTGGGGGGCGAGGCACTGGGACCGGCCGCAGACTACTGGCGATCCCTGCGGGAACAGACCCTGGATTTCTTTCAGGACGAGCGCCCCTTGTGGCGCCTCTCGCTCCCTCCCGCCACGCCGCCGCTGGGGCTGGGCCACGACGCGGACTGGTATCTGGATTGGGGAGGCGCCCAGCGCTGGTTCAAGAGCGATCTGCCGGCGAAGCGCATCCAAAAGCGCGCAGCGGACGCCGGCGGTCATGCCTCCTGTTTCCGCGGCGGGGACCGCGACGCTCATGTCTTTCACCCCCTGCCTGCGGCCCTGCTGGCACGGCACCGGCGGCTCAAACAGGCCTTCGACCCCGCAGGCATCCTCAATCCCGGCCGCCTGTATCCGGAGATGTAACCATGCTCGTGCGCCTGCCCGAATCCCTTCGCCGCACGCCCCAGGGCCATGAAGCCGAGGCCATCCTGAGGAGTTGCGTCCATTGCGGCTTCTGCAACGCCACCTGTCCCACCTATCAACTGCTGGGGGACGAACTGGACGGGCCGCGCGGGCGCATCTATCTCATCAAGAATCTGTTGGAAGATGAAACGGGCCCGGAAGCCACCCGCCGCCATCTGGACCGCTGCCTCACCTGCCTGTCCTGCGAGACCACCTGTCCCTCGGGCGTGCGCTACGGGCAGCTCCTGGAGATCGCTCGCGAACACCTGGAAAGCCGCCATCCCCGGCCCTGGCGGGAACGCCTGCTGCGCCGTGGCCTGCGCCTGTTGCTCACCCGGCCCAGGCTCCTGCGCCGCCTGCTGCCGCTGGGACGGGCCGCTGGACCGCTGCTGCCGAAATCCCTGCATCCCTATCTGCGCGCCGCCCGCCCCGCGCCGCCCTGGCCCCGCACGCCACACCACTCCCTGCACACCCCGGGCGCCGCCGGAAACGACGGGGCAAAGCACCCAAAGGCCGCATCACCCGGACGCCGGATGATCCTGCTGGAAGGCTGCGCTCAGGCGGCCCTGCGCCCCGATCTCAACGTCCACACCGCCCGCCTGCTCCAGCGCCTGGAGATCACCGCCCTGCGACC
The DNA here is from genome assembly GCA_015488555.1 of Gammaproteobacteria bacterium. Taxonomy (GTDB): domain Bacteria; phylum Pseudomonadota; class Gammaproteobacteria; order SZUA-140; family SZUA-140; genus S012-109. The sequence continues at coordinate 25,437 of WFNO01000040.1, forward strand.
GCCTCGCGGCGGCTGTTGCGGGGCCCTGAGCCTGCACCTAGGGGCCCGCACCGAGGCCCGGCATCTGGCACGCGCCAACATCGACGCCTGGTGGCCGCAGGTGGAAGCCGGGGCCGAGGCCATCGTCAGTCACGCCAGCGCCTGCAGCCTCATGCTCAAGGACTACGGCCGGCTGCTGGCCGACGACGGCGCCTACCGGGACAAGGCCGCCCGCATCGCCGCCCTGTCCCGGGACCTGACGGAAGTGCTGGCCGCAGAGGAGGTCGCCGCGCTGCGCCCCCGGCATGTCAAGACCATCGCCTTCCACGCCCCTTGCACCCTGCAGCACGGACTGGGCCTGGCAGCGCAGGCCGAGGACATGCTGCGCCGTTGCGGCTTTCGCCTGCTGCCGGTGGCCGACGCCCATTTGTGCTGCGGGGCCGCCGGCACCTACAGCCTCTTGCAACCGGACCTCTCCCACCGCCTGCGGGAACGCAAACTGGCGGCGCTCACCCGCGAGCGGCCCGACTGCATCGCCACCGCCAACATCGGCTGCCTGCTCCACCTGCAAGGCGCGGCGGTGATCCCCGTGCGGCATTGGCTGGAACTGCTGGCGGAAGAGGACTGAGCCCGCTTACCCCCATCCAGCCTGTGGATGAAACCCGTCCGGGTTTTCCGTATGCTTCGACTTTCGGCCGCGCCGAAACGCAACAGATCGAATTCACCGAAGCAATACAGAGGTACGCTCTATGAAATCGTTTCATCCCCCGCAGCGCACCCTCATGGGGCCGGGTCCCTCCGACGTCCCGCCCCGTGTGCTGGAGGCCCTGTCCCGCCCCACCATCGGCCATC
>WFNO01000041.1 GCA_015488555.1 Gammaproteobacteria bacterium
GAGTGGACGTACCTCTGGTGTTCCGGTTGTCACGCCAGTGGCACTGCCGGGTAGCTATGTACGGACGGGATAACCGCTGAAAGCATCTAAGCGGGAAGCCCCCCCCAAGATGAGGTCTCACTGGACCCGTGAGGTCCCTGAAGGGCCGTGGAAGACCACCACGTTGATAGGCTGGGTGTGGAAGCGCAGCAATGCGTGAAGCTAACCAGTACTAATTGCCCGTGAGGCTTGACCATATAACGCCCAAATGGTTTGGGTGCCTGGTCGGGCGGATGCAACGAATCCGCGCCTGCTGACAGCTTTCCGAGCCGAGGGGATTTCGGGGGGATTTCGGGGGGGATTCCGGATCCTTCTCCGATCTCCTTGGTGCTGCCTAACAGCGGCGGAACGAGTTTTCCCTGGCAGCCATAGCGAGCGGGAACCACCCGATCCCATTCCGAACTCGGAAGTGAAACCGCTCAGCGCCGATGATAGTGTGGGGCCTCCCCATGCGAAAGTAGGTCACTGCCAGGGCTCAAAACCAACCCCTGCAGCCCACGGGTTGCAGGGGTTTTTTATTGTTTCTTTGCAAGGCCAGCAGCGCCCATGACTGCACGATGGCTTGCCGCCGGGCGGATTCTTCCGTTATCGTACTGCTCATGAACGTCCTCATCACGGGTGCCAATCGCGGTATCGGACTGGGTTTCGCCCGCCACTATCTGGCACAGGGGGCCCAGGTGTGGGCCTGTTATCGCAGTGATCCGGGCGGTTTGCAGGATCTCGACCAGGACAGGCTGCACCTCCTGCAGTGGGACGTGACCGAGGACAAGCCGCAGGACTTCGCCGACCGGGCCGGTATCGCGCCCGAATTGCACTTGCTCATCAACAACGCCGGCATCTACGGTCCCAAGAAGGCCGAGGGACAGCGCCTGGAGACGGTCTCGGCGGAGACCATGCACCGGGTGTTCGATGTCGATTGCGTGGGCCCCATCCGCGTGGTGCAGCGCCTCTTGAGCCGGGTCCTCGCCGGCCGTGGCGTGATCGCAAACGTCAGCTCCAAGATGGGTTCTTCGGCCGACAACACCAGCGGGGGATGTTATGCCTATCGGGCCGCCAAGGCCGCGCTGGTGATCGTCTCCAAGTCCATGGCCGTGGATCTGGCCCCCCGCGGCGTGCGTGTCATCACCCTGCACCCGGGCTGGGTACGCACCGACATGACCGATGGCACCGGCCTCATAGACGTGGAAGAGTCGGTGGCGGGCATGGCGCGTGTCATCGCGAACGCCGCCGATTACCCGCCGGGTGCCTTCGTGGCCTTCGACGGCAAGATCGTGCCTTATTGAAACGTGCTTTTTATTGATCGGCGGGTGAAGGGCACCCGATTGCCGCTGTCGCGTTCGATCGTTACGATCGCTGCTTTTTCGAGGCTGCCAGTCCCAGGTTGTTCCAGATGGCGAGCGAGGCCTCGGCCCGGTTCATGGTGTAGAAATGCAGGCCCGGGGCGCCGCCCTCCAGCAGCCGGCGGCACAAGTCCGTGACCACCTCTTCACCGAAGGCGCGGATGGATGCCAGATCGTCGCCGAAGGCCTCCAGGCGCTTGCGGATCCAACGCGGAATCTCCGCGCCGCAGGCGTCCGAGAAACGTGCCAGCTGGACATAGTTGGTGATGGGCATGATACCCGGGACGATGGGCAGATCCAGTCCCAGGCGCTCGCAGCTGTCCACGAAGGCGAAATAGGCATCGGCATTGTAGAAATATTGGGTCAGTGCCGCATCGGCACCGGCCTCCACCTTGCGCTTGAAATTGTGCAAGTCGTCCTGGGCGCTGCGGGCCTGGGGATGGAATTCCGGATAGGCCGCCACCTCGATGAAGAAGTGATCCCCGGTCTCCGCGCGGATGAATTCCACCAGCTCGTTGGCGTAACGGAATTCACCCGCCTCCCGCATCCCCGAAGGCATGTCGCCGCGCAGGGCCACCAAGTGGCGGATGCCGTGTCCCATGTAGGTATGGAGGATCTCCCGGATGTTGTCCCGGGTGGAGCCGATGCAGGACAGATGGGGGGCGACGTCGACGGCCGTCTCTTGCTTGAGCTCCAGTACGGTTTCCAGAGTGAATTGCCGGGTGGTTCCCCCGGCGCCGAAGGTGACGGAGAAGAAACAGGGTTCCAGGGCCGCGAGCGCCTGGCTGGCGGCGCGCAGTTGCTTGCGCCCTTCCTCGGTCTTGGGCGGAAAGAATTCGAAGCTGAAGGCCTTGGGATATTTTTTCTGGCTGTCCATATCAGATATCAGATGTCAGATATCAGATGTCGGAAAATGGATTGTCTGTCATCTGACATCTGGATTGGGAAGCCACCGGTGGACTCTCAATACCGGTAATAGTCGGGTTTGTAGGGTCCTTCCACCGGCACGCCGATGTATTCGGCCTGGGCCTTGGTGAGTTTGGTGAGTTTGGCGCCCAGTTTTTTCAGGTGCAGGCGGGCCACCTTCTCGTCCAGAATCTTGGGTAGCACGTAGACCTTGTTTTCATACTTGCCCGGGTTCTGCCACAGTTCGATCTGGGCCAGCACCTGGTTGGTGAAGGAGTTGGACATGACGAAGCTGGGGTGGCCGGTGGCACAGCCCAGGTTCACGAGGCGCCCTTCCGCCAGGAGGATGATGCGCTTGCCGTCCGGGAAGATCACGTGGTCCACCTGGGGTTTGATGTTTTCCCAGGGATACTGGCGCAGCGAGGCGACATCGATCTCGTCGTCGAAATGGCCGATGTTGCAGACGATGGCCTGGTTCTTCATCTTGAGCATGTGCTCGTGGGTGATCACGTGATAGTTGCCGGTGGCGGTGATGAAGATGTCGGCCTTGTCACAGGCGTCCTCCATGGTGACCACGCGATAACCCTCCATGGCCGCCTGCAGGGCGCAGATGGGGTCGATCTCAGTCACCCACACAGTGGCTCCCTGGCCGCGCAGGGACTGGGCGCAACCCTTGCCGACGTCACCGTAGCCCAGGACCACGGCGATCTTGCCGGCGATCATGACGTCGGTGGCGCGTTTGATGCCGTCCAGCAGGGATTCCCGGCAGCCGTACAGGTTGTCGAACTTGGACTTGGTGACGGAGTCGTTGACGTTGAAGGCGGGGACCTTGAGGGTGCCGTCCTTCATCATCTCGTAGAGGCGGTGTACGCCGGTGGTGGTCTCTTCCGACAGGCCGCGCACTCCTTCCAGGAGGTCCGGATACTTTTCGTGCATCACCTGGGTGAGATCGCCGCCATCGTCCAGGAGCATGTTGGGGCGCCAGCCATTGGGGCCGAAGATGGTCTGATCGATGCACCACCAGTATTCTTCTTCCGTCTCTCCCTTCCAGGCGAACACCGGGATGCCGGCGGCGGCGATGGCGGCCGCGGCGTGGTCCTGGGTGGAGAAGATGTTGCAGGAGGACCAGCGTACCTCGGCGCCCAGCTCCACCAGGGTCTCGATGAGTACCGCGGTCTGGATGGTCATGTGCAGGCAGCCGGCGATGCGGGCCCCCGCCAGGGGTTTCTGCCCTCGATATTCCTCGCGCAGGGCCATGAGCCCCGGCATCTCCGTCTCGGCGATGGCGATCTCCTTGCGGCCCCACTCGGCGAGGCCGATGTCGGCGACTTTGTAATCGGGGTTCAGATTTTCTACCGGTTGTGAGCTCATGGGCGTCTCCCGTGTTTTCTTTGCTGTTGTGGATATCGATGGATCATTTCAGGCCGGCTGCATCGCGTAGCAGCTCGGCCTTGTCGGTACGCTCCCAGGCAAATTCTGCTTCCTCGCGGCCGAAATGGCCATAGGCCGCGGTCTTGCGGTAGATGGGGCGCAGCAGATCCAGCATGGTGATGAGTCCCTTGGGGCGCAGGTCGAAGTGCTCGCGGATGAGGGACACGATGCGGGCATCGCTCACCGCACCGGTGCCGAAAGTCTCCACGCTGATGGAGGTGGGTTCGGCTACCCCGATGGCATAGGAAACCTGCACCTCGCAGCGTTCCGCCAGGCCTGCGGCGACGATGTTCTTGGCCACGTAACGCCCCGCGTAGGCCGCGGAGCGGTCCACCTTGGTGGGGTCCTTGCCGGAGAAGGCCCCACCGCCGTGACGGGCCATGCCCCCATAGGTATCGACGATGATCTTGCGCCCGGTGAGGCCGCAATCGCCCACCGGCCCGCCGATGACGAAACGGCCGGTGGGATTGATGTAATACTTGGTTTCCTTGCCCAGCCATTCCTCCGGCAGCACCGGCTTGATGATCTCTTCCATCACGGCCTCTTGCAGCGCCCGGTATTCGATGTCCGGGGCATGCTGGGTGGAGAGCACCACGGCGTCGATGCCCACCGGACGCTGGTCCTCGTAACGGAAGGTCACCTGACTCTTGGCGTCGGGGCGCAGCCAGGGCAGGACGCCTTTCTTGCGCACCTCTGCCTGGCGCTTCACCAGGCGGTGGGCATAGGTGATGGGGGCGGGCATCAGGACGTCGGTCTCGTTGGTGGCATAACCGAACATGAGCCCCTGGTCGCCGGCCCCCTGTTCGTGTCCTTCGCTCTCGTCCACGCCCATGGCGATGTCCGGGGATTGCTTGTCGAGGGCCGTGAGCACGGCGCAAGTGGCCCAGTCGAAGCCCATCTCGGAGCTGTTGTAGCCGATCTCCTTGATGGTTTCGCGCACCACTGCCTGCATGTCCACCATGGCGCTGGTGGTGATCTCTCCCGCCACCACCACCATGCCCGTTTTGATCAGAGTCTCGCAGGCCACGCGCGCCCGCGGATCCGAGGCGAGAATGGCGTCCAGCACGGCATCGGAGACCTGATCGGCCACCTTGTCCGGATGGCCTTCGGAGACCGATTCGGAAGTAAACAGATAGGATTTGGTCATGTCGTCCTCTTGTTGGTACTACGATCCTGAATATTAGTAAACGGACAGAAGGTCTCAGCCTTTAGCCGGAAATCGATTCCACGCCTGGCGGTTTTGATCGGGATGCATCGGGATGCCCGCACCGAGACCGTGTTTTGCCGGTGTATCGTGAACCACGCGTGCGGCAAGGCATCGAGGCGGTTCAACAAACCCTTAAATTGTATGAGAAAAGCAAGCAATCTTCCCATTTTACCGGTTTGCCATGGCACGATCCAGTGCGCCTGCAAGCGGCGAGCCGCGACGGCTGTTGTCCCGGCGCCGGGGCCGCTATAATAGCGCCCCTCTAATTCTCAGGAGAAGTTATCATGGTGAGTCTGGAGACGCCCGTATGTGAATTCGGCAAGCCGGCGGTGGATTTCGCCCTGCCCGGTGTGGACGGCAAGATCTGGACCCTGGAGGAGTGCCGGGGCGAGAAGGGCTTGCTGGTCATGTTCATTTGCAACCACTGTCCTTACGTGAAGGCCATTCGCGACCGGCTGGTACGCGATACCCGCGAACTGCTCGACTACGGCATCAAGAGCGTGGCCATCATGTCCAACGACCCGGCGGAGTATCCCGAAGACTCCTTCGAGAACATGAAACGCATCGCCGAGGAGTACCAATTCCCGTTTCCCTATCTGTGGGACGAGACTCAAGAAGTGGCCAAGGCCTACGGTGCCGTATGTACTCCGGACTTCTTCGGCTACAACAACCGCCTGGAGTTGCAGTACCGCGGGCGCCTCGATGCCAGCCGCAAGCAGGCCGCTCCCCCGGATGCGCGGCGCGAATTGTTCGAGGCCATGAAGCAGATCGCCGAGACGGGGCAAGGGCCGCGGGACCAGATCCCCAGCATGGGGTGTTCCATCAAGTGGCGTAAGGCCAGCTGACGTCGCTGCGCGTCATACATTTGACGGTTTGTCCTGCCTTGTGGGGGCCGGCTATTGCCCTCACCTGGCGGGTAGGGGAAAATACGCGGTTCACGGCGAACAGAGCAAAGAGAAAAAACGCCCCCGACCGCAGTGTTCGCGGCCGGAAGTCTAGCAGGCTGTTGAAATTCGCTCAGGCGAGTGTGAGACCAGGCGAAAATGGCCGAGAAAGCGCAGTCTACAAATGGTACATGAGCATTTCGAGGCCATTTTCAACACCGGAATCGCGCCGCGTGAGTAGAATTGCAACAGCCTGTTAGAACGGGTCGAGGGAGGGACATCGGTCTTCGTCGAGTTGCACGGCATCGACTGAAGTGGAAGGGCCGCATTGGTCCTTTCGGTATTCAGGCGGGTCGTTTTTTCTCTGTGCCCTGGGACGTGAGCGCCTCGATGGAAAGAGATCCATCTGGACAGGCATCCAACTGGTAAAAGACATCCGGGCCGAGCCGGCTGCGGCTTGCCACACGAAGGAATCCGGAATAAACATCACCGGGACGGGGCGAGCGGTTTTTTCACGAAAATATCTGCGAAGGAGAAAGAGTCATGCCATCGCGCAAAGAATTAGCCAATGCCATCCGTGTGCTCAGCATGGATGCCGTGCAAAAGGCCAAGTCCGGACATCCAGGGGCTCCCATGGGCATGGCGGACATCGCCGAGGTGTTGTGGAACGACTTTCTCGTCCACAACCCCGCCAATCCCAAGTGGCCCAATCGCGACCGCTTCGTGTTGTCCAACGGCCATGGTTCCATGCTCATCTATTCCCTGCTGCACCTCACCGGCTACGACCTGAGCATGGAGGACATCAAACAGTTCCGCCAGCTCCACTCCAAGACCCCGGGCCATCCCGAGTACGGTTACACCCCCGGCGTGGAGACCACCACCGGTCCCCTGGGACAGGGCATCACCAATGCCGTGGGCATGGCCATCGCCGAGAAGGTCCTCGCCGGCCAGTTCAACCGCGAGGGTCACCACATCATCGATCACTACACCTATGTCTTCCTGGGCGACGGCTGTCTCATGGAAGGGATCTCCCACGAGGCCTGTTCCTTGGCCGGTACCCTCGGACTGGGCAAGCTCATCGCCTTCTGGGACGACAACGGCATCTCCATCGACGGTCACGTGGAAGGCTGGTTCACCGACGACACCCCCAAGCGCTTCGAGGCCTACGGCTGGCACGTGGTGCGCGACGTGGATGGCCACGACGCCGAGGCCGTCCGCCGCGCCATCCTGGAGGCCCGCTCCGTCAACGACAAGCCCAGCCTCATCTGCTGCAAGACCGTGATCGGTTACGGCGCGCCCAATCTGTGCGGCAGCCACGATTGCCACGGCGCGCCCTTGGGCGAGGAGGAGGTGCAGGCCACGCGGGAGAATCTGGGCTGGCCGCATCCGCCCTTCGTGATTCCAGAGGAGATCTACGCCGCCTGGGACGCGCGCGCCAAGGGCGCCGAACGCGAGGCGGCCTGGAACGAGAAGTTCGCGGCCTACAAGGCCGCCCATCCGGAACTGGCCGCGGAGCTGGAGCGGCGCCTGCAAGGGGAACTCCCCCGCGATTGGGAACAGCATGCCCAGGACTTCATCCGCAGCGTGGCGGAAAAGGCCGAGAGCATCGCCACCCGCAAGGCCTCGCAGAACGCCATCACCGCCTATGCCGCCGCACTGCCGGAATTCATCGGCGGTTCCGCCGACCTGGCCGGTTCCAATCTCACCCTGTGGAAGGACGCCCGTCCCATCAGCAACACGGTGTCCGACGGCAACTATATATATTATGGTGTGCGCGAATTCGGCATGGCGGCCATCATGAACGGTATCGCCCTGCATGGTGGCTTCATTCCCTTCGGCGGCACCTTCCTCATCTTCTCGGAGTACGCCCGCAACGCCCTGCGCATGGCGGCCCTGATGAAGGTGCGCAGCCTGTTCGTGTTCACCCACGATTCCATCGGCCTGGGCGAGGACGGTCCCACGCACCAGCCGGTGGAACAGCTCGCCACCCTGCGCCAGATCCCCAATATGTCGGTATGGCGCCCCTGCGATGCCGTGGAGACGGCGGTGGCCTGGAAGGCGGCCATCGAACGCAAGGACGGCCCCACCAGTCTGGTGTTCACGCGCCAGGGCGTGCCGCACATCGAGCGCAGCGAGAGCCAGATCGCCGACATCGCCCGTGGCGGCTACATCCTGCGCGATGCCGCCGGCCAGCCCGATGCCATCCTCATTGCCACGGGCTCCGAGGTCTCCCTGGCCCTGCAGGCGGCCGAGAAGCTGGCGGAACAGGGCAGGCAGGTGCGCGTGGTGTCCATGCCTTCGGTGGACACCTTCGAATTGCAGGATCAGGCCTATCGCGAATCCGTGCTGCCGCCGGCGGTCAAGGCGCGGGTGGCGGTGGAGGCCGGCATCCCCGACTACTGGTACAAATACGTCGGGCTGGAGGGACGCATCGTCGGCGTGGACCGTTTCGGCGAATCGGCGCCGGCGGCCGATCTGTTCCGCGAATTCGGCCTCACCGTGGGCAACGTGGTGGCGGCCGTGGAAGCCGTCTTGTGAGCGATCCGTCCACGTGGCGCATGCAACCGTTTTCCGTTGAAAATAGAGGGGAGTAGCACCATGACGATCAAAGTCGGTATCAACGGCTTCGGCCGCATCGGCCGCATGGCCTTCCGCGCCATCGCCAAGGAGTTCGACAACCTGGAAGTGGTGGCCATCAACGACCTGTTGGATGCGGATTACCTGGCCTACATGCTCAAGTTCGATTCCGTACACGGCCGTTTCGCTGGCGACGTGGACGTGGAGGGGAACGACCTGGTGGTGAACGGCAAGACCATCCGCCTCACTGCCGAGAGCGATCCCGCCAACCTGAAATGGGGCGAGGTCGGGGCCGAGCTGGTCCTGGAGTGTACCGGTTTCTTCCTCACCGAGGAGAGCTGCCGCAAGCACTTGGAAGCCGGAGCCAAGAAGGTGATCATGTCCGCGCCTTCCAAGGACGGCACCCCCATGTTCGTCTACGGTGTCAATCACGATCGTTATGCGGGACAAGCCATCGTCTCCGCCGCTTCCTGCACCACCAACTGCCTGGCCCCGGTGGCCAAGGTGCTGCACGACAACTGGGGCATCAAACGCGGCCTCATGTCCACGGTGCATGCCGCCACCGCTACGCAAAAGACCGTGGATGGGCCGTCCAAGAAAGACTGGCGTGGCGGGCGCGGTATCCTCGAGAACATCATTCCTTCCTCCACCGGCGCGGCCAAGGCCGTGGGTGTGGTGATGCCCGAGTTGAACGGCAAGCTCACCGGCATGGCCTTTCGGGTGCCCACTTCCGATGTCTCCGTGGTGGATCTGACCGCGGAGCTGGAGAAGCCGGCCACCTATGAGGCCATCTGCGCCGCCATGAAGGCCGCTTCCGAGAGCGGCGACATCAGCCGCACCCTGGCCTATACCGACGAGAAGGTGGTGTCCACCGATTTTCGCGGCGTGGGATATTCGTCCATCTTCGATGCCGGGGCCGGTATCGCCCTGGACGAGACCTTCGTCAAGGTGGTGGCCTGGTACGACAACGAGTATGGCTACACCTGCAACATGCTGCGCTTCGCGGAGCACATCGCCACGGCCTGAGTCCACTGAATCCACTGGGGGAATCCACTGGGGGAATCCACCGTGGCGGGAGGCGGGGCACGGGGCGGGTCATCCGCCCCGTGCCGTTCATAATCGCTGGAGGAACGATCATGTCCATTCTCAAGATGACCGATCTGGACCTGCGCGGCAAGCGGGTTCTGATTCGAGAGGATCTCAACGTCCCCTTGCAGGACGGGCGGGTGGCCGACGATACCCGCATCCGTGCGGCACTGCCCACCATCCGCCATGCCATGGAGGCGGGCGCGCGGGTCATGCTCATGTCACATCTGGGCCGCCCCACGGAAGGTGAATACGACGAAGCCTTCACCCTGGCGCCGGTGGCCGAGCATCTGTCCGCTCTGCTGGACAAGCCGGTGCCCCTGGTGCGGGACTATCTGCAGCGCCCGCCCCGACTCGAGGACGGGGACGTGGTGTTGCTGGAGAACGTGCGTTTCAATCGCGGGGAAAAGAAGAACGACGATGCACTGGCGCGCCAATATGCCGGCCTGTGTGACGTCTACGTGATGGATGCCTTCGGTACCGCCCATCGGGCCCAGGCCTCCACCCACGGCGTGGCCCGGTACGCGCCGGTGGCCTGCGCCGGACCCTTGCTGGCAGCGGAGCTGGAGGCCCTGGGCAAGGCCCTGGACGATCCCAAGCGGCCGCTGGTGGCCATCGTGGGCGGTTCCAAGGTGTCCACCAAACTGACGGTGCTGGACAGCCTCAGCCGGGTGGTGGACCAGCTCATCGTGGGCGGCGGCATCGCCAACACCTTCATCGCCGCGGCCGGTTACAACGTGGGTAAGTCGCTCTACGAGCCGGACCTGGTGGACGAGGCGCGGCGCCTCACCGAGGCCGCCCGCGCGCGCGGCGGAGACATCCCTGTGCCCAAGGATGTGGTCTGCGGCAAGGAATTCTCGGCGGATGCCGAGGCCACCCTGAAATCCGTGGATCAGGTAGCCGCCGACGACATGATCTTCGATGTCGGTCCCGAGACGTCCGAACTGTTCGACGACATCATCCGCCGCGCCGGCACCATCGTCTGGAACGGTCCCGTGGGCGTGTTCGAGTTCGACCAGTTCGGCGAGGGGACCCGGCGCCTGGCCCAGGCCATCGCCGAGAGCCCGGCCTTCTCCATCGCCGGCGGTGGGGATACCCTGGCGGCGGTGGCCAAATACCAGGTGGGAGACCGCATCTCCTATATCTCCACCGGCGGCGGCGCCTTCCTGGAGTTTCTGGAAGGCAAGAAACTGCCGGCGGTGGCCGTCCTCGAAGAACGTGCAGCGGGGGATTGAGGCCGACATGCGCGAGGTAGCCAAGGGCGCAAGGAACCGATGGTTGGGCTGCCATGAATAACGGTCCGGAACCGCGTGCAGGCGGCAAGCTGATCCGCCGGACCAAGATCGTGGCCACTCTGGGGCCCTCCACCGACGATCCGGAAGTGCTCAAAAAGATGATCGCCGCCGGCCTGGACGTGGTGCGGGTGAATTTCTCGCATGGTGACACCAAGGATCACATCCGCCGCGTCGAGCTCGTGCGCCGGTGCTCCCGGGAGATGGGCAAGGAAGTGGGCGTGCTGGCCGACCTGCAAGGCCCCAAGATCCGCATCGAGCGCTTCCGCGAGGGGCGGGTGGTACTGGAAGAGGGGGCGCGTTTCGTTCTCGATGCCGCCTGTCCGCCCGAGGCCGGAGACCGGGAACGGGTGGGGATCACCTACAAGGAACTGCCCAACGACGTGCAACCGGGCGACATCCTGTTGCTGGACGATGGCGCCATCGTTCTTTCCGTGGAGTCGGTGACGGAGACCGAGATCACCTGCCGCGTGGAAGTGGGCGGCGTGCTCTCGAACAACAAGGGCATCAACCGCCAGGGAGGCGGACTCTCGGCGCCCGCCATCACCGAGAAGGACCGGGCGGACATCCGCGTGGCGGCGGAGCTGGCGGTGGACTACGTGGCCGTGTCCTTCCCGCGCAACGCCGCGGACATCCACGAGGCCCGCGAACTGCTGCGCCAGGCGGGCGGGGAGGGGGGCATCATCGCCAAGATCGAGCGGGCGGAGTCCCTGGCCTCCATCGAGGAGATCATCGCCGCCAGCGACGTGATCATGATCGCCCGCGGCGATCTGGGTGTGGAGATCGGCGATGCCGAGCTGCCGGGCGTGCAGAAGCGCCTCATCCACCAGGCGCGCAGCATGAACCGGGTGGTGATCACCGCCACGCAGATGATGCAGTCCATGATCGAGAACCAGATCCCCACCCGGGCCGAGGTCTTCGACGTGGCCAACGCCGTGCTGGATGGTACCGATGCCGTGATGTTGTCCGCCGAGACCGCCACCGGCCGTTATCCGGTGAAAGTGATCGAAGCCATGGTCCGTATCTGTCTGGGGGCGGAACGCCAGAAAGTGGCCATCGTCTCCCGCCATCGGGTGCACAGCGAGTTCCACCACGTGGACGAAGCCATCGCCATGGCCACCATGTACACGGCCAATCATCTGGGGGTGAAGGCCATCGCCGCGCTCACGGAATCGGGCAATACCGTGCAGTGGATGTCGCGCATCAGCTCCGGCATTCCCATCTATGCCATGACCCGCCACGAATCCACGCGCCGCAAAGTGACGCTGTACCGGGGGGTCTATCCCGTGGCCTTCGAGAGCGACGAACAGGCCAATCACATCGAGATCAACCGCGCCGTGCTGAATGTGCTGCAGCGCCGGCACACGGTGGAGGAGGGGGATTTGGTCATCATCACCAAGGGGGACCTGATGGGGGTGCATGGCGCCACCAATACCATGAAGATCGTACGGGTGGGGGATTACTGAGATGACTTCCGGGATTTTCCTAGGGATTTCCCTCGGGATTTCCCTGGCCGTGCGGTGTTTTTTACCTCGCTCCTGCGAGTACAATAGGGGACCAACGAATGCGCGGCGAAGGTCTCGGGCGGAACCCTTCGTTCCTGGCCGGATGCCCCGCGGTGTTCCCTCGGTTTTTCGAGTCTTGGTCAAATAACAGGAAGGAGAACGATCCATGCCATTGATTTCATTACGCCAGCTTCTGGACCACGCCGCCGAACACGGCTATGGCGTGCCGGCCTTCAACGTCAACAACATGGAGCAGATGCACGCCATCATGCAGGCGGCCGACGAGACCGACAGTCCGGTGATCGTGCAGGCCTCGGCCGGGGCCCGCAAGTATGCCGGCGCTCCGTTCCTGCGCCACCTGATGTCTGCCGCGGCCGAGCAGTGGCCCCACATTCCCATCGTCGTACATCAGGATCACGGGGCTTCGCCGGCGGTGTGCCTGCGTTCCATTCAGCTGGGTTTCACTTCGGTGATGATGGACGGCTCCCTCGAAGAAGACATGAAGACCCCGGCCAGCTACGAGTACAACGTGGACGTGACCCGCAGGGTGGTGGAGATGGCCCATGCCGGCGGGGTTTCCGTGGAAGGGGAACTGGGCTGCCTGGGTTCCCTGGAAACCGGCATGGCCGGGGAGGAGGACGGTTCCGGCGCCGAGGGCAAGCTGTCCAAGGAGCAACTCCTCACCGATCCCGAACAGGCCGCGGACTTCGTCAAACAGACCGGTGTGGACGCCCTGGCCATCGCCATCGGGACCAGTCACGGGGCCTACAAATTCACCCGCCCGCCCACCGGTGACATCCTGGCCATCGATCGCATCAAGGAGATCCACGCCCGCATCCCCGACACCCACCTGGTGATGCACGGCTCCAGCTCCGTGCCCCAGGAATGGCTGCAGATCATCGACGAGTACGGCGGCGACATCGGGGAGACCTATGGCGTGCCCGTGGAGGAGATCCAGGAGGGTATCAAGCACGGCGTGCGCAAGGTCAACATCGACACCGATCTGCGCCTGGCCTGGACCGGGGCGGTGCGCAAGGCCCTGGCCGAGAATCCCAAGGCCTTCGATCCCCGCAAGTTTCTCAAGCCCGCCACTGCAGCCATGAAAGACATCTGCAAGGCGCGCTACGAGGCCTTCGGCACCGCGGGCAATGCCTCCAAGATCAGGCCCATCGGCCTGGAGGAGATGACCAAGCGCTACGAGAGCGGGGAGCTGGATCCGCGGGTGAATTGACGCCCGGATTCTGCACCGGCTGCAACGAACGAAAAGGGCGGGTGAAACCCGCCCTTTTCTATTTCTGATGTCTGGCGTCTGAAATCTGACATCTGGATTATGTGCCGTAGAACTCCCGGTACCAGGCCACGAAACGCGGGATGCCCTCCTCGATGGGCGTGGCCGGCTGGAAGCCCACGTCGCGCATGAGGTCGTCCACGTCGGCATAGGTGGCGGGCACGTCGCCCGGCTGCAGGGGCAGCAGATTCTTCTCCGCTTTCTGGCCCAGTGCCTCTTCCAGCACCTCGATGAAGCGCATCAACTCCACCGGCTGGTGATTGCCGATGTTGTACAAGCGGTAAGGGGCCAGGCTGGTGGCGGAGTCGGGCGCCTCGCCGGACCAATGGGGATTGGGTTCCGGGATCTTGTCCAGGGTACGGATCACCCCTTCCACGATGTCGTCGATGTAGGTGAAGTCGCGGCGGCACTTGCCATAGTTGTAGACATCGATGGGTCTGCCCGCCAGGATGTTGCGGGTGAAGATGAACAGGGCCATGTCGGGCCGCCCCCAGGGACCATAGACGGTGAAGAAGCGCAGGCCGGTGGTGGGCAGGCCGTAGAGATGGCTGTAGGTGTGGGCCATCAGCTCATTGGCCTTCTTGCTGGCCGCATACAGGCTCACGGGATGGTCCACGTTGTCGTGCACCGAGAAGGGCATGCGCGTGTTGGCCCCATAGACCGAACTGCTGGAGGCGTATACCAGGTGCTCCACCCCGTGGTGGCGGCAGCCTTCCAGGATATTCATGAACCCCACCAGGTTGCTGTCCACGTAGGCGTGGGGATTCTTCAGGGAGTAGCGGACGCCGGCCTGGGCGGCCAGATTGACCACCCGCTGGGGGCGGTGCTCGGCGAAGACCCGGGCCATGGCCTCGCGGTCTTCCAGGCTGGCGCGCACGTCGGTGAATCCGGGATGGCTGGTGAGTCGGGCGAGACGCGCCTCTTTCAGTCTCACGTCGTAGTAGTCGTTGAGATTGTCCAGGCCGACGATCTCGTCGCCACGGTCCAGCAGGCGCTGGGCCAGCGCCGCGCCGATGAATCCCGCCGTTCCCGTGATCAGGATCTTCATGGGGCTTCAATCACGCGGTGTCACAGGCGGCCGTCCACGGCATCCGCCGGCAACACGGATTTGACGTCGTAGAGCACGGCCTGGGGTTTGCATAGGGCGCGAATGGCATCGGGACCCATTTCCTGGAACTGGCGATGGGCCACCGCCAGGATGACGGCATCGTAACTGCCGGGTTCGGGCGCTGGGATGGGTTGAATGCCGTATTCCCGTTCGGCCTCCCCGGCATTCACCCAGGGATCGTACACCTGTACGTCGGCGTGGTAACCGCGCAGCTCTTCGATGATGTCCACCACCCGGGTGTTGCGCAGATCGGGGCAGTTCTCCTTGAAGGTGAGGCCCAGGATCAATACCCGAGCACCCACCACCTGGATGCGGGCGCGGGTCATGAGCTTGACCACCTGTTCCGCCACATAGGCCCCCATGCCGTCGTTGATGCGCCGTCCCGCCAGGATCACCTCCGGGTGATAGCCGATCTCCTGGGCCTTGTGGGTGAGATAGTAGGGGTCCACGCCGATGCAGTGTCCCCCCACCAGGCCCGGGCGGAAGGGCAGGAAATTCCATTTGCTGCCGGCGGCCTCCAGCACTTCCAGGGTGTCGATCCCCAGGCGGTTGAAGATCAGGGCCAGCTCGTTGATGAGGGCGATGTTCACGTCCCGCTGGGTGTTCTCGATCACTTTGGCCGCTTCCGCCACCTTGATTCTGCTGGCCTTGTGCGTGCCGGCACGGATGATCTCGCGGTACAGGGCGTCCACGAAGTCGGCCACTTCCGGCGTGGAACCCGAAGTCACCTTGACGATGGTTTCGAGGCGGTTCTGCTTGTCACCCGGGTTGATGCGCTCCGGACTGTAACCCACATAGAAATCCGCGTTGAAACGCAGACCCGAGACCTGTTCCAGGAGGGGTACGCAGACCTCCTCCGTGCAGCCGGGATAGACTGTGGATTCGAAAACGACCACGTCGCCTGGCTGGAGCAACCGGCCCACTGTACGACTGGCGCTCTCCAGCGGCCCGAGATCCGGGCGCTTGTGGCGATCGATGGGCGTGGGTACCGTCACCACGTAGACGTTGCAGGATGCCAGTTCCTCGGCGCGGGTGGTATAGCGCAAGTCCCGCACCCGAGCCAGTTCCTCCGGGGTGACTTCCAGTGAACTGTCCTGTCCCTCACGCAGCTCGGCCACACGGGTGGCGTTGATGTCGAAGCCGATGGTGGGAAAGCGGTTGCCGAAGGCCACCGCCAGGGGCAACCCCACGTAGCCCAGGCCGATGACGCCCAGTTTCACTTCTTCCAGTGGTCGGTACGAGGTATTCATGAGCCTGAGGAGGAAGTCACACCGCCCGTGGCAGTTCCGGAAGCGGTCCCGGCGGCAGCGGGGACACTGGCCGACGCCTGCCCGCGGCCGATGGCGTAGTACTGGAATCCCAATTGAGCGAGCTGCGCCGGATCGTACAGGTTGCGGCCGTCGAAGATGACCGGCTGCCGGAGCGTCTCCTTGACGCGCTGGAAGTCCGGGCTGCGGAACTCGTTCCATTCCGTGACCACGGCCAGGGCATCGGCCCCCTCCAAGGCGGTCATGGCCGATTCGCACAGTTCCAGGTCGGCACGCTCTCCATAGATGCGGCGCGCTTCCCGCATGGCCTCGGGATCGTAGGCGCGTACGCGGGCGTCGGCCTGCCACAGGGCCTCCATCAGGGCCCGGCTGGAGGCCTCGCGCATGTCGTCCGTATTGGGTTTGAAGGCCAGGCCCCAGAGGGCGAATGTCTTGCCTGCCAGCCGGCCGTCGAAATGCTGTTGGATCTTCTGGAACAGGACTTGTTTCTGGCGCTGATTGACGTTCTCCACCGCCTGCAAGAGTTCGGCGTGGTAACCGACCTCGCGGGCCGTACGTTCCAGGGCCTTGACGTCCTTGGGAAAGCAAGATCCCCCGTAGCCGCAGCCAGGATAGATGAAATGATAACCGATGCGGGGGTCGGAGCCGATGCCGATGCGCACCTGCTCGATGTCGGCCCCCAGGCGGTCGGCGAGATTGGCCAATTCGTTCATGAAACTGATCTTGGTGGCGAGCATGGCGTTGGCGGCATACTTGGTCAGTTCCGCGGAACGGATGTCCATGGTGATGACCCGCTGGTGGTTGCGGTTGAAGGGGGCATAGAGGGCCTTGAGCAATTCCGTGGTGCGGGGATTGTCGGTGCCGATGATGATGCGGTCCGGCTTCATGAAGTCCTCCACCGCGGCGCCTTCCTTGAGGAATTCCGGATTGGAGACCACATCGAACTCGATGCGCTTGCCGCGCGCATCCAGTTCCGCCTGCGTAACCGCCCGTACCCTGTCGGCGGTGCCCACGGGGACGGTGGATTTGTCCACGATGATGCGATATTCCTCCATGTGACGGCCAATGCTGCGGGCCACGTCCAGCACGTATTGCAGATCGGCGGAGCCGTCCTCGTCCGGAGGCGTGCCCACGGCGATGAATTGGAACAGGCCGTGGGCCACGCCGCGCACCACGTCCGTAGAGAAATCCAGGCGTCCGGCCCGCAGATTGTCCCGCACCAGCGGTTCCAGGCCCGGCTCGTAGATGGGGATCTCACCGCGCGTGAGCCGCTCGATCTTGTCCTCGTCGATATCGATGCACAGCACCTCGTTGCCCACCTCAGCGAGACAGGCGCCGGTGACCAGGCCTACGTAACCGGAACCGAAGATCGTGATCTTCATGTACTAGCCGATTGTTCCTGTTCGAGAATGAAAATCGCTAAAGCATATAACATCCTGCTGCGCCTGCAAATAGCAGGATGAGAGATTTGACTCATCTTGCTAAGGTTGGCCAAGTACGGAGAATTGCGACCGTTTCATGGTAGAACGACACGGTTTCAAGCACGGGCCTTCCATACCGGTAACTATAACGGACGAAAGGCGCTTGGCTTGAGTGACAGGAAAATGGTCGGATAAAGTGATGTCGAAAAAGAACTGTTCTTTCTCCGATGGTGCACTACAATACCTGGGATATGTACATTTTTCTTGGTATCAGACCGCCAGGGAAGGTTCGGAAGCAGTTGGCGCTCGATTTCTCGTGGTTTTGTCTTCCTTCTCGTAATGCGTTCGCGGTCTGCTTTTGGCTGGGAGCGTGTAGGTGATAGCTGCTGTATGGTAAGAATTTTCCGCCATTATGTGCCCACCTCCTATCTGATTCTGGGTGTGGCGGAGGTCCTGATCCTGATGGCTGCCGTCTATGGCGGAATGTTCGTGCGTTTCTCCGGTGACCTGGAAGAGGCGGCCAAGTTCTTTTCCATTTTTCCCGTGGCACTCACCTTCGCCTTCGTGACCATCTGTACCATGACCGCCATGGGGCTCTATGAACGCCACTTGCGCGAGGGTGTCTGGGGCATGCTGCTGCGCATTACCGGAGCCTTGTTGCTCAGCTTCTTGCTTATGAGCGTAGTGTTCTATTTATTCCCGGCCCTATCCATCTGGCGAGGTGCCTTTGGTCTTTCCTGGTTGCTGGGGTTTCTGGGAGTGGTGGGGGCACGCATGACCTTTCTTTCCGTGGCCGATCGCGAGGTTCTGAAAAAGCGCATCCTGGTGCTGGGTACCGGCAACAAGGCGGCCATGATTGGTCAACTCTTGCGCCGCAAGACCGACCGCCAGGGCTTCACCATCGTCGGCTATGTCCACTTTCCACGCGAGCATGGCGTGGTTAAGCACAATACTATCGAACACGATTCCCCATTCCTTGAACTGGTACAGCGCAAACAGGTGGATGAAATCGTGGTGGCCCTGGACGATCGGCGCAAGAGTTTCCCTATGGAAGAGATTGTGGATTGCCGCATGGCCGGCGTGGAAGTGGTCGATCTTATGACTTTCTTCGAACGCGAAGCTGGCAAACTCCCCTTGAGTCTGCTGCAGCCCAGCTGGCTGGTCTATTCAGATGGTTTCCACAATTCCACCTTCCGGGTCTATCTCAAGCGTGCCTTCGATATCGCTGTCAGCTTGGTGGTGTTGTTTTTCACCTGGCCTATCATGCTGATCACCGCCATCGCCATCTATCTGGAGGACCGCGCCGATGGCGGTATTTTCTACCGCCAGAATCGGGTGGGCCAGAATGGGCGTGTCTTCAGGGTGCTCAAATTCCGCAGCATGCACAAGAATGCCGAACGCGACGGTCGTCCCAAATGGGCTGAAAAGGATGACCCGCGTATCACCCGGGTGGGTGCCTTCATCCGGCGCACCCGCATCGACGAGTTGCCACAGGTCTTCAACGTCCTGCGCGGGGACATGAGTTTTGTGGGCCCGCGGCCGGAGCGGCCGGAATTCGTGGCCGAACTGGCGCGCAAGATTCCGTATTATGCGGAGCGCCACCGGGTCAAGCCAGGCATCACCGGGTGGGCGCAGATCTGTTATCCCTATGGTTCTTCCGAGAAAGACGCCGAAGAGAAGTTGCAGTACGACCTCTATTACGTCAAGAACTATAGCCTGTTTCTCGATCTCATGATCATCTTCCAGACCCTGCAAGTGGTGTTGTGGGGTAAAGGGGCCCGTTGAAGAGAGAGCGTGCAACGTGGCAGTGATCGGCCAGTATGGATATTTTGCCGCGGCGCTGGCATTTCTCTTTCTGACCCTGTTGCTGGTGACCAGCTGGCGCGGTCATTTGCAAGGTGGCATGCTGGTGGTGGCTTGCTTGGTGACTGCGGTGTGGGCCGTGGTCACAGCCATTTTCTCGTCCGCTGCCTTGGCCGAGGCAGTGCTGCCCCAATGGTTTGAGGTCGTGAAGAATGCGGCTTGGTACGTGTTCCTGTTGCGTCTCTTCTATAGCGAACGTGCATGGGGTCTGCGCCCGCTGTTCATTGGAGTCGTCCTGCTGTGCAGCCTGTTGCTACTTGCCTATCTTCTCATCATGGTCAGCGGCCATGTCCCGGATTGGTTTCTGGAGTGGCGGGTGGCGCTGGCTGCCGACGCCTTGCAGGCCGTGCTGGGCCTGGTCATCCTAGAGCAGTTGTATCGCAACACCCTGCCCGATCAGCGCTGGAGCATTAAATATCTTTGCATGGGCCTGGGTGCCATGTTCACGTACGATTTCTATCTCTATGCAGATGCCCTCCTGTTCGGCGGCCCCGCCGAGAGCTTATGGCAGGCCCGAGGCCTGGTCTATACCCTGGTCGTCCCCCTCATCGCCGTTTCGGCTTCGCGCAATCCCAAGTGGCAGCTGGATGTCTACGTCTCACGCCAAGTGGTCTTCCATGGCATGGCCCTGTTGTCCGCCGGTATCTATCTGTTGTTGATGGCCGCAGGGGGGTATTACATCCGCTACTACGGCGGCACCTGGGGCGGGGTGTTGCAGATCGCCTTCGTGGCCGGGGCCCTGCTCGTCCTGCTCGTGGTGCTTTCCTCCGGGCATGTCCGGGCCTATCTGCGGGTCTTTCTGAACAAGCATTTTTTCAACTACAAGTACGACTACCGCCACGAATGGCTGAGTTTCATCCGCAAGCTCTCGGCCCTGAGCAGGCATCCCCGGTGGCGCGCTCAGGCCATCAAGGTCGTGGCCGATATCGTGGATAGTCCCGGGGGCGTACTGTGGGAGAAGCGCGACGGGCGTTATGAACTCATGGCCCACTACGCCATGAGCGAGTCGGGCATGGAAGATTTGGAGCAGGACGATGCACTCGTGCGCTTCTTGAAGGCGCGGCAGTGGGTGATCCACCTGGACGAATTCAAGGAGGATCCCGGCCGCTATCCCGGGCTGGTACTTCCGCAATGGCTGTCCCGACGAACGGATGCCTGGGTGGTAGTGCCGCTGGTATTGGAACAGGATCTGGCAGGGATCTTGTTGCTGGTGAAACCGCTGGCCTCGCAGGACTGTACCTGGGAGGACTACGACATCCTGAAGACCGCGGGGGTACAGGTGGCGGCCTTTCTGGTACAACAGCAAACGGTCCAGGCACTGGTCAGCGCGCGCCAGTTCGAGGCCGCCAACCGCCTGTCGGCCTTCATGATGCATGATCTCAAGAACATGATGGCACAACTGTCGCTGCTGGTGGCCAATGCCGAAAAACACCGGAACAACCCGGCGTTCGTGGACGACATGATCGCCACGGTGGCCAATGCCGTGTCCCGTATGGAACGCATGCTGGCCAAACTGAACCAGGCGCGCGAACGCAAACCCCATATGGTTCGTGTGGATATGGTATCCTTGGTGTCGTCCGTGGTGGAAGAGATGGCGCGCGGTACGCCGACACCCCGCCTGGA
>WFNO01000042.1 GCA_015488555.1 Gammaproteobacteria bacterium
ACTGGTTTCGCGCCAAGGGGCAGCTTTCCAGCGGCGTGGTGGAGGGTTTCAATACCAAGGCAAAACTGACGGTCAGAAAAGCCTTTGGTTTTCGAACCTATCACGCTATGGAAATCGCTTTGTATCATACACTTGGCGCCTTGCCTGAACCAGAATCTACCCATAGATTCTGCTGACGAGGCAATTTTCGGGATACGCTTCGGTAAGGGTATAGCCAGTGCTTTGCATAGCTCCAGAACCCCTCAATGCCGTTGATATGGTCCCGCCCTTTCGGGCGTCCCCTGTCCTTGCGCACGACGATGTGTTCTCCGCGCACGGCCAGCGATGCGTAGGCTTGCCAGTCGTCAGTATAGTACAAACTCCCAGGACGAGTATGGGCACAGACCAGGCGGATAATGCGCCGGCCACTGCGAGCCTGCACCGGGAAGACCTTGACCTTCCCGTTGTGCTGGAAAATACCAGAGACGATGATTTTCCCTGCCGCACCCCACCCGCGCTTGCCTTTTCGACAACCGCCAAAGGTAGTTTCGTCGCATTCGACCACTCCTTCGAATGGCGCCCGCAGGTGCTCGGCGTAGGCGCAGCAGGCTCGCGCCGGGCGGTAAAACCGCTCCGCGGCCTTGGTGCTGGCCGGGGTGCGAAACCGCTGCCGGTAGACCGGTACCCCCAGAACAAACCGCTCCAGAAGCTGACGTTTGGTGCGCTCTGCCAGGCGGCTCGCTTGCCAGACACTACGGATGGTGTAGCGCGCCCCGCACCGCTTGCATTTATGGCGGCCATCACCAAGCTTCCAGCCCCTTGTGTAGCGGCATTCCGGGCATCTTTCCATCGTCAGACCAGTCTACAACTGGCCCGATTCGGGTAGGAATTACCTTGTGTTTTCCGTGTGCATACTGGTTGGCTAGACAGAAATAGATCTGGGCGGGTTCTACTAATACCTTGCTGTCTGTTTGATTGTCAAAAGAGCACTGGTACTCAGCCCAATTTTAGATCGGATCAACAACATAAGAGAAACATTCCACAAAATCATGCTCGTTGCGGTCGCAACCGCCGCGCCCTCGATTCCCCACGGGGGGATCAACAAGGCGTTGAGTGTGAGGTTCACAACAGCAGCGATTCCAAAGGTCTTTGCAAGTATTTTTTCATGACCTGTCATGGCTAGGATGATACCTACGGACCCCATGGCAATATTGATCAATTGCCCTCCGGACAGAATGCTCAGCGCGCGCTCTCCATCTGCGAAATCGGGGCCGAAAACGACCAGAATCCATTCGCCGAAGAACATGAGGAAGAGGGCGATGGGCAGGGAGAGCGCCAGCACCAGGCGCGCGCTCTTGGTAATGACGTTTTGCAGTCTTGCCATGTCCCTTTCGTTATAGAGCCGCGCAACTACAGGTGCCAGGGTGGCATTTACTGCCATGAGAAAGAAAGTGATGAGGGTGGCGATCTGTGCGGCTACGGAATAAATGCCGACCGATTGCATGGTGTCCAGGACGCCGAGCATGAAGATGTCTGCTTTATTATTGATCACTTGCATGCATTGCACGAAGAGCAGCGGCAGGGCGCTGAGCAGCCAGGGCCTGGCGGCATAGTGGGTTTCCCCTCGATGCGCTCCGGTTTCGCGCATGGCTCGTCCGAGCCAGCGGCTTGCCAATATGAGTGCGGCGATGGTCGACAGGATTTGCAGGCCGAGGATGTGGTTGGGCGTGAAGTCCGGTTGCAGGATCAGGTAGACCAGCCACACGAGCAGGAGCAGGAAGGCGTGGCGCAGGACCATTTCCGGAGCCTGTCCTTTGACGGCATGCTGCAATCCCATCATGGCCGACTGGCGCATCCGGATCAGGGCGAGCGATGGGACGATGAGCAAGGCTACCCACAAGGCATGTAGCAATTCCTCCTCTATGTGGTTCCGCCATATCCAGGTGCCCAGGTAGCCCACTGCGAGTATGGCAGCTGATGCGGCCAGGGCGATAAGAACCGAGAATCTGTTCATACCCTTGAGCAGCGCCTTGTTTTCTTGGGCCTGGTAGATGGCCATCTGGCGCACCATCACGCCGTGCATGCCGAGCGTGGCGATGAGCGCCAGGACGTTGGCCCAGGCGGTGGCGTAGGCATAGATTCCGTAGCCATGGCTGCCCAGGATTCTCGTCAGGCTGACGCTGAGGGCGAGCCCCACAATGACTGCGCCGATCTTGAGGGCGAAGGTGCCGCCGCTGCCGCGAATCATGGTGGCGCGCTGGCTCTCTTCCTTTCTCCTGCCGAGCAGGATTTCGAGATAGGTGCGCCACTCGCTCCAGTTCGTGGGGGTCAAGTACTTTTTCATGTCAGCGGCGCGATGCAACGCGCCAGTTGGTCTTGCCAATCCGGAATGAACAGTCCAAAGGTTTCCTGGAGTTTCTTGTGGGAGAGCACGCCATAGGCCGGTCTGACCGCCGGGGTGGGATATTTGGAGGAGGGGATGGGTTTGATGGCGGCGACTTTGGGAGTCAGGTGTTGTGTGGCGGCCTGTTCGGCGATGGCGCAGGCGAATTCGTACCAGGTGGTCTGGCCGGCGGCGGTGAGGTTGTAGAGGCCGCTGACCTCGTCGAAATCGAGGGTGGTGTGGGGGGCGATGAGCTGGGTGAGCACCTGGGCGGTGGCTTCCGCGATCATGCGGCTCCAGGTGGGCGCGCCCACCTGATCGTCCACGATTTGGATCTCTTCGCGTTCCGAGAACAGCTTAAGTAGGGTGCGCAGAAAGTTGTTGCCGCGTATGCCATAGACCCAACTGGTGCGGAAGATGAGATGAGGTATCCCCGCCGCCATGATGGCCTGGTCGCCGACGAGCTTGCTCTGGCCATAGACGTTCAGCGGTTGAGGGGGATCGTCCTCGGTATAGGGAGCCTCTTTCTTGCCGTCGAAGACATAGTCGGTGGAGTAATGGACCAGGGCGGCGCCGAGTCTCTTGGCTTCTTGCGCCAGCAGGGCGGGCCCGTGGCCGTTGATGGCCATGGCCTGGTCGCGTTCTTCTTCAGCCTGGTCCACGGCGGTGTAGGCCGCGGCGTTGACGATCAAGGTGGGGCGGACCTCGCGGACAATGGCGCGCACCTGATCGGGTTTGGACAGGTCCAGGGCAGAATGGTCATAGGCAGCGATCTGGCCCAGAGGGGCGAGGGTACGGTGCAGTTGCCAGCCTACCTGGCCGTCTTTACCGATGAGGAGGATTTTCTGGGGGGTGGGGCTGACCATGGGATCTGCCGATTATACCTGGAATGGACGTTTTCTTACAGAGTGACGTGGTGTTTGGGAAGGCGTTCGACCAGGCGTTTTCCTTTCGGCGTTTTTCGGGGAGAGGGGCCTTGCATTCAGAGGGCCGGGTGAGGGGGTGAATGAGAGAAGCCCTCAGGCAGGTGTTTTGCCCATGGGATAGGGCGGCAGGCGTTCGGTGGGGAAGTCTGCGAGGCGGGGGGCCTGGCAGTCTTTGGCGGCCAGTTGGGGGGTAGCCACGGGCCACTGGATGCCGATGTCGGGGTCGTTCCAGGCGATGCTGAATTCGGTCTGCGGGTTGTAGTGGCGGGTGCATTTGTAGGTGAGCAGTGCCGTGGGGCTGGTGACACAGAAACCGTGGGCGAAGCCTTCCGGGATGTAGAGCTGGCGCAGGGTTTCACCCGAGAGCGTCACGCCCACCCATTGGCCGAAGGTGGGGGAGCCTGCGCGGATGTCCACGGCCACGTCGAAGACTTCACCGGCGAGGACGGTGATGAGCTTGCCCTGAGGTTCCGGGTACTGGCAATGCAGGCCGCGCAATACGCCCCGGCGGGAGAAAGAGGCGTTGTCCTGGACGAAGCGGTCCGGCAGGCCGTGTTCGGCGTAACGCCGGCTGTGCCAGGTCTCCAGAAACCAGCCGCGGTCATCGCCGAAGACGTCCGGTTCGATGAGCAGGACCTCCGGCAGGCGTGTGGGGGTGACCTTCATGGGACCATCGCGCGCGGGAAAGACCGCCGGCATTGTGCTACAAGAAGCCCCCGGTGGCAAACAAAACGCCCCTGCCTGCGGCCGTGGGGGACGGCCGCAGGCGGGAAAAGGCCCTCATCCTCGGAGGCTGGCTTCCTCCTCGGCTGTGAGGGCGGCGGGGGAGGTGCGGAAGGGATTGAGGGTGGCATGGTCGGGGGCTTGGGCCCCGGTTTGCCGGCGATGCGGTTCGATGTAGAGGCCGATCTCGCCGTTGATCTCCAGCGCATGGGTGAGAAAGCAGTCCAGGCGGGGGAAGGCCCGGTACAGGTAGTCGCCCCCCGGAGGTGCGGTGGGTGCGAGGATGATAAGGCGCATGGATTCGAGGCGCAGGGTGCTGCCGTGCTGGCCGTCGTTGCGGAACATGCCCGGGTAGAGGCGGTACAGCCAGCCCCGGTTCTCGGCCAGGCCCTCCATGGCCGCCAGGGCGCTGAGCAGGGCATGGCCGCCATCGCGGTTGTCACAACTGAGGAGGCAGGGCGTGTCCTGGGGATCCAGGGCCAGCAAGTGGTGCCCGGCATAGGGCAGTTTGTTGCTGATGAGGGTGTGGCCAGTGCCCAGGATGTGATCCAGGGACTCTTGCACCAGCTCCAGCAGGAGCTGGCTGGTGGACAAGGGAATCTGCCGGATGTGCATCGGTGTGGCCATGTCAGGTCCTCCCATGGGTTGGCCCGGGTGGTGGAACGTGCCCGGACGAGCCGGACTCGATGACGGTCGTCTGTGCCCCCGCAAAGCGTTGCCAGTCCTGGACGATGAATGCCGCCGGTCCATCGATGGGTGCATGCAGGTGATGCGTCCCTTCGCCGGCCGCCTCCACGAGGAAGCCGTAACTGACGAGGTCGAGATCCAGGTGGCGCCGCAGGGTACGCGCCAGGCGGTAATAGGCCTGTTCGGCCTGGTGCGGATCCCGGCAAGCCGTCATGGTGAGCGCCAGCAGGCGGGGGCGCCATTCGGGCCGCAGGCGCTTGCAGAGCAGATAGCAGTGTTCCAGCTCGTGGTCTGCGGGGCCGGCGAACAGCAACAACCGTTCGGGGGTCGTGTCCGGTGCCAGAGACGCTGCCCTGCACAACCGCAGGTGAATGGGGGGCGGCTTGCGGCCCGCAGATCTGCCGGATGACGGCCGGCCGTGAGCGATGCGCTGGTAGCGGTACTGGATGTCGTCCCCGGCTTCCCGGACCCACACCTCGGCCACTCCGGCCCGGCACAGGGCCGGGGCCAGTGCCCGGGCAGGCCCCTCCGGCCCGATCACACTGAGGGTGTAGGCGCGTTCCTCTTCGGTCTCATCGCTCAGGAAATGGTGGCCGATGCGAGCCAGTCGCTCGCGCGTGACCGTATGGCCCCGTGCCGGTTCCGCTTGGGCGCTGCCTGCCCGGAAGCTCAGCTCGGCCGCGGGATCCGGCGCCGCATCCGACGCGGAATCGGGTTCCGGTATCGAATCCGCTTGCGGATCCGGCATTGGATCCGGGCGTGGGCCCGAATCCTGTGCCGGTTCGGAATCTGTGCGTTGTTCAGACAGGGGCGGTTTCCTCCTCTTCCTCCACCCTCAGGATGGAGTTGATCTCGCCATACAGATTGGCGATGTGATGGGGGTTGCTCGGGTCTTCCTGCCAGCGTCCATCGACGATCAGGCGGTACTGGTAGACCCCGGGACGGACATGCAGGATCTTGGTGATGAGACCGTTCTCCCGCCGAGTCTCCACGTCCCGGTCCGGAATCCAGTCGTTGAAGTCGCCGGCGATCTGGATCTCACCCCGGTCGGCCGGGAAGGTGAGCACGATGCGCCGCCGCCCGGTGCGCGGATCGCGAAACACGCCGGATGGCAGGAGCTCGCGGGCCTCGGCTTCCGGTGCGGCATGGTCCAGCTCCTGGGCGATGTGCCGTTCGAGACGCGCCAGGTCGTCGTTCGCCGCTTCGGTTGCCATTTCGGTTGTGGGCTCGGGAACGGTGGCCGTGTCGGTGCGGCCCAGGAATGCGGCGGCCAGTCGCCGGTAGTCCTCTGCGGCCACCGAGCGGGGGCTGTGGTCGATGATGGGCCGTCCCCGTTCCGCGGCTTCCTTGAGGCGCACGGTGTAGTGAATGGGGATGGGCAACAGTTCCTCGGGATAGCGCTGGCGCAGGGTATCCAGGGTCCGGCGGGTGTACCTGGTGCGGTAGTCCACCAGCGTGGGGAGGATCCGGATGGGGATCTCCAGATCGTATTTCTCCGCCAGCAGGTCGATGGTCTCGCGCAGTTTCTCGATACCGTCCAGCGAGAATACGCTTATCTCGATGGGGATGAGCACTTGGTCGGCGGCGCGCAAGGCGTTGAAGGACAGCAGTCCCAGGTTGGGAGGGCTGTCGATGACGATGAAATCGTAATAGGGGGCCACGGGGATGAGGTGGTCGGCCAGTTGCCGCTCGCGCCTGGGCAGATCGGCCAGCAAATGTTCCACCGCCGCCAGAGAGATGGTGGCCGGGACCAGGTCCACGCCCGCGACGATGTCGCCGACGATGACGTCCTCCAGAGCGATGTCCTGTACGAAGACCTCGTAGAGTCCGGGGATGTCCGCCGTCTCCCGGCCCAGGCCCAGGGATGCATGACCCTGGGGATCCATGTCGATGAGCAACACCCGCTGTCCTTCCCGGCCCAGACAGGCGGCGAGATTGATCGCCGTGGTGGTCTTGCCGCAGCCGCCTTTCTGGTTCGCAATCGTGATGGTGTTCGTCATGCCAGTGCTCCTCCTCATTGACGGGCCTCATGGCCCGGGGTGCTCGGCTCTGGCGCGAAATGCTGCAGCGCCTGTCCCACTCACTTTGCGCTATTTGTATATGGCTGCGCCTGCGGTACGGGATCCTGTGGACCGGCGTCCAGAGGATCGGCATGGGGGCGCACGTCCGGAAACGGGTCCGAAGACCGTTCCGGCGACCAATCCGGGTACCGTTTCGGGTACCGTTCCGGGAACAACTCTGGGAACAAAACCCCCTGTTGCGGCGGGGGGCTCCCGCGGCGGGACCCGGATCGGGATTCGAGACGGCGGATTTCCTGTTCCATGCGGGCGATGGGGAAGATCCATTGCTGCCCGCTCAGGGCCTCGAAGGCGTGTTCACCGTGCAATACCACGATCACGTCGCCGGTGGCCACCAGGGAGATCTCGGCCAGGGGGTGTTGCAAAGAGGGTAGATACCGGCGCAAGGCCTCGATGCTGGCGCGGATCTTCTGCAGGGAGACTCCGGCGTCCAGCAATTGCCGGGCGCTCTTCAGGGCGATGAGATCGTGGAAGGTGTAGCGGGAATGACCGCCGGGGGTACGATGCGACGGGGCGAGGAAACCGATCTTGCGCCAATAGGACAACTGGCGCAGGCTCAAGCCGCTGATCCGGGCCGCCTGGCGGCTGGTGTAGAGCGCTGCCTTCAAGAGCGAGGCACTCCTCCCCCAGGAACGATGGACCTTATTGTGCCGGGAAAATTCCGTTTGTCAAGAAAAATCTGACAAAAATTTGAAGATTTGTGCTGTTGTGCGACTTCAAAGCGTTTTGCCAAGGGGGCCGCTCTTGGCGTACAGGTCCACCGCCTCGTCGGGCTCTCCCTGGCCTGAGCAGCAGCACCGGCCCCCATCCAGCCCTGGGCGGTCTCCTGCAGGCGGCGCACGGCGGTTTCCGGCAGCGCGCGCCGCCACAGCGCTGGGCAAGCGCATCCGAATCGGAATCGGTGCAGCGTGCTCGTCCCGGGTGGCGAGAGCCGCGTCAGCGAAGCAGGCGCCGCTCGAGTAACGATTGCATATCCCTGCGGCCATCGAGGACGCAATGAATGAGAACGTCCTGTCTGATGACTTCATGGATGACGCGATACGGCTTGAAATGAACCTCCCGATAGTTCGTCACACCGATTCAATCCAGTTCGGTGGGAACGTGGCCTCGCTCGGGCAGTTCGGTAAGCCGTGAGCAGAGAGATTCCAACTGGTCTAGCACGTAAGCGGCTTTCTCCACGGAATCGTGGCGCGCAACGTAGCGGTAGATGTCGATCAGGTCCTGTTCTGCGTCCTCGGCAATCCGAACGCGGTAGTGTTTCACTCGGTGAATTCCCGGACGTGCCTGCGGATATCCGCGAAGGCCTTCTTGAGGGGCTTGGTGCGGCCTTCCTGGATGCTCTTGGTGCTTTGGGCCAGCATCTTGAGCAGCGCCAGGGATTCCTGGGTTTGTTCGTGGCTGGCGATATCCTGAAGCACCGCCTTGGCTTCACCGTGTTGGGTGATCACCATGGTGCGCCTTCCCTCGCTGACGTCCCGCAGCACCTCGGCGGTGTGGCTTTTCAAGTAACTGATGGGCTTGACCGATTCACTGAGTTTCATGGCGCGTGTCGTTTCCGTAGCTTCATTGCGTACCAAATATAGTCCGTATTTCGGGCCAGTGTAAAGCAGTCGGCAAACCGTCCAGATGGCCCAGATTGACCACTTCTGGGGCTTTTTCTGCTATCTTAACGGCTTTTTGCACATTCCCCATGCGTATCATCACCCTCAATGTCAATGGCATCCGGGCCGCGGCGCGCAAGGGCCTGTTCGACTGGCTCGCCGCCCAGCGGGCGGATGTCGTCTGCCTGCAGGAGACCAAGGCCCAGGTCCGGCAGCTCACCGATGAAGTCTTCTGGCCGGCGGGCTATCACGGTTTTTTCCACGACGCCCACCGCCCCGGCTACAGCGGCGTGGCGATCTACAGCCGCCGGGAACCGGACCGGGTGGTGGCCGGCCTGGGCTGGCCGGACATGGATGCGGAGGGTCGTTTCCTGCAGGCCGACTTCGGGTCTCTGAGCGTGATTTCCCTCTATCTGCCTTCGGGTTCCAGCAGCGAGGCCCGCCAGGCGGTGAAGTTCGATTTCATGGAGCGTTTCACGCCCGTGTTGCGGGGCTTCCGCCGCCGGCGCCGGGAATACATCATCTGTGGTGACTGGAACATCGTCCACAAGGAGATCGACATCAAGAACTTCAAGGCCAACCAGAAGAACTCCGGCTGCCTGCCGGAGGAGCGGGCCTGGCTGGACCAGGTGTTCGGCCCCCTGGGATTCGTGGATGCCTTTCGGGTGGTGAACCAGGAACCGGACCAGTACACTTGGTGGTCCAATCGCGGGCAGGCCTGGGCCAAGAACGTGGGCTGGCGCATCGATTACCAGGTGATCACGCCGGGATTGCGGGAGGCGGTGCGTGCGGCTTCCATTTACAAGGAACGGCGCTTCTCCGACCACGCTCCACTCACCATCGATTACGAACGGGCGTTCTGAACATGGCCGGCCTGCTGCCGGGCTGTCACGAAATTGTCATGAAACCGGGTTACAGTGATCCGGGAGTGGGCAGGTCATGAACATGCACGTATTGCTGGTGGAGGACGAGGCCCCCTTGCGGGAGATGTTGCGCTTCGCCCTGGCCGACGTCGCCAGCACGGTCAGCGAGGCCGCCGATGCCGATGCCGCGTTTGCACGCTTGCGCGAAGCGCGTCCGGATCTGATCCTGCTGGACTGGATGTTGCCGGGCATGAGCGGCATCGAGTTCATGCGCCGCCTGCGCCGCGAGGCGGCCTGGCGCGATATCCCGGTGATCATGCTCACGGCGCGCGGGGAGGAGGACGACCGCGTGCAGGGGCTGGAGGCCGGGGCCGACGATTACCTGGTGAAGCCCTTCTCCACCCGGGAACTCAAGGCCCGCATGCAGGCGGTGTTGCGCCGGGCCGGCCGCGGGGAGGAGGAGGCCGGATTGCCCCTGCGGACGGGGGATTTGTGCCTGGATCCTGCCAGTCACCAGGTGAGCGTGGCGGGACGATCGTTGAACCTGGGGCCCACGGAGTTCCGCCTCTTGCATTTTTTCATGCGCCATCCCGGGCGCGTTCATAGCCGCACTCAATTGCTGGACCATGTCTGGGGACGGGACGTCTACGTGGAGGAACGCACCGTCGATGTGCACATCCGCCGCCTGCGCAAGGCACTGGCACCGCATGGTTATGATCGCCTGATTCAGACCGTGCGCACCGTGGGTTACCGTTTCTCACCCTGGGAAGAGCCCGGGGAATAGATGGGCCGGAGATAGCCTTTGGGCTTCTGGTGGTATGAAGTGCGCCTCGCGGCAGGGGTGGCCTCACTCGCCCTGGTGGCAGGCTGGTTGGTGGGGCGGCCGTCGGTGGGATTGCTGGTGGGGGCGCTGGTTTATGCTGGCTGGCAGGGCATGCGCCTGCTGCGCCTGCTGCGCTGGTTGCAAGGCGGGCGGCTGGCCGAGCCGCCGGAGTTGCCCGGGGTGTGGGGCGAGCTGGCCTATCTGGCGCACAGCCAATACCTGCGCGCGCGCCGCCGCCAGCGCCGCCTGGGCGAGCGCTTGAAGCGTTATGAGGCCACGGCGGCCGCGCTGCCCGATGCCGCCGTGGTGCTGGGGCGCGACCATGGCATCCAATGGCTCAACGAGGCCGCCTGCCGCTTGCTGCATCTGGATGCACGCAGGGATGTCGGGCAGCGGGTGGACAATCTCCTGCGCCATCCCGACTTCGTCGCTTATCTCCATGGCGGAGACTATGCCGAACCCCTGGTCCTGTCCGGCTTGGTGGAGGAGGACCGGGTGCTGCAACTGCACATCGTTCCATACGGCCAGGACCAGCGCCTGCTGGTGGCCCGCGACATCACCCGCATGCACCGCCTGGAGGCCATGCGCCGGGACTTCGTGGCCAACGTCTCCCATGAATTACGCACCCCGCTGGCGGTGATGGCCGGCTATCTGGAGACCCTGCTGGAGGGGTCTTTGGATGCCGGCCAGCGCCAGGCCCTGGAGGCCATGCAGCAGCAGACCACGCGCATGAAACACTTGGTGGAAGACCTACTCACCATCTCGCGACTGGAGACGGGTGAGTTGGAAGAACGTGATGCGCCAGTGGACGTCCCCGCCCTACTGCGTTCCATGCTGGAACAGGCGCGCCGATTGAGCGGCGAGAAACAACACGAGCTCTCCCTGCAGGCGGACGAATCCCTGTGGCTGCTGGGGCATGAGCGCTATCTCTATAGCGCCTTTTTCAATCTGGTGGTCAATGCCGTGCAATACACGCCGGCAGGAGGGCGGATCGAGCTGCGCTGGCAGCGCTGTGACGAAGGGGCTTGCTTCGAGGTGTGCGATACCGGGATCGGCATTCCGGCACAGGCCATTCCCCGCCTCACGGAACGGTTCTACCGGGTGGACCCCGGCCGCTCGCGAGCGGCCGGGGGCACGGGACTGGGGCTCTCCATCGTCAAACACGTGCTCATTCACCATGAAGGTGAACTGCAGGTGGACAGCACGCCCGGTGCCGGCAGCACCTTTCGCTGCGTCTTTCCCGCGCGGCGGGTGTGCGGGCCCAATGATCCCCAGTGATCTCCAGTGATCCCCAGTGATTCCGCCGGTCATGAAAATTTCACGGACCCGTCACACGAGTGACACAAACCGGATCTATCGTAGGCAACACCCGTAGGGAGTGGTTGCTGCAGGCCCTCACCCCAAACCCCTCTC
>WFNO01000043.1 GCA_015488555.1 Gammaproteobacteria bacterium
GGTGCCCGCCTCTCCCGCACGGGGGGATTCGCCGCCCGCGTGTTCTCCCTGGTCACCGAGACCGCGGAGGACAGCCGACCCAGGCCCATCACCTTGACCTGCTGCCTCGCCCCGCCCCTACACCAATGGCTCTACCCCCTCACCCTCACCCTCCTCCTCGGGGGTCGGTGACAATTGAGAACCATTCCC
Organism: Gammaproteobacteria bacterium; assembly: GCA_015488555.1. Taxonomy (GTDB): domain Bacteria; phylum Pseudomonadota; class Gammaproteobacteria; order SZUA-140; family SZUA-140; genus S012-109. Next base: position 190 of record WFNO01000043.1, read on the forward strand.
AACAAGGGGTCGGTGACAAACGCATATCATTCTCATTTGCTTACCATGTCGGGCATGGCAAGTGATTGATTATCGGACTGATCCTCGCACCCCGGTTCGTTCTTTCTTTGGATCTTTCTCACACAATTCGTCTCAAGGGTTTGCTGGAATCAGGCAAGGCTTGTCCAAGGAGAGATGGTTTCATAAGGAGCTGATTTTTGGGGGGTCGAACCACATGGAGATGAGAATGGTTTTTATTTGTCACCGACCCCTTGTTGGGAATGGTTCTCAATTGTCACCGACCCCCTGGAGGAGGAGGCCGGCGAGGGGGGGGAGGGTGATTTCCAGGGAATAGGGGCGGCCCATCCAGGGCAGGGGCTCGGCCTGCAGCCAGCCGCCATTGCCGATGTTGCTGCCGCCGTAGTAGGTGGAGTCGGAGTTGAGCAATTCCCGGTACCGGCCGGGTGCGGGGACGCCGATGCGGTACCGATAGCGCGGCACGGGCGTGAAGTTCAGGGCCACCACCAAAGTCTGTTCCTCGCAGCGGCGCAGATAGGTGAGTACCGACTGGGCGGCGTCGTGGCAGTCGATCCATTCGAATGCCTGGGCCTCGAAGTCGTATCGGTGCAGGGCCGGGGCGCTGCAGTAGAGGGCGTTGAGATCCCGGATCAGCTGCCGCACGCCCTGGTGCAGGGGATAGTCCAACAGGTACCAGTCGAGTGCGCCGTCGGCGTTCCATTCCCGGCCCTGGGCGAATTCGCAGCCCATGAAGAGCAGTTTCTTGCCGGGATGGGTGAACAGGTAGGTGTAGAGCAGGCGCAGGTTGGCGAAGCGCTGCCATTCGTCTCCCGGCATCTTGTTGAGCAGGGAGCGCTTGCCGTGCACCACCTCGTCGTGGGAGAAGGGCAGGATGAAGTTCTCCGTGTAGGCGTAGAGCTGGCTGAAGGTGAGCAGGTCGTGGTGGTAGTGGCGGTGGATGGGGTCCTTGCTCATGTAGTTCAGGGTGTCGTTCATCCAGCCCATGTTCCATTTCATGCTGAAGCCCAGCCCGCCCAACCAGGTGGGACGCGATACCATGGGCCAGGAGGTGCTCTCCTCGGCCATCATCAGGGTGCCCGGGTGTAACTCATGCGTGAGGTTGTTGAGTTCGCGCAGGAAGTCGATGGCTTCCAGGTTTTCGTTGCCGCCGTGGATGTTGGGGGTCCATTCCCCGGGGCCGCGCGAGTAATCCAGATAGAGCATGGAGGCCACGGCATCCACCCGCAAGCCGTCGATGTGGAATTCCTCGAGCCAATAGAGGGCGCTGGAGATGAGGAAGTTCTTCACCTCGTGACGGCCGTAGTTGAAGATCAGGGTGCCCCAGTCGCGATGTTCGCCGCGGCGCGGATCGGCGTGTTCATAGAGGGCGCTGCCGTCGAAGAAGGCCAGGGCATGGGCGTCCTTGGGGAAATGGCCCGGGGCCCAGTCCAGGAAGACACCGATATCGTGCCGATGGCAGTAGTCGACGAAGTAGCGGAAATCGTCGGGTGTACCGAAGCGGCTGGTGGGGGCGTAGTAACCGGTGGTCTGATAGCCCCAGGAGCCGTCGAAGGGGTGTTCGGTCACCGGCAACAGTTCGATGTGGGTGAAGCCCAGGGGTTTGACATAGTCCACCAGGCGATGGGCCAGTTCCCGGTAGTCGAGAAAGCGGCCTTGTTCGTCCCGCTGCCAGGAGCCCAGGTGCACCTCGTAGATGGAGAGCGGGGCGTGCAGCCAGTTCCATTGCCGGCGCCGGGCCAGCCAGTCGTCGTCCTGCCAGGCGTAGTCGCTGGGGGCAGTGGTGAGGGCCGCTGTCTGGGGACGTAGTTCGAAGCGTTTGCCATAGGGGTCGCTCTTCACCAGAATGGCACCCGTGGCGCGGTTGCGGATCTCGAACTTGTACAGTTCACCCGCTCCCAGGCCGGGCAGGAACAACTCCCACACCCCGCTCGCGCCCCGTACCCGCATGGGATGGCGGCGGCCGTCCCAGGCGTTGAAGTCTCCCACCACGCTCACCCGCTCGGCGTTGGGGGCCCAGACGGCGAACAACATGCCCTGGATGCCGTCCACTTCGTGGAGATTGGCGCCGAGGAAGCGATAGGCGTGGCGGTGCCGGCCTTCGCCGAACAGATACAGGTCGTAGTCCGGGATCTGCGGCGGCAGGCAATAGGGGTCGAAGGCGGTGTGGGTATGGCCGTTGGCCAGGGTCCAGCGCAGGCGGTAGCGTTGCGGCACGCGGCCGGGCCTGCCCGTCCACTGGAAGAGATCGGTGTCCCCCACGCGTTGCATCGCTTCGCCGAGCTCCACGATGGTCACGCTCACGGCCTCGGGGATGAAGGCCCGCACCACTTCCCTGTCACCTTTCCGGTGCCGGCCCAGATAGGCGAAGGGATCGTGGTGTCTGGCTTCCAGGATCTTGCGGGCGTCGGCGGGGAGCGAGGGTGCGGTGAGTGTATCCATGACGCGTGCGTTTTGGATGGGTGAGGTGTTCGAAGTGTGGGGGTTGCGTTCGTTTTCGTTTGTCTTGTTTTTCCTTCTGCCGCCCCTGTCTGCACCGCGAATTCCCGCTGATGGTCGCGGCACCGCTCGAGACGAGGGCGTTGGTGCGCCGTGCGGGTTAATGATAGCATAGGGCCCGGGTCATACGCGGCCCGAAGACGAGGGTTGAGGCGGGAGAGCAGGTCCATGCAGCAGCGAGCGGCACCCGGTTCGAATACCGGCACGCAGGCAAACGTGAAAACGGGTGCAGAGAACGGCCAGGATCCCCGCTTCGTCAGCAAGCTCACCCGGGATACGGTGGCATTGATCCTCGCCGGCGGCCGCGGCACGCGTTTGAAGCAGCTCACTCAGTGGCGGGCCAAACCTGCGGTTCATTTCGGCGGCAAGTTCCGCATCATCGATTTCCCCCTTTCCAATTGCATCAACTCGGGCATCCGCCGCATCGCGGTGCTCACCCAATACAAGGCCCATTCCCTGATTCAACACATCCAGCGCGGCTGGGGCTTCCTGCGCGCCGAGCTGGGCGAGTTCGTGGAGCTGGTACCGGCCCAGCAGCGCGTCGCCGATACCTGGTATGCAGGTACCGCCGACGCCGTGTTCCAGAATCTCGACATCATCCGCGGCTACGGCGCCTCCTACGTGCTCATTCTCGCCGGCGATCACATCTACAAGATGGACTATGGCCCCATGCTGGCCCACCACGTGGCCAGGGGAGCGGACATGACCATCGGTTGCCTGGAGGTGTCCCTGGAGGAGGCCCGTGCCTTCGGCGTCATGTCCGTGGACGAGACGGGACGGGTGGTGGATTTCCACGAAAAGCCGGAGCGCCCGCAACCCATTCCCGGGGCGCCCGACCGGGCCCTGGTTTCCATGGGCATCTATGTGTTCAACACCCAGTTCCTGTGCGAGGAACTGCAGCGCGACGCCAGCGAGCAGGGTTCCAGCCACGACTTCGGCAAGGACGTCATCCCCCGCGCCATACACGAAAAATATTGCGTGCATGCCTACTCCTTTCGCGATCCGGCCAGCGGCCGCCAGGCCTACTGGCGGGACGTGGGCACGGTGGACGCCTTCTGGGAGGCCAACATGGAACTCATCGGCGTGGTGCCGGAACTCAACCTCTATGACGAGCAGTGGCCCATCTGGACCTACCAGGCCCAGCTGCCGCCGGCCAAGTTCATCTTCGACGACGACGGGCGCCGGGGCATGGCGGTGGATTCCATGGTCTCCGGCGGTTGTATCGTCTCCGGGGCCCTGGTGCGCCGTTCCCTGCTGTTCTCGGGCGTGCACGTCCACTCCTACGCGGAGGTGGAGGACTGTGTGGTGATGCCCAATGTGGACATCGGCGAGCGCTCCCGCCTGCGCAAGGCGGTGATCGACGAGGGTTGCCGTATCCCGGAGGGCATGGTGATCGGGGAGGATGCGGCGGCCGACACCGAGCGCTTCCACGTCAGCCCCCAGGGGGTGGTGCTGGTCACCCCGGAGATGCTGGGACAGGAATACGCCCGTGTCCGCTGAGACACGGCTCAAGGTGGTGCTGTGCTGGCACATGCACCAGCCGAGTTATCTGGACCTGGCCGGCGGGCGCTACCAGTTGCCCTGGACCTACCTGCACGCCATCAAGGACTACGTGGACATGGCCGCTCTGCTGGAGGAGAACCCGCGGGCGCGGGCGGTGGTCAATTTCGCCCCCATCCTGCTGGACCAGATCGAGGATTACGCCCGCCGCGTGGCGGCCCATCTGCAAGAGGGCGCGCCGGTGGGGGATCCGGTGCTGGCGGCGCTCACCGCCGATGAATTTCCCGTCGGGGCCGAGCAGCGCGCGGCCCTGATCCGGGCTTGCCTGCGGGCCAACGAGGAACGCCTCATCAAGCGCTTTGCGCCGTACGGGCGCCTGGCGGAGCTGGCCGCCATGGTGCTGCAGGAGGAAGGGGCCGGCGATGCCCGTTATCTGAGCGATGCCTATCTGGCCGACCTGGTCACCTGGTACCATCTGGCCTGGCTGGGGGAGACGGTGCGCCGCGGGGATGGGCGCGTGCAGGCCCTGTTGGAGAAGGGGCAGGCTTACACGCCCGAGGACCGGCGCACGCTCATGACCATCATCGGTGAACTGCTGGGCGGCGTGGTGGGTCGCTACCGGGCGCTGGCGCAGGACGGCCGGGTGGAGCTGTCCGTCACCCCTTATGCCCATCCCATACTGCCCTTGCTCCTGGATTTTCACAGCGCCCGCGAGGTGTTGTGCGACATCGCCCTGCCTGGCTGTGCGGCCTATCCCGGCGGCGAGGCACGCGCGCGCTGGCACATCGAACAGGGCCTGGCCGGCTTTCGCCGGCATTTCGGCTTCGATCCCCAGGGCTGCTGGCCGGCGGAGGGCGGGGTCAGCGAGCGCCTGCTGTCCCTGCTGGGAGAGTACGGCTTCCAGTGGACGGCCTCGGGGGAGAGCGTGCTGCGCAACAGCCTGGCCCATTGTGAACTGCAACAGCAACATCCCCTGGAGGACCGCTTGCATCGCCCCTATCGCATCGGTGACAGGGAGGGACCGGTGTGTTTCTTCCGCGACGACGGACTGTCCGATCTCATCGGCTTCACCTATGCCTCCTGGCACGCCGACGATGCCGTGAACAATCTCGTCCACCACCTGGAGAACATCGCCGACTGCTGTGCGGGCGACCCGCACCGGGTGGTGGCCATCATCATGGACGGCGAGAATGCCTGGGAGACCTATCCGGAGAACGGCTATCACTTCCTCACGGCCCTGTACGCCCGGCTGGCGGAGCACCCGCGCCTGCAGCTCACCACTTTCGCCGAGTGCCTGGCGGGAGGCATGGAATGCCGGCGCCTGTCGCGCCTCACGGCCGGGAGCTGGGTGTACGGTACCTTTTCCACCTGGATCGGCGACCCCGACAAGAACCGGGGCTGGGACCTGCTGTGCGCCGCCAAGGAGGCCTTCGACGGGGTACAGGCCCAGGGCCGTCTGGACGCCGCCGCCATGGCGCGGGCCGAGCGGCAGCTGGCCGTGTGCGAGGGATCGGACTGGTTCTGGTGGTTCGGAGATTACAACCCGGCGGAGACGGTGAGCGATTTCGAGCGCCTCTACCGCCTGCATCTGGCCAATCTCTACCGTTTCCTGGAGCTGCCCGTACCGGACGAGATCGGCCGGGTGATCAGCACGGGTGGCGGCAGCCCGGAGATGGGTGGGGTCATGCGCCACGGGCAGGCCGGCGCCTGAATGCCGCCGTGACGGGCGCGCAGGCCGTGGTCCAGGAACCCTTCGCCCGACGCCGGGCCGGTATCCTGCTGCATCCCACCTCCCTGCCCGGGCGCTGGGGCAGTGGCGAACTCGGACACGAGGCGCGGGCCTTCGTGGATTTCCTGGCCGCCGCCGGCCAGACGGTGTGGCAGACCCTGCCACTGGGCCCCACCCATCACGACGGCTCCCCCTACCAGTGCCTGTCGGTGCAGGCCGGCAATCCACAACTGATCGCCATCGACGAACTCATCGCCCGCGGCTGGCTGGAGGAAGGCCGGGCCCAGGTCCTCTTCGCCCATACCGCCCAGGGGGTGGTGCAGCGCCGGTTCCGCCTGCTGGCCGCCGCCTACGAGGGTTTCCGGGAGCGTGCCGATGATCAGGAGCGGGCGGCGCTGGCGGCCTTCGTCGAGCGCGAGGCCCATTGGCTGGAGGATTTCGCCCTCTATCAGGCCCTGCGCCGTGAACACGGGGGGCGCGACTGGTCGCAATGGCCGCCGCCGCTGCGCGACCGCGAACCCGAGGCCCTGGCCCAGGCGCGCAGGCGCCTGGCGCCGTTCATTGCCCAGATCCATTTCGAGCAGTATCTCTTCTTCAACCAGTGGCAGGCGCTGAAGCGTTATGCCAACGAACGCGGCGTATTGTTGTTCGGGGACCTGCCCATCTTCGTGGCCTACGACAGTGTGGACGTCTGGACCCAGCGCCACTTCTTCAAACTGGACGAGCAGGGACGGCCGCAGGTGGTGGCGGGGGTGCCGCCCGACTATTTCTCCGCCACCGGCCAGCGCTGGGGCAATCCCCTCTATCGCTGGGAGGCCATGGAGGCCGACGGTTTCTCCTGGTGGCGGCAGCGGGTGGCCATGCAGTTGCGCCTGTTCGATCTGGTGCGCATCGATCACTTCCGCGGCTTCGAGGCCTCCTGGGAAATTCCGGCCGGCGAGCGCACCGCCGTCCACGGGCATTGGGTGCCGGTTCCGGGCGAACGCCTGTTCGCCGCGCTGCGCGAGCACTTCGGGCGCCTGCCTTTCGTGGCCGAGGACCTGGGCGTCATCACGCCGGAGGTGACGGCCCTGCGCGAGCGCTACGGCCTGCCGGGCATGCGCATCCTGCAGTTCGCCTTCGAGGGCGGCGGTGACAATCCTTATCTGCCGCACAATCACGAGCGCCACACGGTGGTGTATACCGGCACCCACGACAACGACACCACCCTGGGCTGGTTCCAGCACCTGGACGACGCGCTCCGCCGGCGGGTCATGGATTATCTGGGGCTGGAGGCGGAACAGGCCCGGGACATGCCCTGGCCCCTCATTCGTGCCGCCCAGGCTTCGGTGGCGGTGCTGGCCATGGTGCCCATGCAGGATGTCATGGGGCTGGACAGCCGCCATCGCCTCAATGTGCCGGGTATCGCCTCCGGCAACTGGCGCTGGCGTTTCCAGTGGGAGCAGGTGCCTGCGGACGCCGCCGCCCGCCTGCACCATCTGGCGGAACTCTACGGCCGCCTCTAATCATGGGGTCATAATCAATGGGGTCGAATCAATGGGGTCGGAGTAAATTGAATCAAGAAATCAATTGAACTGAGAGTCAATATCATTGGATCTACTGGAGCAGGAACGCCGGCCTCATTGGTTCAATTTACTCCGACCCCATTGATTGACCCCATTGATTTCTAACGGGCCTGGCGCTCACAGCCAGATCATGCGGCCGGTCTCGAAGCGCCGCCCCAGCAATTCGTGGAAGGGGTAGAGGCGGATCTTGTAATACTGCAATCCCGGCAAGGTGGACTTGAGGTCCAGGGCGAAGAGCATTTCGCCGCTGTCCAGGTGTTCCTGGGGCTGCAGGCGGTAGATCTTCTGGGTCAGGAATTCACCCTGTTCGTTCTCCACGCCCACCAGGCATTCCACATACACGTCGTCCGGTTCCAGTTCACCCAGGCTGGCGGCCACGCGCAGGGTAAGGGTCTCGCCGTGATAAATGGCGGACGGCAACTCCTGCAGGCAGCGCAGGGACACCTGGGGCCAGGCGCGGGCCACTTTCTCCTTCCAGCGCGCCAGCTCCTGGGCCGGACGGCAGTCGTCCCGGCGCAGGTGGAAGGCCTGGCGGCTGGCCTTGCTGTAGTACTTGCGCACGTAGTCCATGACCATGCGCTGGGCGTTGAAGCGGGGCAGGATGCTCTTCATGGAGGCCTTGGATTTCCGCACCCAGCCGCTGGAATAGCCGCGCCCGTCGCGGTTGTAATAGAGCGGGATCACCTGGGTCTCCAGGAGGTCCAGCAATTCGTTGGCCTCTTCCCGGTTGCGGAAGGCGTCGTCGAAATGGGGGCCGTGCGGGGTGATGGCCCAGCCGTTCTCGCCGTCGTAGCCCTCGCCCCACCAGCCGTCCAGCACGCTGAGATTGATGGCGCCATTGATGGCCGCCTTCTGGCCCGAGGTGCCGCTGGCCTCCAGGGGATATTGGGGGGTGTTGAGCCATACGTCCACGCCCTTGACCAGCTTGCGTCCCAACGCCAGGTCGTAGCCCTCCACGAGGATGATCTTGCCCTCGAATTCCGGCCGCCGCGAGAAGTCGTGGATGGTCTTGAGCAGTTCCTGGCCCGGGACATCGTGGGGATGGGCCTTGCCGGCGAAGATGAACAGCACCGGGCGTTCGGGATCGTTGACCAGCTGGGCCAGGCGCTCGGGATCCGAGAACAACAGCAGGGCCCGCTTGTAGGTGGCGAAGCGGCGCGCGAAACCGATGGTGAGGACGTCGGTCTCGGGGTTGCGCAGGTAGCGGGTGAGGCGCTCGATCTGGGTGGGACTGCAACCATTGCGCAGGTGCTGGCGGGTGATCCGCTGGTAGACGTCGTCGAACAGCTTGCTCTTTAGGGACTGGCGCACGCTCCAGAAGCTGTGGTCGGGGATGTCCTCGATGGCCTCCCAGAACTGGGCGTTGAGCAATTCGTTGCGCCAGCCGCCGCCGAAGTGCAGGTCCAGCAGCGTGACCCATTCCCGGGCCAGGAAGGTGGGGATGTGCACGCCGTTGGTGACGTAGTCGATGGGATTCTCCTCGGGCGGGACCTGGGGCCATACGTAGGCCTCCATGTGCGAGGCCACGTTGCCGTGGATGCGGCTCACGCCGTTGTGAAACTTGGAGCCGCGCAGGGCCAGGGCGGTCATGTTGAAGCCGGTGGGATTGGCGGGGTAGGCGCCCAGTTCCAGGAAGCGCTGGGGTTCGATGCCCAGTTCCCGGATAAACTCGTCGAAGTAGTTGAGGATGAGTTTGTGTTCGAAGATGTCGTGCCCCGCGGGGACCGGGGTGTGGGTGGTGAAGACGGTGCTGGAGGACACGCATTCCAGGGCACTGGCGAAATCCACCCCCTGGGCGACACGGGTGCGGCAGCGTTCCAGGATCTGGAAGGCGGAGTGGCCCTCGTTGATATGCCAGACGCTGGGGGTCAGGCCCGCGGCGCGCAGGGCGCGCACGCCGCCGATGCCGAGGACGATCTCCTGCTGGATGCGGGTGTGGATGTCACCGCCGTAGAGCTGGTAGGTGATGCGCCGGTCCTCTTCGCTGTTGGCCGGGTGGTCGCTGTCCAGGAAGTAGAGCCGCACGTGCCCGGCGCGGGCCTGCCACACCTTGAGCCGCACCGGGCGTCCCGGCAGTTGCACTTCCACCTCGATCTCCTGTCCCTGGGGATCGCGGGCTGGCTCGATGGGCAGGTCCTGGGGATCGAACGGCACGTAATGGGCCACCTGGTTGCCCATGCCGTCGATGGTCTGTTGGAAGTACCCCTCCCGGTACATCAATCCCACACCCACGAAGGGCAGGCCCAGGTCGCTGGCGGCCTTGCAGTGATCCCCGGCGAGGATGCCCAGGCCCCCGGAGTAGATGGGGAAGCTCTCGTGAAAGCCGAATTCGGCGCAGAAGTAGGCCACCAGATCCCGTTCCGGTTCCAGCAGGGAACGCAGGTCACTGCCGGCCGGGCTGTCGCTGCGCCGGTAGGCGTCGTAGTTGGCCAGGACGATGTCGTAGTCCCGCAGGTAGACGGGGTCGTTGAGGGCCGCCTCCAGTCGTTCCTGGGCAATGCGCCGCAGGAACACCTTGGGATTGTGGCCGCAGGCGTTCCACAAGGCGGGGTCCAGGCGCACGAACAGGCTGCGCACCTGGCTGTCCCAGCTGTAGAGCAGGTCTTTGGCCAGCTCTTCCAGGCGCTGCAGGCGTGCCGGGATGTTGGGGCGTACTTCCAGCGAGAAACGGGTACCGGTCATGGGTGATCCTTCCAGGATGTCGAATGGTGTGGTTCAGGGGGCCGCAAAGGCGGGTCGTGCCGGAATGTTCGGGTTCGACTGCGCGTTCGGCGAGCCGCTCGCCTCCTGCCTGGTCGTGTGTAGATTTCCTCTTCCCCTGTTGGGTCGCCATACGGCCGGCCAGCGTTGTCGCAGGATCCAGCTGTGGTAATCTGTTTGCCTTTCGTAAAACCCCTTCGTGAGATCGTGGAGCACGGGTGGATGTCGTTTTGCCGCTGGTTCTTGTTGTCGTTCGGGTCGGGGCACGTCCCGAGGTCCTTGCAGATGGTGCCGGGAGAGAGACTCGAACTCTCACGGTCGCAAAACCACCGGATTTTGAGTCCGGCGCGTCTACCAGTTCCGCCATCCCGGCGCGCTTCCCTCCGCCTCAGCGTGTAATTCGGGCTAGAGTATAAAGTGGCCATCTGCGGGAAACAAGGCGAAGGCCAAAGCTGCAAGCGGGGCGGAGCGGGGGGCTCAGAGCTTGCTACGCCAATAGATAACGATTCCTCCAGCGGCCCGTCCCTGCGGCGCAGCGATTTCCGCTACGAATTACCCGCGGAACTCATCGCTCAATATCCGCTGGCTGAGCGCAGTGCCAGCCGCCTGCTGTGCCTGGATCGCGCCACCGGTGCGCTCCAGGACCGCAGGTTTCGGGAACTGCCCGCGTTGTTGCGCGCCGGCGACCTGCTGGTGTTCAACGACACGCAGGTGGTGCCGGCCCGCCTCTTCGGGCACAAGGACAGCGGCGGGCGCATTGAGGTGCTGGTGGAACGCCTGCTCGATGCACACACCGTGCTGGCCCAGGTGCGTGCCAGCAAGCCGCCGCGCGCCGGTGCCCGCCTCCACCTGGAGGGCGGGACGACGGCCTGCGTGGAGGGACGCGAGGGCGAGTTCTATCGCCTGCGTTTCACCACTGCGCCGGTCTTGCAGGTACTGGAGGCCAGCGGCCACATGCCCCTGCCGCCCTACATCCAGCGGCGCGACGAGGCCCTGGACCGGCAACGCTACCAGACCGTCTTCGCCCGCCGCCGTGGCGCGGTGGCGGCGCCCACGGCCGGCTTGCATTTCGACGAGGACCTGCTGGTGCGCGTGCGCGCGCGGGGCGTGGAACTGGCCTGGGTGACCCTGCACGTGGGGGCGGGGACCTTCCAGCCGGTGCGCAGCGAGGATCCGCGTGCCCACCGCATGCACCGGGAATATCTGGAGGTGCCGGCGGCCACCTGTGAGGTGGTGCAGCGGGCCCGCCGGCGCGGCGGGCGGGTGATCGCCGTGGGTACCACCGTGGTCCGCAGTCTGGAGACCGCGGCGCGGGACGGCGAGCTGCGGCCCTACCGCGGGGAGACCGATCTGTTCATCCTGCCCGGCCACGCCTTTCGGGCGGTGGATGCGCTGATCACCAATTTCCACATGCCCGAATCCACTCTGCTCATGCTGGTGTGCGCCTTCGCCGGCCGCGATCGGGTGCTGGCGGCTTACCGCCATGCCGTGGCTGAACGCTATCGTTTCTTCAGTTACGGCGATGCCATGTTCATCGCCTGAAGGCAGGTAGGCGGGGCATGGAGTTCGAACTCCTGGCCACGGACGGAGCGGCGCGATGCGGGCGCCTGCATCTTGCACGCGGGGTGGTGGAGACCCCGGCCTTCATGCCGGTGGGCACTTATGGCACGGTGAAGGCCATGACGCCCGAGGAACTGCGCGCCCAGGGTACTCAGATCCTGCTTGCCAACACCTTCCATTTGATGTTGCGCCCGGGGGTGGAGGTGATCGCCGACCATGATGGTCTGCACGCCTTCATGCACTGGAACGGGCCCATCCTCACCGATTCCGGCGGCTTTCAGGTCTTCAGCCTGGGGGCTTTGCGCCGCATTTCGGAGCAGGGGGTGACCTTCCGCTCGCCGGTGAACGGCGACGAGGTGTTCCTGGGTCCAGAGGAGTCCATCGCCGTGCAGCGCGCCCTGGGGGTGGACGTGATCATGAGCTTCGACGAGTGCACCCCCTATCCGGCCTCCCGCGAACAGGCACGGGCTTCCATGGAACTGTCCCTGCGCTGGGCCCAGCGCAGCAAGGACGCCCATGCCGGGGCGCCGGCGGCCTTGTTCGGCATCGTCCAGGGCGGCATGTACGAGGATCTGCGCCGACGCTCGCTGGAGGGGTTGCTGGAAATCGGCTTCGACGGCTATGCCATCGGCGGCCTCTCCGTGGGCGAGCCCAAGGCGGATATGTTGCGCATCCTCGACGGGCTGCAGCCGCAGTTGCCCGCGGCCGCGCCGCGATATCTCATGGGGGTGGGCAAGCCCGAGGACATCGTCGAGGCGGTGCGCCGCGGTATCGATCTGTTCGATTGCGTGCTGCCCACCCGCAACGCCCGCAACGGACATCTGTTCGTCGCCGAGGGCGTGATCCGCATCCGCAACAGCCGTTACCGCCGCGACACCCGCCCCCTGGATGCGCACTGCGGGTGTTACACTTGCCGCCATTACAGCCGGGCCTACCTGCGCCATCTGGCCCAGTGCAACGAGATCCTGGGGGCGCGCCTCAATACTTGGCACAATCTCTATTACTACCAGCAGCTCATGGCCGGGCTGCGGGCCGCGGTGAGCGCGAGGCGGCTGGAGGACTTCGTGGAGGAATTTTACGCCCGGCGCGCACAAAAACCGCCTCCGTTGTGCTAAGATCGCGCTGTTTGTGCGCAAGCCCCGGAGGTGTGGTCGCGCGATTGCACGAGCAAATTCGAGAAACACCAGGAACGAACAAGCGACAAGAGGACTGACATGAGCTTTTTCATCGAAGACGCCTGGGCGCAGGCGGCGCCGGGCGGGGCCGAATCGGCCTTCGCCAGTCTCATTCCCCTGATCCTGATCTTCGTCATCTTCTATTTCCTTCTCTTGCGCCCCCAGATCAAGCGGGCCAAGGAACACAAGCAGATGGTGAACTCCCTGGCCAAGGGCGACGAGGTGGTAACCAACGGCGGGCTGCTGGGCAGAATCACGAAGGTGGACGAGAGCTTCATCACCCTGGAGATCGCGGACGGCGTCCAGGTCAAGGTGCAGCGCAACGCCATCGCCTCCCTGATGCCCAAGGGCACATTCAAGTCGGCGTGAACGGGGGGCAGCGCCGCTGTACCCGTCTTGCCTGGCAGTAGTCGATAGGGGCTTCGAGGTCGTTCATGAACCAGTATCCGCTGTGGAAATATCTCCTGATCCTGGCGGTCGTGGTGGTGGGCATCGTCTACGCCCTGCCCAATCTCTACGGCGAGGATCCGGCCCTCCAAATCTCGCCGCTGCGCGGCGCGGTGGTGAACGACACCACCGAACAGCGGGTGCGAGACGCCCTGCGCGATACCGGTTTGACCTTCACCAGCCTGGAACGCAGTGAACAGCGTCTGACCATTCGTTTCGCTGACACCGAGACTCAGCTCAAGGCCCGTGACCTCCTAAGTGAAGAGCTGGGTGACCAATACGTGGTGGCCTTGACCCTGCTGCCCGCCACCCCCGCCTGGCTCGCCGCCCTGGGCGCGGCGCCCATGTATTTGGGCCTGGACCTACGCGGCGGGGTGCACTTTCTCATGGAAGTGGACATGGAGACCGCCATTCGCCAGGCCGAGGAGCGCTACGTCAGCGACCTGCGCGCCACGCTACGCGGTGAGAAAATTCGTTATCTAGGTATTGCACGCATGGCGGGCGGCGGCATTGAGATCAAATTCCGTGACGCCGCCGAACGCGATCGCGCACACGATCTCATCGCCCGCGAGTATCGCGGGCTGGTGCGGCGCAAGGTGGATCGGGACGGCGGCTATTACCTGGAGGTCACGCTCAGCGACGAGGAAATACGCGAGACCAAGAAATTCGCCTTGCAGCAGAACATCACTACGCTGCGCAAGCGCGTCAACGAGCTGGGCGTGGCAGAGCCGGTAATCCAGCAGCAAGGCGACAATCGCATCGTGGTGCAGTTGCCCGGCGTGCAGGATCCAGCGCGCGCCAAGGAGATCCTGGGAGCCACCGCCACCCTGGAATTTCGCATGGCGGACGAGACCGCCGACATCGAGGAGGCCCTCGCCGGCCGTGTCCCGGTGGGTACCCGCCTGTACAGGCAGCGTGACGGCCAGCCCATCCTGCTCAAGAAGCGCATCATCGTCACCGGTGACCAGATCATCGATGCCGCTTCTGGCATCGACCAACAGACCGGTTCCCCCGCGGTGTTCATCACCCTGGACAGCAAGGGAGCCCGGCGCATGGCCGAGACCACGCGCGAGAACCTGGGCAAGCCCATGGCCGTAGTGTTCATCGAGACCAAGACCCAGACGAAGATGGTGGACGGCGAGAAGGTCAAAACTACCAGAACCGTCCAGGAGGTCATCAACGTGGCCACCATTCGCGACCAGTTCAGCAAGCGTTTCCAGATCACCGGTCTGTCCAATACCGAGGAGGCCCGCAATCTGGCGCTGCTGCTGCGTGCCGGGGCCCTGGCGGCGCCCATCGAGATCGTCGAGGAGCGTACCGTTGGGCCTAGTCTGGGACAGGAGAACATCGAGCAGGGCTTTCGCTCCGTGGTCATCGGCTTCGTCCTGGTGCTGGTCTTCATGGCCTTCTGGTATCGGGTCTTCGGTCTGATTGCCGATCTGGCGTTGACTCTAAATCTGGTGTTGCTGATAGCCCTGTTGTCCATGCTTCAGGCAACCCTCACGCTGCCCGGTATCGCCGGCATCGTGCTCACCGTGGGGATGGCGGTGGACGCCAACGTGCTCATCTTCGAACGTATCCGCGAGGAGCTGCGCAACGGCAACAGCCCTCAGGCCAGCATCCAGGCCGGTTACAGCAAGGCCTTGTCCACCATCGCCGATGCCAACATCACTACCCTGATTGCTGCGGTGGTGCTATATAGTTTCGGTACCGGCCCCATCAAGGGCTTCGCCGTGACCCTATCCCTGGGGATTCTCACGTCCATGTTCACTGCCATCATGGGTACCCGTGCGGTGGTGAATCTGCTCTACGGCGGCCGGCGCCTGAAGAGTCTGCCCATCTAGTTCCGAGGTCAACGCAAGGATTCGTACATGCAGGTCCTCACCCAAACCAAATTCGATTTCATGGGTAAACGTCGCCTGGCGGCGGCTCTGTCCATCACGCTCATTCTCGTCTCGGTGGGGGCATTGTTCTTCCGCGGACTCAATCTGGGAATCGATTTCACGGGCGGCACGCTGGTGGAGATCGGCTCCCCCGAGGCCATCGAGCTGGAGACGGTGCGCCAGGTCATGACGGGGGCCGGTTTCGAAGAGGCCATCGTGCAGTATTTCGGTTCCGCGCACGACGTACTTATTCGCCTGGCGCCCCAGGAGGGCCTGAGTAGCGCTGAGATCAGCACCAGGGTGCTGGAGGCCTTGCAGGCCTCTTATCCTGGCGAAGTGGAGATGCGGCGCATCGAGTTCGTGGGCCCGCAGGTGGGCGACGAACTCACGGAGGACGGTGGCCTGGCCATGCTCTACGCCCTGATCGGCATCTTGATCTACGTGACCCTGCGTTTCGAGAAGCGCTTCGCCGCCGGAGCCGTCATCGCCCTGATACACGACGTGATCATCACCATCGGGATCTTCGCGCTCTTCCAGTTGGAGTTCGATCTCTCGGTGCTGGCGGCCATTCTCGCTGTGATCGGCTATTCCCTCAATGACACCATCGTCGTGTACGATCGCATCCGGGAGAATTTCCGCAAGCTGCGCAAGGCGACGCCGGCGGAGGTGCTCAACGTCTCCATCAATCAGATCCTGTCCCGTACTCTCATCACCTCCTTCACCACGTTGCTGGTATTGCTGGCCCTGTTCTTCCTGGGCGGCGAAATTATTCGCGGGTTCGCCCTCGCGCTCATTATCGGGGTAATAGTGGGGACTTATTCCTCCGTTTACATCGCCGGTACCACCATCCTTGCTTTGGGGGTAAGCAAGGCGGACCTGATGCCGGTAGTCAAGGAGGGTGCGGAAGTAGACGATCGCCCCTGACGGTCTCTGCTGTCTGCCGCGCCGCCAGGGATTTGTCGAAGGGGATTTGTCGAAGGGAATTTGTCGGAGGGCAGGTGGGATTGAGCGTGGTTCAGTGGGCCGTGGCCTCGAGGTCGCTGTTGGCCAGTTCGATCCGGTTGCGTCCCAGCCGCTTGGCCCTGTAAAGGGCCTTGTCAGCCCGTTCGATGAGGCTGCTGGGGGTCTCTCCGGGACGATACAGGGCGATGCCCGCCGAGAAGGTGGGCATGGATCGGGTCTCGCCGTCGAAGTGATAGGGAGATTCGGCGTTACGTTTCTGTACCTTCTGCAGGGCGCGCAAGGCCCCGTGCTGGTCGGTATTGGGCAGGATCACCGCGAATTCCTCGCCACCATAGCGGGCCACCATGTCATGGTGGCGGAATATGCTGAGGATGTTGTGGGCGAAGTTGCGCAGCACCTCGTCGCCGGCGGCGTGACCGTAGGTGTCGTTGATCTTCTTGAAACCGTCCATGTCCACCAGGGCCAGGGTCAGGGGGGAGCCGTAACGCTGCACGCGGGCTACCTCGTCCTCCAGGCGGCGCATGAAGGCACGCCGGTTGGGCAGCTCCGTCAATTCGTCGGTGAGGCTCAGGATGTGGACCCGTGTGAGTTCGTCGTTGAGATACTGGCCCTCGCTCTCGATGATCTGCAGGTAGCGGTTGGCACTCTCCAGTTTGCGAGTCAGCTCCTTATGGCCCTCCATGAGGCGCGTCACCTCCCGGATCAAGGCTTCTTTGAGATTGCCGATCTCGTCGATGTTATCCATCTGGCGCAGGGATTCGTGCCCCACTTCCAGGAGGATGCCGAATTTCTCGTTCTGCTTGATGACCTCGCCCAGGTGGGAGGCCAGAGTCTTTTGGATCTCGCGGATGCGCTGGCGTTTGTCCTCCAGTACAGATCCGGGTTGCGAGGCTGGTATCTCGGCGCTTGCCGCTTGTGTCTCCTCCGCTATCTGTGCAGGTGTGATCGGAGCAAGGGGTTGGGTGGAGGCTGCCGGCGTGGGTGGGGGGTCGGTGGTGGCAGGAGCTTGTTGCCTGTCTTCTCTGCCGAGTTCGTTGCTGGTTTCTCTTCCAGTGGGAGGTGATTCACCGGCCCTCATGGCGGAGTGCGGTGAGTGAGCTGCGGTGCGGGATCGGGGCTGAGCCTGAAATGCTGGGACCTTAGAAAGAGTCGCGGGCGTTCTGGCCGGCGTTGGGCTCTGTTTCGAACCCACCTGTGGGCTGTGGTTGGCTGCTTTTTCCGGGGTCAGGGTGGTCCCAGCCCAAGAAGCGACGTCCTCGATTTCTTCCAGTAGATCACTCAGGGCAGCCTCAGGGGCGGCGGATGGCTTTTCACTCAGAGTGGCGAACAGAGAGCGGATCTGGTCGCTCAGGGTGCGTATCTCGTCAGCGCTGGTGGACAGGGACAAACGCATCTTGATGAGTCTCAGGTGGACAAGCAGGGGGGAGTCCGCGGGCAGCAGGCGGGCGCTTTCCTCTAGCAGTACCTGTACCAGCATGCGGTAGGCTTCCTGGGTCTGATGAGTGTGGGCCTCGAAGTCCTCCAGCACGCTTTGCACGTGCTGGTAGATGGCCACTCCCGCACGGCTCCCTTTCAGGGCCCGGAGCAGGTACAGTGTCTTGGGTGTGATGGACATGGGGTTTAGATTCTGTCCGTGTTTCGATGACATGCCGGCTCCGTGCAATCCTTGCAAAAAATTACCTTCTTCCCCCTTGTGCCGGCCTCAGCGCATCAAGTCTTTTCCTCGGAGAGTCGATAGTTTGACGGGTGATGATTAGATAAGCATATGAATTGAAAAGCATTATTATTCTACCACATCCAGCTTTGGATGAACAGGGAATGCCATATAAAAAGAATGGAATTCTCCCTTGGGAAGGTAGGTAGGTGTGCAGGCTGCTAGCGGGTTTCCCCGAAACCGTTCCTACCGGTGATGTCGAACAATGATCGATGTAGGAGGGGTGACGTGACAAAGTGTGGAACCACGACAAGCTACGACAAAAGACGAACCTAGAGCAGAAATCGTGTTATTGTTCCGTGCAGCGCGCCGGGAATCCGCCTCGGCTGAAATGGAACCAATCTCGCTGAAATCTGATTGCATTGAAACTTACTCTCTGGAGTCTATTCTCTGGCGGGCGCCCGCGCGGTGGAGTATGCTTTATGACTTTTATCCATTCATTCGGCCAAAAGGTGTGACATGTTCACAGGCTCCATGCAGATCGCGGGTTTCGACGAGGAATTGTGGCAGGCCATGGAGGGGGAGCGCCGGCGCCAGGAGACCCATCTGGAACTCATCGCTTCGGAGAATTACGCCAGTCCGAGGGTGTTGCAGGCCCAGGGTTCAGTGCTCACCAACAAGTACGCCGAGGGTTATCCCGGCAAGCGCTATTACGGCGGCTGCGAATACGTGGACCAGGTGGAGCGGCTGGCCATCGACCGAGCCCGCCGGCTGTTCGGTGCCGATTATGTCAATGTGCAACCCCATTCCGGTTCCCAGGCCAACGCCGCGGTGTACATGGCCCTGCTGGAGCCCGGTGACACCATCCTGGGCATGAGCCTGGCCCATGGCGGCCATCTCACCCATGGCGCCCAGGTGAATTTCTCCGGCAAACTCTATCATGCCGTGCAATACGGACTGGACCCGCGCACCGGAGAGATCGACTACGAGCAGGTGGCGGCCCTGGCCCGGGAGCACCGCCCGCGCATGATCGTGGCGGGGTTCAGCGCCTATTCCCGGGTGGTGGACTGGCAGCGTTTCCGCGCCATCGCCGACGAGGTGGGGGCCTATCTGTTCGTGGACATCGCCCACGTGGCGGGACTCGTCGCCGCCGGTTGTTATCCCAACCCCGTGGCCATCGCCGACGTCACCACCTCCACCACGCACAAGACCCTGCGCGGCCCGCGCGGCGGCCTGATCATGGCGCGGGCCAATGCCGAGATCGAGAAGAAACTCAATTCCATGGTCTTCCCCGGCACCCAGGGGGGGCCGCTGATGCACGTCATCGCCGCCAAGGCGGTGGCCTTCCAGGAGGCCCTGCAGCCGGAATTCCGCGATTACCAGCGCCAGGTGGTGGCCAATGCCCGCACCATGGCGCAGCGCATGCAGGCGCGAGGGTATCGCATCGTCTCCGGGGGGACCGACAACCATCTGTTCCTGGTGGACCTCATCGAGCGCGGGCTCACCGGCAAGGAGGCCGACGAGGCCTTGGGTGCGGCCCACATCACCGTCAACAAGAACAGCGTGCCCAACGATCCGCGCTCGCCCTTCGTCACCAGCGGGATCCGCATCGGTACCCCCGCCATCACCACCCGGGGGTTCAGGAAGCCGGAGGCCGCCCTGCTGGCGGATTGGATCTGCGACATCCTCGACGACGTGCGCAACACCGCCGTGATCGAACGGGTGCGGGGCCAGGTGCAGGAGATTTGCCACCGTTTTCCCGTGTATGGCGCGACATGAGGCGGCTGAGGGGCACGGGCGGGACGATGGCCCCAGTGGAGGGCTGGCGTGCATTGTCCGTTCTGCGGTGAAGCCGATACCAAGGTGATCGACTCGCGCCTGGCCAGTGACGGCAACGCCGTGCGCCGCCGGCGCGAGTGTCAGGCCTGCGGGGAGCGATTCACCACCTTCGAGACCGCGGAACTGGTCTTCCCGCGCATCGTCAAGAACGACGGCAGTCGCGAGCCCTTCGACGAAGACAAACTGCGGCGGGGCATGTTGCGGGCCCTGGAGAAACGGCCCGTCAACATCGACGACATCGAACTGGCCCTGAACCGGATCAAGCGTCGCCTGCACACCTGCGGGGAACGGGAGCTGCCCTCGCGCCTGCTGGGAGAATGGGTGATGGAGGAACTGCGCGAGCTGGACGAAGTGGCCTACGTGCGTTTCGCTTCGGTGTACCGCAGATTCCAGGACGTGGATGCCTTCCGTGAGGAGATCGAACGCCTGCAGGCCCGTCCTGTCGAATTGCAGCGGCGCCAGCTGTCCCTGTTGCCGGACGGTGGCGCGGAGGCAGGAGAGGGCGAGCGCGGCGAACCGGACCGGACATGAATTTCACGGCCGAAGACCATGCCTTCATGGCCCGCGCCCTGCAGCTGGCCCGGCGCGGGCTCTACGGCACCGATCCCAATCCCCGCGTGGGCTGCGTGCTGGTCCGTGAGGGCCGTATCGTGGGCGAGGGCTGGCACCGCCGGGCCGGCGGTCCCCATGCCGAGATCGCGGCCCTGGAGCAGGCCGGCGAACAGGCCCGCGGGGCCACGGCCTACGTGACCCTGGAACCGTGCTGCCATCACGGGCGCACGCCGCCCTGTACCGAGGCGCTGGCGGCCGCGGGCGTGCGGCGCGTGGTGGCGGCCATGGTGGATCCCGATCCACGCGTGGCGGGCAAGGGCCTGCAGGCCCTGCGCGCGCAGGGGATCGAGACCGCCAGCGGCCTCAGCGCAGCCCAGGCGGCGGCCCTCAATCCCGGCTACATCCTGCGCATGGAGCGCGGCCGCCCCTTGGTGCGCTGCAAGCTGGCCGCCACCCTGGACGGCCGCACCGCCACCGCCGCCGGCGAGAGCCGCTGGATCACTTCGGCGGAGGCACGCGAGGACGTGCACCGCCTGCGGGCCCGGAGTTCGGCCGTGCTCACCGGCATCGGTACGGTGCTGGCGGACGACCCGGCCCTCACCGTGCGTCTCGATGCGCCCGAATTGGCGGCACTGGGCGGGCGCCTGCCCCTGCGCGTGGTGCTGGACACCCAGTTGCGCCTGCCCCTGGAAGCGCGCCTGCTCCGGGAGCCGGGCGAGGTGCTGGTGATCACGGCCCACGAGGACATGGCCAGGATCGGCGAGCTGGAGGCCCGGGGTGCGCGGGTGACCTGCGTCCCGGCGCGCGACGGGCGCGTGGACCTGGAAGCAGCCCTGCGCCATCTGGCACGGCTGGAGGTCAACGAGGTCCTGCTGGAGGCGGGGCCGGTGCTGGCGGGGGCCCTGCTGGCCGGTGGCTGGGTGGACGAACTCGTCTGCTACCTGGCGCCGCGCTTGCTGGGCGACGCCGGCCGCGGCATGTTTCACCTGCCGGCGCTCGCGCGCCTGGCCGATACGATCGCCCTGGAGATCAACGAGATTCGGGCCGTGGGGCGCGACTGGCGCGTCACGGCCCTGGTGCTGAATGGTGCTGCAGCGGGTGGTTCCGCCGGGCAGTCGCCAGCGTGAACCGTTCTGCGGTAAGGTAGACCCATGTTCACCGGGATCGTACGCGCCAGGGGCAGGATCACCGGCCGGGTGTCGCGCGGCGGCGACTGGCGTTACCGTATCGATTGCGGGACACTGGAGACCGCCGGCCTGCCGCCCGGTGCCAGCCTGGCCGTCAACGGCGTATGCCTCACCGTGGTGGAGCGGACCGGGCGCGAGGTGGCGGTGGACGTGTCGCAGGAGACCCTGCGCTGCACCACCTTCGCGGACCTGGCGCCCGGCTGCGCGGTGAATCTGGAGCCGGCCCTGGCGGTGGGCGATGCCCTGGGCGGTCATTTCGTCAGCGGCCACGTGGACGGCGTGGGCACCGTGACGGCCATCGCGCCCGCGGGGCGTTCCCGCGAGCTGACCATCGCCTTGCCCGCGGCGCTGGCCCGTTACGTGGCCCCCAAGGGTTCCATCTGCGTGGACGGGGTGAGCCTCACCGTCAACGAAGTGCAGGACACCGCTTTTTCCGTGAACATCATTCCCCACACCCTGGAGGTGACGGTGATCGGCGAGTACGCGGTGGGGCGGCGGGTCAACCTCGAGGTGGATCTGCTGGCCCGTTATCTGGAACGCCTGCTGGCGGTGGGCCCGTGCCAAACGAGGGAGGCGGGGGAGGGTGGAGACCCGGTGGTGGATCGGGCGCTGCTGCGGAATTACGGTTTCGAGCAGGGTTTCGAGCAGGAGGGATGAAGGTGTTGCAGCGCATACAGGCGGACCCGGGCCTGGACAGCATCGAGGAGATCATCGAGGAGATCCGTGCCGGGCGCATGGTGGTGATCATGGACGACGAGGACCGGGAGAACGAGGGGGACCTGGTGATGGCCGCGGCCCGCGTGCGGCCGGAGGACATCAATTTCATGGCCCGTTACGGGCGTGGGCTCATCTGCCTGACCCTCACCCGGGAGCGCTGCCAGCGCTTGCGCCTGCCGTTGATGGTGCGCTCCACCGACAGCGAGCACGCCACCAATTTCACGGTCTCCATCGAAGCGGCGCGCGGCGTGACCACCGGGATCTCGGCCGCCGACCGCGCCGCCACCATCCAGGCGGCGGTGGCGCCGGACGCCCGGCCGGAGGACCTGGTGCAGCCGGGGCATGTCTTTCCCCTCATGGCCCAGCCGGGAGGCGTGCTGGCCCGCGCCGGACACACCGAGGCCGGCTGCGACCTGGCCCGCCTGGCGGGTTACGAACCGGCGGCGGTGATCGTGGAGATCCTCAACGAGGACGGCAGCATGGCGCGCCGTCCCGAGCTGGAGGCCTTCGCCCGCCGCCACGGCCTCAGGATCGGCACGGTGGCCGACCTCATCCGCTATCGCATGGCCCACGAGCAGACCATCGAGGAAGTGGCCGCCAGCGAGGTGGCCACGGCGCACGGGCCGTTCCGGCTCAAGGCCTATCGCGATCACGCCACCGGCCAGGTGCATCTGGCCCTGGTGCGCGGCGAGGTGGGCGGCGGCGAGCCGGTGCTGGTGCGCGTGCACGTGGAGGACGAGCTGGAGGACCTCTTCGGCATCGTCCAGGGCTCGCGCACCTGGAGCCTGCGTGCCGCCATGCAGCGCATCGCCGCCGAGGGGCGGGGGGTGATCGTGGTGTTGCGCGGCCGCGAAGATCCGCAGCAGCTGGTGCAGCGCATCGGCGCCCTGGAACGCCCGCGGCCCGCCGCACGCCCCACGGCACCGGCAGCCAAGGAGTTGCGCAGCTACGGGGTGGGGGCCCAGATCCTGGTGGCCCTGGGCGTGCGCCGCATGCGCGTGCTGGGCTCGCCGCACAAGCTCCACGCCCTGTCCGGTTTCGGTCTGGACATTCTCGAATACATCGGAGACGACACTTGAACGACATGAACGACAAACCAGCGATCCTCGAGGGGGCGCCGGCCGCCGGCGATGTGCGGTTGGCCATCGCCTGCGCCCGTTTCAACAGTTTCATCGTCGATCACCTGCTGGAAGGGGCACTGCGCACCTGCCGCAGTCACGGCGTGGCGGCGGACGCCGTGGACGTGGTGCAGGTGCCGGGGGCCTTCGAACTGCCTCTGGTGGTGAAGCGCCTGGCCGCTTCCGGCCGTTACGATGCGGTGATCGCCCTGGGTTGCGTGATCCGCGGCGCCACCCCGCATTTCGAATACGTGGCGGGTTCCTGCGCGCGCGGCCTGGCCGAGGTGGCCCTGCAACAGGATTTGCCCGTGGCCTTCGGCGTGCTCACCGTGGACAGCATCGAGCAGGCCATCGAGCGAGCCGGCACCAAGGCGGGCAACAAGGGGGCCGAGGCGGCCGCCACCGCGCTGGAGATGGTGGGCCTGCTGCGGCGCCTGTCCTCGTGAAGGCCCGCGCGCCGGAGCGGTCCTCGAAGCTACCCGGAAAATCCGGTTCCGACGTGCGATGAGTGGTACCCGCAACAGGCGCAGCGGCGCGCGGCGCTGTGTGGTCCAGATCCTCTATCGCTGGCTGGTGGCGGGCGAGACCCCGGAACGCCTCGATGCCGCCGCCGAATGGCAGGCGCTGGCCGGCATGGACGCCACCGGAGGGCCAGTGGACGAGGCCTATTTCCGGGAACTGCTGGCGGAGACCCATGCCCACGCCCGGGAACTGGACGAATTGCTGGTCCCCCATCTGGACCGGCCCCTGGCGGAGGTGGATTCGGTGGAGCGGGCCATTCTGCGCTTGGGCGCCTGCGAACTCGCCCGCCACCACGAGGTGCCCTTCCGGGTGGTGATCAACGAGGCGGTGGAACTGGCCAAGCGCTTCGGCGCCGAGCAGAGCCACCGTTTCGTCAACGGCGTGCTGGACAAGCTGGCCCTCGAGCTGCGCCCGCTGGAGACCGGCCGCAAGGACGAGCACGGGCAGTCCCGCCCCGCGTGAGGGCACCAGCTCGAGCCATTCCCGAAAGCCATGGCGCTGGCCGAATTCGAAATCATCCACCGTTACTTCAGCGCCCAGGGCGCGGCCCGCGCGGACGTGGCCTGCGGGGTGGGGGACGACGGCGCCGTGCTGCGCGTACCGCCGGACCGGGAACTGGTGGTGTCGCTGGACACTCTGGTGGAAGCGGTGCACTTTCCCGCCGCCACCCCCGCCGGGGCGGTGGGGTACAAGGCCCTGGCGGTGGGGTTGAGCGATCTGGCCGCCATGGGGGCTGAACCCGCGTGGCTGACCCTGGGTCTGACCCTGCCGCGTCCCGATGCCTCCTGGCTGGAGGCCTTCAGCGCCGGGCTCGGCGGGCTCGCCGCCCGCCATGGCCTGGCCCTGGTGGGGGGCGACCTTACCCGCGGCCCCCTGGCGGTGACGGTGCAGGTGCACGGTCTGGTGCCGCCGGGCGGGGCCGTGCTGCGCCGGGGCGCGCGCCCCGGGGACGGTATCTATGTCACGGGCGAGCTGGGCGCGGCGGCCGCGGCCGTGGCCCATTTGCGGGGAGAGCTGTCTCTGCCGCCCGACCTGGCCGTGGTGGCCCGCCGGCGCCTGGAACGTCCCCAGCCGCGGGTGGCAGAGGCCCTGGCGCTGCGCGGGCTCGTCCGCGCCGCCATCGACGTCTCCGACGGCCTGCTCGCGGATCTCGGGCACATCCTGGAGGCCAGCGGGGTGGGGGCCCGCCTGGAACTGCAGGCGCTGCCCCTGCACGAGGTCCTGCAGGCCCTGGTGCCGCGCCTGGGGCTCGAGACCTGCCAGCGCCTGGCCCTCGCCGGCGGCGACGACTATGAACTCTGTTTCGTCGCGCCGGTGCAGGCCGAGGCCGAGATCAGCGCGCGCCTGGCGGCGCTCCGGTGTCCGGTGGCCCGGGTGGGCGTGATCGAGGTCCATCCGGGATTGCGCTGCCGGCAGGCCGATGGCCGCCTCCTGTCCTGCCCGGACGGGGGATACGAGCATTTCCATGAGTGAGGTGGAGGTCAGACGGGATCCGGATTGGGCGCGGCTGCGCCGCCACCCCGTCCATTTCCTGGCCTTCGGCTGCGGGGCCGGCCTGGGTCCCCGGGCCCCCGGCACCTGGGGCACCCTGGCTGCCGTGCCCCTTTATCTCCTGTTGCAGGACCTCGCCCTGCCGGGGTACCTGCTGGCGGTGGCGGCCCTGTTCGCACTCGGCATCTGGCTGTGCGGGGCCACCGCCCGTGACCTGGGCGTACACGACCATCCGGGCATCGTTTGGGACGAGGTGGTGGGTTATCTGGTGACCATGACGGCGGCCCCGGCGGGCTGGGGCTGGGTCTTGCTGGGCTTTGCCGCCTTCCGCCTCTTCGACGTCTGGAAGCCCTGGCCCATCCGCGCTTGCGACCGGCGGGTGGGCGGCGGCCTGGGCATCATGCTGGACGATGTCCTCGCCGGGCTCTATGCCGCCCTGGTCCTGCAGCTCGCCGCTTTCGCCACCGGGACAGGCTAATCCTCTCGCGCATTCCTTCCGGTTTCTTTTTTTTCGGCCCGCCGTTCGTGCGGTCTGCATCCCGCGTGAAGCATTGCGGCTTACAAGGATATCATCCTTTTCGCCTGATTCCGGATACGGCTCATTCGAGCGGATCCAGAATTTCATTGAACACCTGTTGACGGCGGAGCCGAGCGTGATGCTGGACTGGTTACTAAGATAATCGATGACAAAGCCTCATTCACAGCGTGTCCGATACGGCGCATAAAGGCGCACTTCCAGGCAATGGCTCAGCCCTTGGCAAGAAGCGCAACACCGAGGTGCCGCATCCGGCGCGCTCCTCCTGGGCGGATCTCGGGGCGGGCCTCTGGACGGCCATCTGCGGTGTTACGCCGCTTTGGCATAGCTCGGGCTATGCCGGCGTCGGCGCGCCTAGCGGACTGCCCGCCCAGAGACCCGCTGAATGAGGCTTTGTCATCGTTTGTCTTAGTAATAGCGCGCGCCGTCACGAACGAGGAGTTGCAGGCGCTGGTCCACGCAGAGGGAGAGCTGCAGATCGCAGAGGAAGGTGGTACCACGGCGGTCGATGCCGAGCAGTTAGCCCGGGACAAGGCGGCGGCCAAGACCGCAGCGGCGTACCAGTGTAGGGCGATGAGCCGACCTGGGATCAGCTGGCGCTACTCGAGGCGCTGGTCGCGCCCAGATACCAGAGGGTTCGGCACATGATTCCGATCGTGTCGCTTCATGGTCCTGTCAGGGATACACTGTGATTCCGCGATTCATCCAGCCAGTATTCCAAGCGCGCAGCACTCAGTGGTCGCCCCAGATGGAATCCCTGCACCTTGTCGCAATTCAGCTCTTCGAGCTGTTGCAGGATCTCGTCGCTGGCCACACCCTCCGCCACCACCTGTAATCCCATGTTGTGGGCCAGCTCGATGGTCGACTGCACGATGACGAAATCGTCCTTGTTGCGGGTCATGTCCTGGATGAAAGACTTGTCGATCTTGAGGATGTCCAGCGGCAGTTTCTTGAGCGAGCTGAGGGAGGAATAGCCGGTACCGAAATCGTCGATGGCCAGGCAGACGCCCAAGGCATTGAAATCCTCTAGTATCTCCCGGGCCCGCTGCGGATCGGCAATGATGGCGCTCTCCGTGAGTTCCATGATGAAGCGCCGTGCGGGAATGCGCGAGGACTCGACGATATCCATCAGCCGGCGCGGGTGTTCCCGGTCCTGCAGGCTGCGCGGTGAGAGGTTCACCGAGATGCGGAAGTCGCGGTCCTGTTCCAGCCAGCGACGGCACTGGCGAATGGCCTCTTCCAGCACCCATACCGTCAGGGGCTTGATGAGATTGGCCTGCTCGGCCAGCGAGATGAACTCGGCCGGCATCACCAGCCCGCGCTGGGGATGATGCCAGCGCACCAGGATCTCCACGGCGTCCAGCCGGCGGCTGCGCAGGTCGAATATGGGCTGGTATTCCAGGCGCAGCTCGTGCTGCTCCAGGGCTTGGCGCAGGTCCCACATGAGGGACAGTCGGCTGATGCTGTTTTTGTCTTGTTCGGCGTCGTATATGATGTAATCGAGGTGATTCTTCTTGGCCATGTACATGGCGACGTCCGCATGGCGCATGAGCAGGATGTCGTCGCTGCCATGTTCCGGATAGAGGGCGATGCCGATGCTCATGCCCACTTTATAGGGCTGTTCTTCGAAGAAGAAGGGCTGTTCCATAGCGGCCATGACCTTGCGTGCGAAGTCCACGGCGTGGCGGCGGTCGGCGATGCTGGGCAGCAGAATACAGAACTCGTCGCCACCGAAGCGAGCCAGGGTATCTGACTTGCGCAGGAGGTTCTGGATGCGAGAGGCGACCTGTTGCAGCAGGAGGTCGCCGTAGTGGTGGCCCAGAGTGTCGTTTATGGTCTTGAAACCGTCCAGGTCGATCATGAACAGAGCCAGCAGGCGATCCTCACGCTGGGCACTGTAGATGGCCTGGCGCAAGCGATCCTGCAATAGCACCCGATTGGGAAGATGAGTGAGAGCATCGTGGAGGGACTGGTATTCCAGCTCTTTGTTGTGACGTACCAATTCCTGACGCATGAACTCGAAGTCCTGTTGTAGGCTGGTGATCTCGCGAATGGTAGTGAGTACTTCCAGGGGGTGGTCATAATCCCCAGAAGCGATGCGGCGGGCACCGGCGCGTAGGCGTTGCAGGGGGCGAGTGATCAAGGAGCCGAAAATGGCGGAAGCCAATAGGATGGCGACGATGTAAGCGAGCACCAGGTAGGCACATAGCCACAAGGTCTCCCGGATTTGTTCCGCGATCGGCGTCTCGTCGTACCCCAGGAACAACATGCGCCGTTCGCCCTCTTCCCCGCCAACCAGCAGGGGTACGGAAATGTAATAGATGTCGTCCCCATGCTGGTTGAAGAAGAAATCTTCCTGGAAGATCTCACCTCCGGCATCGTGTCTCAGATCCTGCTCCGAGGTGGCAATGCGTGCATAGACGTAGCGCCCAGCGAGCATGGCGTCGTCGATCATGTCTTCCATGAGGTCGGGGTCGCGTGCCTGGGTAAGGGTCTCGGCGAACAGGTGGGCGTCTAGGCGTACCTGATCGAGGAAATTGGCCTGCAGATTCTTCTGTACCAGATAGACCACCCCGCCCAGGAGCAGAGGCAAGAGGATCAGATTGATAGCTAGGCCGCCGAGGACGATACGTCCCGTGAGGGTATTGAAGAAGCGGTGCAGCACCAGAGGAATCCCTCTCATCGCACATTTCCCTGCCAGAGTTCCATAAGGGTCATGAGTCTAGGGTATTGCCTAGCTTCGTGTTGCCACATATAGGTGATACTGCCCGGATGTCTCTGCAGGGTCTCGATGAGATGGAGCAGGGAATGGAAACGTTCCGGTCGTCTGCCACCTTGGCGGAATACCCGGGAGAGTAGCAGGCGGTCGTAGGAGCGTGCGGACATGAGCATGATTTTCTGCAGGAACACTTCGTGGGCCAGGGGATCGCTCAGATTGATGAGGGGAATGAGGCGCATGCCGGTATTATGATAGATCGGCCTGCTCAGATACAGGCGGCTAATGTCCTTGCGGCTGAGTTGCAGGCCCTCCAGCTCCGGCGTGGCGGTGACCAGGAGCAGGCGTTGGATCTCGGCCTGCGCGCCGTTGCTGCCGAGCACGAGCAACAGGGCCAGCACCAGCCGAATCGTCCGTGCAGGGAAGGACTTCATGGGATCACGGCACTCCACTGGATGTGGATCTGATCGCTGGATTGTTCTAGGTAACGGGCATGAGAGACCTCCAACTTGAGAGCCTGGTGCTCCTTGAAATCGAAGCGCAATCCGCCCAGCTGACGGGCCCGCACGTAGGCAGGCAGAGCATCGAGATAGGCGACGTCCTGGTCTCCGTAGTTGTCCTCCACGCGCAGGAACAGGGTCCAGCGATCTGCGAACGAATTTTCCAGTTGCAGATAAGCACTGGAGAAGCGCTTGCCAGGGAGTCCTGGCCGGCCTGGGTCGGTGGTGATCTGGAACAGTGCTCCCAGGAGCCGCACGTGGCGCTGCCACAAGAGGCCCTCCCAGTTGCCATAGAGGCCGGCGATGGTTTGTTCTACATTCTCCAGGGCGCGGCTGAAGAGAGTGCCTCGGGCGAAGAAGATGCCGTATTGCTCAAGGCCATCTTCCAGAGGCTGATAACTGAGGCGCAGAGTGGCGGCAGATTCGTGGTCGTTCTGGAGGTCAGAGAGATCCTGGGCATGCAGGGCTTCTCCCCGCAGTTGCGGCGCCAGGCCCACTGCCAGGTCGAGGCCGTAACGCTGCTCTTCCTTCCTGAGGCCGCTTTGCCAAAGCAGGCCCACCAGATGCATGGGCAGGACACCACCGTCGTGTTCGTAGGCCGCGATACCGGGGCGGGTGATGCTGGTCTCCAGATAGTTGCCATGGTGGTACTGGGTGTTCCAGTAGCCCAGGGGATTGTGGAAGCGTCCCACCCAGGCCACGCCGTTTTCCCGCAGCTGCCAGCCCAACTGCAGGCGTTCGAAATGGGTACCGCGATCTTCAGCGCTACTCACGAAGAACTCGCCTAGCACGCGCAGGCGAGTGAATTCCCGTGCATAGAAAAAGTCCACTGTGGGCGTGGTGCGATTCTCCGGCAGGTCATGTTCGGCCCCCAGAGCGATTTCTTGGTCACGGTATACGGAGTTGATATTGGGAAAAACGATGAATTCCCCCTGCGTGAGTGCGGGTGCCTGATGAGACAGGATCAGCGTACACCCTATCAACAGCCCGGCCATCGCACCGGCCAGCCTGTTTGGGGAACTCGTGGACCCGCACTGGCAGGCAGCAGACGGTCGTTGCGCGGCGTTCGTGTGAGCAGCCCCGCTGATCCCATCCCTGGGTGTTTGAGCCCTCTTTCGGGAGGAGTGCCCCCAAGTTGTTGTTTTCCAAGCACAGAACATGAGAATGCCGCACGATGCGCCTGAGCGCACGGGCGCGCTGCAGGCGGGCCCATCCTGTTCCTTATCGGCGGGAGGTGCGGAAAAATGAAGTGCGCCCTAAAGCGTCGTAGGGATTCAGCGGCGGAGCTGGTCGAGCCAGGATCCGTAGATGCGATCGGCCACAGGGGTGAGCGCAGCCATGGCTGCGGGGGTCTGTTCTTGCATGGCTTCTTCGCTCTGCACGCTGGGCAGATGCTGATGGCGCTCCAGCTCTTGCCGGTAGCGCGCGCACCATTGCGGGATCATCTCCGGCAGGACCTCCAGATGGAACTGCAGGGCGAGGGCGCTGCCCAGGAAAAAGCCTTGCTGGGCGCAATACGCGCTGCGAAACAGGGGCGTGGCCCCTGCAGGGAGGGTGAAGGTCTCACCGTGCCAGTGAAAGGCGGGAAAGCGGTGTGGTAGCCCCGGCCACCGCAGCGGGTCCAGGCACTCTACCTCGAACCAGCCGATCTCGCGCACCGGATTGGGGCCCACGGTGCCGCCCAGGGCCTTGCTGATGAGCTGGCCGCCCAGACAGTGTCCCAGCACCGGTACGCCGCGGCGCACCGCTTCCCGGACGAGGGACAGCTCGGTTCTGATCCACGGCAAGTCGTCATTGACGCTCATGGGACCGCCCAGCAGCACCAGGGCCGAGATACCCTCCAGACTGGCGGGGACGGCCTCTCCCTGGTCCACCGCCACCAGACGCCAGAGCAGGCCGCGGCGTTCCAGGACCCGGGCCAGATGGCCCGGTCCCTCGATGTCGATGTGGCGCAGGATATGGACGGTCACGGGTCGTCAGTCAGGCACGTAACCCTTCTCGATGAGGGCGTAGGCCGAGTGGTTGTGGATGGATTCGAAGTTTTCCGATTCCACCCGGTAGGCCTCGATGCGCGGGTCCTGGTTGAGGGCCGCGGCCACGTCGCGCACCATGTCCTCCACGAACTTGGGATTGTCGTAGGCCTTCTCGGTGACGTATTTCTCGTCGGGGCGCTTGAGCAGGCCGTAGATCTCGCAGGAGGACTGGGCCTCGACGATGTCGATGAGGTCCTCGATCCACACGAAGCTGCGCGTGCGCGCGGTGACGGTGACGTGGGAGCGCTGGTTGTGGGCCCCATAGTCCGAGATCTCCTTGGAGCAGGGGCACAGGCTGGTGACCGGCACCACCACCTTGATGGTGGTCATCACCTGATGGTCTTTGCTCACCTCGCCCACCAAGGTGACGTCGTAGTCCAGCAGGCTCTGCACGCCCGAGATGGGTGCGGTCTTGTTGACGAAATAGGGGAAGCTCATCTCGATGTGGCCGGAGGCGGCATCGAGCACCTCACGCATGGTGCACAGAATGTCTTTGAGACTGGAGACGCTGATCTCCCGCTCGTGGCGGTTGAGCAACTCCACGAAGCGCGACATGTGGGTGCCCTTGAAGTTGTGGGGCAGGTCCACGTACATGTTGAAGGTGGCGATGGTATGTTGCTCGCCGCCGCTGCGGTCGCGCACCCGGACCGGATGGCGGATGTTCTTGATGCCCACCTTGTCGATGGGCAGTTTGCGCGTGTCGGGACTGTTCTGTACGTCGGCGATGTTCATCACAGTGCTCATGAGCGGTGTTCCTCCACATAACGCACGCAGGCCCGGTCGGTCTCCCAGAGGGTCACGGCGGCCACCCGGATGCGGCCGTCGTCGAGGCGCTGTGCCAGTTCACCATGGATGTAGGCGGCGATGTTCTCGGCCGTGGGATTGACGGTGTCGAAGGGAGGCAGCTCGTTGAGACAGCGGTGATCCAGCTGTTCCGTCACCCGCCGGGTCTCCTGCCGGATAGTCTTGAAATCCAAACCCATGCCGAGTTCGTCCAGGGCCGCGGCCTCGACTTCCACTTCCACCTTCCAGTTGTGACCGTGCAGGCGGCTGCAGTCTCCGGGATAGTCCCGCAGCCAGTGTGCGGCTGCGAAATCCGTGATCACTTTCAACGTGTAGCGCCCCCCCATGGTCGGTACCAGCATACCCAATTTCTGATCAAATTAGTAGGAATTGGCGCTGCGCGGCAGTGCCGGGGGCTGGCGGCCCTCGCGGCAGGCCTGGACGGCGGCCACGATACCGTCACGGTCCAGTCCCAGGGCGGCCAGCAGTTCCTCCCGCTTGCCGTGTTCCCCGAAACGGTCGGGTAGTCCTAGTTGCAGCAAGGGGCGGTCGAGTCCCGCGGCGTCCAGATGTTCGCGTACGGCGCTGCCGGCGCCGCCGGCGATCACGTTCTCCTCCACGGTGACCAGCAGTTCGTGGCCGGCGGCCACCTCCTGCAGCAGGGCCTGGTCCAGAGGCTTGACGAAGCGCATGTTGACCACCGTGGCGTCCAGCAGCTCGCCGGCCTCGCGGGCGGGCTGGACCATGCTGCCGAAGGCCAGCAGGGCGACACCGTGCCCGCGGCGGCACACCTTGGCCTTGCCCAGGGGCAGGGTGTCCAGATCTTCGGCCACCGGCACGCCCGGGCCGCATCCGCGGGGATAGCGCACCGCACACGGGCCTTGGTGCCGGAAACCGGTGCTGAGCATCTTGCGGCATTCGTTCTCGTCGGCGGGGGCCATGATCACCAGGTTGGGGATGCAGCGCAGGAAGCTCAGGTCGAAGACGCCGTCGTGGGTGGGGCCGTCCGGGCCGACGATGCCGGCGCGGTCGATGGCGAACAGCACCGGCAGGTTCTGCAAGGCCACGTCGTGGATCAGCTGATCGTAACCCCGTTGCAGGAAGGTGGAATAGATGGCCACCACCGGCTTGAGGCCTTCGCAGGCCATGCCTGCCGCCAGGGTGATGCTGTGCTGTTCGGCGATGCCTACGTCGAAGAAGCGCCCGGGGTGGCGGCGAGCGAACTCCACCATGCCCGAGCCCTCGCACATGGCGGGGGTGATGGCCACCAGCCGCGGGTCGCGCTCCGCAATGTCGCACAGCCACTTGCCGAACACCTGGGTGTAGGTGGGGCCCGCCGCCGGGCCCTTGCGCATGCGCCCGTTCTCCGGGTCGTAAGGTGTGACGCCGTGATAGGCGCAGGGGTTGTCCTCCGCCGGCGGGTAGCCCTTGCCCTTCTTGGTGATGACGTGCAGGAATTGCGGGCCCTTGAGGTGGTAGAGATTGCGTAGGGTGGTGACCAGGGTGTCCAGGTCGTGGCCGTCGATGGGGCCGATGTAGTTGAAGCCCAGCTCTTCGAACAGGGTGCCGGGCACCACCATGCCCTTCATGTGTTCCTCGGCGCGGCGCGCCAGCTCGCGCATGTGGGGCATGGCGCTGAGCATCTTCTTGCCGCCCTCGCGCACGGTGGCGTAGAAACGCCCGGACAGCAGTTTGGCCAGATAGTTGGACATGCCGCCCACGTTGGGGGAGATGGACATCTCGTTGTCGTTGAGGATCACCAGCAGATCGGCGTGTACGTGCCCGGCGTGGTTGAGGGCCTCGTAGGCCATGCCGGCGGTCATGGCACCGTCGCCGATGACGGCCACCACCCGGCGCGCATCGCCGCGGCGCTGGGCGGCGATGGCCATGCCCAGGGCGGCGCTCACGGAGGTGCTGGAATGCCCGGCGCCGAAGCAGTCGTATTCGCTCTCCGAACGCTTCAAAAAGCCCGAGATGCCGCCCCGCTGGCGGATGCCCGCCATGGCCTCCCGGCGGCCGGTGAGGATCTTGTGGGCGTAGGCCTGGTGGCCCACGTCCCAGACCAGGCGATCCTCCGGGGTCTGGAACACGTAGTGCAGGGCCACCGCCAGTTCCACCGTGCCCAGGCTGGCGGCCAGGTGCCCGCCGGTGCGGGCTACCGAATGGATGATGAAACGGCGCACCTCGTCCGCCACCCGCGGCAGCTCCCGGCGCGGCAGCTCTCGAAGACGGGCAGGAGAATCGATGGTTTCCAGGAGGGGATAGGCGGCGCGCTCGCTCATATTTCGTGGGCCCTGCGGACCGGTTTTCGTCAAAAGAGAAATGATGCGGCGTTTGAGAGTGGGATGCAAGTCAAGGGGGGCGGTCGGTCAGCGCTCGCGCTGCACGATGTAGCGGGTGAGCCAGCGCAGGGGGTCGGCGTCGCGGCCCAACGGAGTCAGTTGCGCCAGGGCCTTCTCGTACAGCTCCGCCGCCTTGCGCCGGGCGCCTTCTACCCCCAGCAGGGCGGGATAGGTGGGTTTGTTGCGTACCTGGTCGGCCCCACGGGTCTTGCCCAGGACGGTGGTGTCGCCTTCCACGTCCAGGATGTCGTCGCGGATCTGGAAGGCGAGGCCGATGCAGCGGGCATAGGTGCCCAGCAGGCGCAGGAGGTCTTCACCGGCGGTGGGATGGGCGAGGGCGCCCAGGATGACGCTGGCGCGGATCAGGGCGCCGGTCTTGCGCAGATGCATGTTCTCCAGTTCCTGCAGGTCCAGTTCCTTGCCCACCGCCTCCAGGTCGATGGCCTGGCCGCCGGCCATGCCCTGGGAGCTGCTGGCGATGGCCAGGGTGTCGATCATGCGCAGGCGCCGCTCGGGGGAGATGCGCAGGGCGGGGTCGTGGGCCAGGATGTGGAAGGCCAGGGATTGCAGGGCGTCGCCGGTGAGGATGGCCATGGCCTCGCCATAGACCTTGTGGCAGGTGGGCTTGCCGCGCCGCAGGTCGTCGTCGTCCATGGCCGGCAGATCGTCGTGGACCAGGGAGTAGGCATGGATCAGCTCCACGGCGCAGGCCGGGCCATCCAGGGCCTCCGGGGTCACCCCCAGGGTGCGGCCGGTGGTGTAGACCAGCAGGGGACGCACATACTTGCCGCCCGCCAGGGTGGCGTAGCGCATGGCCTCGTGCAGGGTGCGCGGCGGGGTGGTGGCGGCCGGCAGCCAATGGTCCAGGGCCCGCTCGATGCGGCTGCGATAGAAGGCCATGAGGGCCTCCAGGGAGGGCAGGGTCTCAGCCACCGTCTTGCGCTGAGAAGTCTTCGGTGACCACTTCCCCCTCCCGTTCCAGCAGGATCTGCACCTTCTGTTCCGCCGCCCGCAGGGCCTCCTGGCAGCGGCGGGTGAGCTGGATGCCGCGCTCGAAGCTGCGCAGCGACTCCTCCAGGCTGAGTTCACCGCTCTCCATGTGTTCCACCAACCGTTCCAGCTCCGCCAGAGCCGCTTCCAGATCCAGTGGTTCCGGCTCGGCGTCGTTGCCGGTCTTTTTCGCGCTTTTCTTGCCCAATCGTCGCCCGTCCCGCGTGCAGTCTCAGAGGAAGCCGTGCACAAGATACCCAATGACGGGGGGCGAGAACAAGGGCGCGATTGGCGCCACGCGCACCGGTATCCCGCCCCTGTTATCCGCGTGCGCTCGTCTGCTATGCTACGCTGCTTCACGATTCCGGCACCGAAAGAAAGCCCATGAGTCATCGTTACGACGCCTCCGAGATCGAAATCCTCAGCGGCCTGGATCCGGTACGCAAGCGTCCCGGCATGTACACCGACACCAGCCGGCCCAATCACCTCGCCCAGGAGGTGATCGACAACGCCGTGGACGAGGCCATCGCCGGGTATGCCCGTACCATCGAGGTGATTCTGCACGAGGACGGCGCCATGACCGTGCGCGACGACGGGCGCGGCATGCCGGTGGACACCCATCCCGAGGAAGGCGTGAGCGGGGTGGAGGTGATCCTCACCCGCTTGCATGCCGGCGGCAAGTTCTCCGGCAAGAGCTATCGCTTCTCCGGCGGCCTCCACGGGGTGGGCGTGTCCGTGGTCAACGCCCTGTCCAAGCGCCTGGACGTCTGGGTGCGCCGGGGCGGCAAGGAATACCATATGGCCTTCGAGGGCGGGGAGAAGGCCAGCGAACTGGAGGTGGTGGGCAAGGTGGGGCGGCAGAACACCGGCACCACGGTGCGCTTCCTGCCCGATCCCCGCTATTTCGACAATCCCCGCTTCTCCCTCGCCCGCCTGCGCCACCTGCTGCGGGCCAAGGCCGTGCTGGCGCCGGGGCTCCGCGTGGTGTTGCGCAACGAGGCCACCGGCGAGGAGGAGCAGTGGCAATACCAGGGGGGGCTGCGGGACTATCTGCTGGGCGCCCTGGAAGGACACACCCTGTTGCCGCCCGAACCCTTCCTGGGCGACATGGAAGGCAACGAGGAGGCCGTGTCCTGGGCCGTGACCTGGCTGCCCGAGGGTGGGGAACCGGTGGCCGAGAGTTACGTGAATCTGGTGCCCACGGCGCAGGGGGGCACCCACGTCAACGGCCTGCGCACCGGACTCACCGAGGCCCTGCGCGAGTTCTGCGAGTTCCGCAACCTCCTGCCGCGGGGCGTGAAGCTCTCGCCCGAGGACGTCTGGGACCGGTGCGGCTATATCCTGTCCGTGAAGCTGGCCGATCCCCAGTTCTCCGGTCAGACCAAGGAGCGATTGTCCTCGCGTGAGTGCGCCGCCTTCGTCTCCGGGGTGGTCAAGGACAGCTTCGCGCTCTGGCTCGGCCAGCACGTGGAGGCCGGCGAGGCCATCGCCGCCCTGGCCATCGAACA
>WFNO01000044.1 GCA_015488555.1 Gammaproteobacteria bacterium
AATGGCCCGGCCCTTGGCAAGAAGCGCAACACCGAGGCGCCGCATCCGGTGCGCTCCCCCTGGAGCGGATCTCGGGGCGGGTCTCTGGACGGCCATCCGCGGTGTTGCGCCTCCTTGGCATAGCTCGGGCTATGCCGGCGTCGGCGCGCCTGGCGGACTGACCGTCCAGAGACCCGCTGAATGAGGCTTTGTCATCGTTTGTCTTAGTAGACAATTATACAGGTCGCCGCAAGCAGGAGCGTCATGCGCAAAACCATCCCCATCCACAAGGCCGAGATCACCCCCGAGAACAAGTGCAGCTTCTGTGTGGGTTCCAAGTGCTGCACCTATCTCACCCAGCAGATTCCCACGCCCCGTTCCAAGCACGATTTCGATCACCTGCTGTGGCAGATCTCCCACGAGAACGTGCACATCTACAAGGACGAGGACGGCTGGTTTCTGCTGGTCAACAACCCCTGTACCCATCTCCTGCCCGACGGCCGCTGCGGTATCTATGAAAACCGCCCGCAAGTGTGCCGCGAACATTCCAACGATTATTGCGAGTACGACGCCCCCGCCGAGGAAGGCTTCGAGTTGTTCTTCGACAGCTACGAGAGCCTGCTCCGGTATTGCCGCAAGCGCTTCAAGCGCTGGGACCGCTGAGCGCGCCCGCGAAGCGGCGGCAGGGGACGGCGCAGGCGGAAGTGGCGCAGGGCCGGGAAGCCGGGCACCGCCCGCGGCGGGCGCCGGCGGTCGGGGCGGGCCACCGCCAGCAGATGGGCGATGCCGTGGGCCTGGGCCGCGCGCAGGACCGCGGGATTGTCGTCCACCAGCAGGGTGGCGGCGGGGGAGCAGGGTTCCACCGCCTGCAGGCGCTGCCAGAAGTCCGGTGTCTCCTTGGGCAGGCCCAGGTGATGGGCGCAAACGATGTGGTCCAGGAGCCTGGCCAGGCGGGTGTGTCCGAGCTTCAAGGCTAGACTGTCGGGATGGGCGTTGGTGACCAGTACCGCACGCCGGCCGCTGCGGCGCAGGGCCCGCAGGAAGGCCGCCGCGTGTGGGTGGAGGGCGATGAGATGGGCCACTTCTTCCTTGAGCGGCACGAGGTCCACATCCAGGGTCCGGGCCCAGTGATCCAGGCAGTACCAGGCCAGGGTGCCCTCGGCGGCGGCGAAGCGGGGTTCGAGCAGGGCCTTGGCATCGTCCAGGGTCAGGCCGTGGCGTCGCGCATAGTGGCGCGGCAGGTGCTCCTGCCAGAAGTGGTTGTCGAAGTGCAGGTCCAGCAGGGTGCCGTCCATGTCCAGGAAGACGGTCTCGATACGCGGCCAAGGCAGTTCATCCAGCGTCATGGTCGGCACCCGGGTGGGCTATAATCGTCAGCCTATCATGCGCAAGAAGCCGGAAATCCTCAACACGCAGACCCTGGCCCGCACCCGCCTGTTTCACATCGAGCAGTTGGACCTGCGTTTCGCCAACGGCGTGGAGGCGCGTTACGAGCGCCTCCACAGCAGTTCCCGCGGGGCGGTGTTGGTGGTGCCCCTGCTGGACCGGGAGACCGTATTGTTGATCCGGGAGTATGCCGCCGGCGTACACCGCTACGAGCTGGCCTTGCCCAAGGGACGCGTGGAGGCCGGAGAGACCCTGCTGGAAGCGGCGGACCGGGAGTTGAAGGAGGAAGTGGGGTACGGTGCCCGGCAGCTCTGCCACCTCACCTCCCTCACCCTGGCGCCGGGCTACATCGGTCACGTGACCCATGTGATCCTGGCCCGGGAGCTCTATGCCGAACGCGCCCAGGGCGACGAACCCGAGGAGATCGAGGTGGTGCCCTGGCCCTTGGCCCGCCTGCACGAACTCCTGCAGCAGGAGGATTGTACCGAGGCGCGCAGCATCGCCGCCCTCTACCTGGCCCGGGAATGGCTGCAACGACAGGAACGAAACGAGGACCCCACGCATGAGCCCGCAAACTCCCACACCCGCTGAGTGGCTGGCGGCGGTGATCGACATCGCCCGTACCGCCGGCGAGCGCATCCTGGAGATCTACCACAGCGATTTCGCCGTGCAGGCCAAGGACGATCGCAGCCCGCTCACCGAGGCCGACCTGGCGGCACACCGCGCCATCCTCACCGGGCTGGCCCGGCTGGCCGAGGACGTTCCCGTACTCTCCGAGGAATCGGCGCAGATTCCCTTCGCCACGCGGGCCCGCTGGCACCGTTACTGGCTGGTGGATCCCCTGGACGGTACCAAGGAGTTCATCAAGCGCAACGGCGAATTCACCGTCAACATCGCCCTGGTGGAGGATCATGAGCCGGTGCTGGGGGTGATCGTGGTGCCGGTGAGCGGCCGGTGCTACTACGCCGCCCGCGGCGCCGGGGCCTTCCGCCAGGAGGCCGGGGACGGGCCGCAGCCCATCCACGTGCGGCCGCTCGATCTGGGGCATCTGGTGGTGGCGGGCAGTCGCTCCCATTCCGGGCCCGACCTGGCGGCCTTTCTCGAACGCCTGGCTGCGCACCATGGTACGCCGGAGTTCATCAGCATGGGCAGCTCACTCAAGTTCTGCCTGGTGGCCGAAGGCCGGGCCGATCTCTATCCCCGCCTCGGGCCCACCTCGGAATGGGACACCGCCGCCGCTCAGTGCATCGTGGAAGCGGCGGGTGGTGTCGTCACCAACACCGCCATGCGCCCCCTGCGTTACAACACCAAGGAATCCCTGCTCAATCCCCATTTCTTCGTCTCCGGCGACCGCAGGCACGACTGGTCGCAATACCTGCCCTGAAGCGTCCCGGGCGGCAGGCCGGAAACGGCGGGTCGATGAAAAACATCTCCAGCCTACAATGCAATATCGATCGACCTGGCTCGCACATGCGCACTCAGCCTTGCCTCTGCCTGTCTATATGAGTCAGTCTGTGACCCTGCCTTGAACCCCGCCGTCGACTGCTCCGCCACGAAAGCGCCTTCAAACACCTTCACCCCGATACCAATATCCCACACATACTAAAAACTTCAAAAGTAAAGCGACACAGGCTATACTGGCTTGCATGAAATGCAAGCGAAAGACTGATGGACGCAAACTGGACCACAAGGCCTTGGAGTCGCTACGGATACATACGGTGCAGCGGATACTGGATGGGGAAAGCCCCGAAGTGCTGGCCGAGGCGTTGGGTCTGAACAGAGCGACGATCTACCGGTGGCTCAACAAATATCATTTATGGTGGCTGGGATGCACTCAAGGCGAAGCCGGTGCCTGGGCGACCGCCGAAGCTCTCGCCGGAGCAGATGGCCTGGTTGTCGAAGACCATCCGTGAGAAGAATCCGCTGCAGTTGAATTTCCCCTTTGCGCTGTGGACGCTGGGGAT
>WFNO01000045.1 GCA_015488555.1 Gammaproteobacteria bacterium
AGGGTTAGGTCCAGCAGGTCGTCGTAGTCCTCCACCAGGCTGCTGGTGACCCGGTAGAAGGCCACGGCGCTGGGCGGGTTGTCCTGGATGATGTCCTTGGCGGCGCGTTTGGCCTCGGTGATGAGGGATTCGGCCAGGCGCATGGCCAGGTGGAAAGGCTGGCTGGCGCGCAGAAAGACCAGGCCGGCACCGAGGGTGAGGCGCTCGGGCAGGTCCTTGATGTCGTTTTCTCCCTTCAGCTTGTCGAGTTGTTTAGCGCTCTCGACCTCGAAGACGCGGGTGAAGGTCTGGAGGTAGTCCATGGCCAGATCGGCGCGCACGAGGACGAGGATGTCGTCGCCGCCCAGGAGAATGGGGCGGGCGGGCAGGCAAGGCGTGCCCTCGCGCTCGCGCGCGGGCAGGAGAACTTCTGCCGTGGCCTGCCGGGCAGCCTCGGCGGTGACGTCCGCCACCAGCTTCGAGAACTGGGTGTAGAGCTCCACGAAGCGCTCCGGCGACTCCCGAACCACCTCGTTGATGCGCCGCAGCAGCAGGCCCAGGCCGTTGCCGTCGGCATGGAGGAGGGCCACGGTGCGGGCCTCACCGACGAAGGGAAAGGCGCCGTCCCGGTCGTCTTCCTCCGGCTCCAGGTTGCGGGGCCAGTCGCGCCACCGGAGGTCTGCCTTCTCAGGGGAGAAGCGGTCGAGGAAGCTGCCGGTGCTCAGGTCGGCGAAGGGCTTGCGCCGGGCGATGGCGTCATCCAGGACGCCGTCCTTGGCGCGCTTGTCGAATTCCACTCCCGCCTGGCCGGTGCGCCGGCTACGCTCGGCCACCGGGGCGGCGGCGGGAAGCTGCGGGCGGGGTTGTTGGCTGTCCGCGCGCAGGGCGGCGCGGGCAGCATCGAAGGCGGCGGGCAGGTCCTTCCCCTCTCCCATGCCGAGGCTGAAGGAGAGATGGGGCGTGGCCTGTTGCAGGACCAGGGTCCAGAGGTCTCGCAGGCGCCGCAGGGGTTCGGGCCGTTCGCTGAAGGCGTAGAAGGCGCCGCCGGCGCGGCGGGTGAAGACCACCCCGTCGCCTTGGGGGAGTTCGGTGGTCTCCACCACCGTCACGCCGGTCGCGCGGGCAGTGGCGTCCAGCAAGTTGTCGGGGGCCTCGCGGCTGGTCAGTCGTTCCAGCAGCTCGCTGGCGGCGGCCACGTCGCGCAGGCGCCCGGAGGCGAACAGGTAGTCGTGGATGGCGTTGATCTCGAACAGGAGCGCATGAAACATGGGACCTCCTCGATTCCCTGGAGAGTCCCAGTATAACGCGACGGTGTCACGCAAAGCAGGGATGGCAAGCTTGCGAGGGAACGCGGTCGAGCAAATGAAACAAGGGGCCAGCGTACCCGAAAACCTACGGGTGCGCTGGCCCCTGCCCTACCTCTAGCGTTGTTTTCTCGACCCCTTGTTGAATCAACAAGGGCCGGATCAGGCCGCCGCGCGCAAGGCGGCGATGCGCTCCTCCAGGGGCGGGTGGCTCATGAACAGGCGCTTGATACCGTGCCCGATGCTGCCCGAGATGCCGAAGGCCGCCAACTGATCCGGCAGATGGGGCTGGTTCACCGATTGTTTGAGGCGCTCCAGGGCGGCGATCATCTTCTCGCGCCCGGCCAGTCGCGCGCCACCGGCGTCGGCGCGGAATTCCCGCTGGCGGCTGAACCACATGACGATCATGGACGCCAGCACGGCCAGTACGATCTCGGCGATGATGGCGGTGATCCAGAAGGCCGGGCCGTGCCCCCGCTCGGTCTTGAACACCACCCGGTCCACCAGATGGCCGATGACCCGGGAGAGGAAGATGACGAAGGTGTTGATGACGCCCTGGATGAGGGCCAGGGTCACCATGTCGCCATTGGCGATATGGCTCACCTCGTGGGCCAGCACGGCCTCCACTTCGTCGCGGTTCATGCCCTGCAGCAGTCCGGTGCTCACCGCCACCAGGGCGTTGTCACGGCGCATGCCGGTGGCGAAGGCGTTCATGTCGGGGGAATCGTAGATGGCCACCTCCGGCATGCCGATCCCGGCCTGGCGTGCCTGGCGCTGCACGGTCTCCACCAGCCAGCGCTCGGTCTCGTTGCGCGGCTGCTCGATGACCTGGGCGCCGGTGAAACGCTTGGCCGTCCACTTGGACAAGGCCAGAGACATGAAGGCGCCGCCCATGCCGAACACCGCGGCGAAGATCAGCAGGGCGTTGTAGTCCAGACCGATGCCCTGCTCGTCCAGCAGGCGTTCCACGCCCAGCAGGCGCAAGGAAATGCTCAGCACCACGAGAATGGCCAGGTTGGTGGCCAGGAACAAGAGAATGCGCTTCATGCAACGACTCCCTGAAGAGAATGATTGCCAGAACGATCGCTCCACTTCATCGTGTGGAGCGGCATTATAAAATGTGGCATACGAAGAGGAAATTCAAGATTTCCCGCTCATCTTTCGCTTTTTTCTACAACCCCACCCGATCCTCTTCGAATCCGGTCTGTCTCAGCCCTGCGCCTCCAGGCGCTGGACCTTGCGGAAGCCCTGCGGCAATTTGAGGCCGCGCCGCCCCCGTTCCCCGCCATAGCGCTCCAGATCGCGCGGCTTGAGGGTCATGTGGCGCTGGCCGGAATAGAGGGTGAGACTGCCGCCCTCGGGCACCACCGCCAGGGCGCAGACGGTCTCCTCGCGCGTCTTGAGCCGGGAGGCCGGGATGCCCATGATCTTGACCCCTTTGCCCTTGGCCAGGGCCGGCAATTCCTGCACCGGCACCAACAGGAGATGGCCCGCGGTACTCGCCAGCGCCACCCGATCGCGTTCGGGATCGGTCACCGGCACCGGCGGCAGCACCCGCGCGCCGGCCGGCAGGCTGAGCACCGCCTTGCCGGAACGGTTGCGACTCATCAGGTCGCCGAGGCGGGCCACGAAGCCGTAGCCCGCATCCGAGGCCAGCAGCCAGCGGCTGTCGGGATCGCCCGCCATGACCCCGGCGAAGACCGCGCCCTCCGGCGGATTGAGGCGGCCGCTGAGCGGCTCGCCCTGCCCCCGCGCCGAAGGCAGGGTGTGGGCGGGCAGGCTGTACGCCCGGCCAGTGGAATCGATGAACAGTGCCGGCTGGTTGCTGCGCCCACGGGCCGCGGCCAGAAAACCGTCCCCGGCCTTGTAGGACAGGGTCCGGGGATCGACGTCGTGCCCCTTGGCAGCCCGTACCCAGCCCTTTTCGGAGAGTACGATGGTGAGCGGCTCGGCGCTCACCAGGGCCGTCTCGTCCAGGGCCTGGGCCGCCTCGCGAGCGACGATGGGCGAGCGGCGCGCATCGCCGTACCGCTCGGCATCGGCCTCGATCTCCTTGCGGATCAGACTGCGCAGGCGCCGCGGGGAGGCCAGGGTCTTCTCCAGCATCTCGCGTTCGGCGCTCAATTCATCCCGCTCGCCGCGGATCTTGATCTCTTCCAGGCGGGCCAGCTGGCGCAGGCGGATGTCGAGGATGGCATTGGCCTGGACCTCGCTGAGACCGAAGCGCGCCATCAAGACTTCCCTGGGACGTTCCTCGGTGCGGATGATCTCGATCACCTCGTCGATGTTGAGATAGGCTACGAGCAGGCCTTCCAGCACGTGCAAGCGCTGGCGCACCTTGTCCAGGCGATACGCCAGGCGCCGGCGCACGGTCTGGGTGCGGAACTCCAGCCATTCCAGCAGCAGCTCCCGCAGGTTGCGGGTGCCGGGGCGCCCGTCCAGGCCGATGACGTTGAGATTGATGCGGTAGCTGCGCTCCAGGTCGGTGGTGGCGAACAGGTGGGACATGAGCGCCTCCACGTCCACACGCCGGGAGCGGGGCACGATCACCAGGCGGGTGGGATTCTCGTGGTCCGACTCGTCGCGCAGGTCCTCCACCATGGGCAGCTTGCGGGCGTTCATCTGGGCGGCGATCTGTTCCAGCACCCGGGCGCCGGAGACCTGATAGGGCAAGGCGGTGACGATGACGTCGCCGTTCTCGCGCTCGTAGCGGGCGCGCATGCGG
Organism: Gammaproteobacteria bacterium; assembly: GCA_015488555.1. Taxonomy (GTDB): domain Bacteria; phylum Pseudomonadota; class Gammaproteobacteria; order SZUA-140; family SZUA-140; genus S012-109. The sequence continues at coordinate 4,009 of WFNO01000045.1, forward strand.
ATGCTGCCGCTGCCCGTCTGGTAGATCTTCACCAGCTCTTCGCGCGGGGTGACGATCTCCGCCTCGGTGGGAAAATCCGGTCCCTGGATGTGGCTGCACAGGTCCGCCACGTCGGCATCTGGCTCGTCGAGCAGCCGCACGCAAGCGGCGGCCACCTCGCGCAGATTGTGCGGGGGGATGTCGGTGGCCATGCCCACGGCGATGCCGGTGGCGCCGTTGAGCAACACGTGGGGCAGGCGTGCCGGCAACACCTGCGGCTCTTCCAGGGTGCCGTCGAAATTGGGCACCCAGTCCACCGTACCCTGTCCCAGCTCCGCGAGCAGGAGTTCGGCGAAGGGCGACAGGCGCGCCTCGGTGTAGCGCATGGCGGCGAAGGACTTGGGATCGTCCGGCGCCCCCCAATTGCCCTGCCCGTCGATGAGGGGATAGCGGTAGGTGAAGGGCTGGGCCATGTGCACCATGGCCTCGTAGCAGGCGGTATCGCCATGGGGATGGAACTTGCCCAGCACGTCACCCACGGTGCGCGCCGCCTTCTTGTACTTGGCGCCGGCGGCCAGCCCCAGCTCCGACATGGCGTAGACGATGCGCCGCTGCACCGGCTTGAGCCCATCACCGAGATGCGGCAAGGCCCGGTCCAGGATCACGTACATGGAGTAGTCCAGATAGGCCTTCTCCGCGAACTCCCGCAGCGGGCGGCGTTCGATCCCTTCGAAATCGATTTCCTGTGTGGTCATTTTTCAATCAGTCTGACATCTGATTTCTGAAACCTGACATCTGAATCACACCTCCGCCAGGTTGCCCTTCTCTTCCAGCCAGCGCTTGCGGTCGGCAGCGCGGCGCTTGGCCAGCAGCATGTCCAGCAGGCGATCGGTGTCGTCCTCGGCGTCCAGGGTGAGCTGCACCAGGCGCCGGGTCTCCGGGGCGATGGTGGTCTCGCGCAACTGCATGGGGTTCATCTCCCCCAGACCCTTGAAGCGCAGCACGTTGATCTTGCCTTTCTTGTGCTCGGCGGCGATGCGGTCCAGGATGCCTTGTTTCTCGGCGTCGTCCAGGGCGTAGTACACGTCCTTGCCCACGTCGATGCGGTACAGGGGCGGCATGGCCACGTAGATGTGGCCGGCCTTCACCAGCGGCCGGTAATGGCGCACGAACAGGGCGCACAACAAGGTGGCGATGTGTGCGCCGTCGGAGTCGGCGTCGGCCAGGATGCAGATCTTGCCGTAACGCAGGCGGCTCAGATCCGCAGAACCCGGTTCCACGCCGATGGCCACGGAGATGTCGTGCACCTCCTGGGAGGACAGCACCTCGGCAGGGTCCACCTCCCAGGTGTTGAGGATCTTGCCGCGCAGGGGCATCACCGCCTGGAACTGGCGGTCGCGGGCCTGCTTGGCCGAGCCGCCGGCGGAATCGCCTTCCACCAGAAACAGCTCCGTCTGCATCGGATCCTGCAGAGTGCAATCGGCCAGCTTGCCCGGCAACGCCGGGCCGCTGGTGACCTTCTTGCGCGCCACCTTGCGCCCTGCCCGCAGGCGCGCCTGGGCGTGTTCGATGGCCAGGGCGGCGATGGCCTCGCCGGCCTCCACGTGCTGGCCGAGCCAGAGCGCGAAGCTGTCCTTGACCACCCCGGAGACGAAGGCGGCGCACTCACGCGAGGACAATCGCTCCTTGGTCTGGCCGGAGAACTGGGGATCGGCCAGCTTCACGGACAGGATGTAACTGCACCGGTCCCAGACGTCCTCGGGCGAGAGCCTCACCCCCCGCGGCAGGAGGTTGCGGAACTCGCAGAACTCGCGCAGGGCCTCGGTGAGCCCGGTGCGCAGGCCGTTGACGTGGGTGCCCCCCTGTGCAGTGGGCACCAGATTCACGTAACTCTCGGCCACCGGCTCCCCGCCCTCGGGCAGCCAGGTCACGGCCCAGGATACGGCCTCCTCGTTGCCTTCCATGTCGCCCAGGAAGGGTTCGGGCGGCAACAGGGTGTGTCCTTCCAGGGCGCCCAGCAGATAGTCCCGCAGCCCCCCCTGGTATTGCCACTGCTCCTC
>WFNO01000046.1 GCA_015488555.1 Gammaproteobacteria bacterium
GTCCCCCCGCCACGCCCCCGGCCAGCGGTACACCGCTTGGCGGGAAGGTGTCCCCGCCCGCCTGGGCCTGGGGCGCAGCACGCAACGCCGCCAGGCGATCCTCCAAATCCCGCAGGCGCCGGTCCACGTCCAGATAGAGTTCCCGCTGGCGGCGCTGGAGGCCTTCCAGCTCGTGCCCCTGTTCCTCACTCATGCCCCGCAGCGCCTGGACGTCACGCTGCAGGTCGTCGAGACGCATGAGGATCTCCACCAGGGCCTGGCTCTCCACCATGCGCTCCAGCCGGCTCACCCGTGCCTCCAGCGTCGGAGGAGACGTGGCTGCCCGCATCCCGGAGGATCTCCCTGCAGGCGCCGCCGGAGTCTGGGGCTGCACTGCGGTGACCGGCGGAGACGCCGCCTCTCGTTCCAGCGGTGTGGATTCCACGATGGGTGGCAAGGCGGCACCGGCCACACCCGGGGCGGCGGCCAGCAACCACAACAGGGTCGCGCACTGCCATGGGGTGCGGAGACTCATGGGAGCGGAATAATAGGTGCGCACTGGCTGGGATCAGCGATTGTAGACGATCTCCACCCGCCGGTTGAGACGCCAGGATTCCTCGTCGTGGCCGAAGGCCACCGGCCGCTCTTCGCCGTAGCTGACCACTTTCATCTGCGAGAAGGAGGCGCCCTGCGCGGCCAGGAACCTGCGCACCGCTTTGGCGCGGCGCTCACCCAGCGCCATGTTGTACTCGCGGGTCCCACGCTCGTCGGCATGCCCCTCCAGGGTCACGCTCACCTCCGGGTGCTCGGCCAGATAGCGGCCGTGGGCCTCGATGATCTCGCGAAACTCGGGCTTGATCTCGGTGCTGTCGAAATCGAAATAGATGACCCGTTTGGCCAAGATGCTGTTGGGATCAGACAGAGGATCGCCGGCAAAGCCGGTATCGGCTGGAGCCGCCATGGTTTCGGCGCCCGGGGACGGAGTCGCAGCAGCGGCCGGGGGCGCTGCCGGAACCGGAGCGGTGGTGGGCGCGGCTTCGATCCCGGCCCCCGCATCCGCTTCCTGAGACGGTTCTCCTGTCGTGGCGCATCCCGCCACCAAGGCGACAGGAACAATCAGGACGAAGAGTCTAGCGAGCACGTTCATGAAGCTTTCTCCTTATTTTGATGACTGGGTTCGCGATCACTGCAGGTACGGAGACCATGCCGGTTCGCGGGCGTCGCCTTCTTGCAATTCGAGCCGCTGATGCACGCGCCCGTCCACGGAGACCGCCGATAATATACCTCTTTTGCCCACTTCTGTGGCGTAGATGATCATGCTGCCGTTGGGTGCGAAGCTGGGCGATTCGTCCAGCGGTGTATCCGTCAACACCCGCAGAAGACCCGTGGCCAGCTCCAGCACCGCAATATGGTACTGCCCCTTCACCCCGTGAACCATGGCCAGCAACTTGCCATCGGGAGACCAAGCGGCACGAGCGTTGTAACTGCCTTCGAAGGTCAAGCGTTCGATCTTGCCGCTGCGCAGCGTGAGGCGATAGAGCTGAGGCTTCCCTCCCCGATCGGAGGTAAATACTATCGCACTCCCATCGGGAGACCAAACGGGTTCGGTATCGATGGCGAAGCTGCGGGTGAGGCGGGTCAATTTCCGGCTTTCCAGATCAAGTATGTAGATGTCGGGGCTGCCCGCCCGCGACAGCACCAGCGCCAGGCGCCGGCCGTCCGGTGACCAGGCAGGGGCGTTGTTGAGTCCAGGATAGAAGGAGACCAGCTGGCGTTCGCCCGTGGCTACGTCCTGCACGTACACCGCCGGCCGCCCCTTCTCGAAAGAAACATAGGCTATGCGCCGGCCGTCCGGTGACCAAGCCGGAGACATCAAGGGCCGGTGGGAGGTGAGGATGGGGCGCGGATTGTAACCGTCGGCATCGGCCACCTGCAGGGAATAGCGGCGACTACCGTCCGTCTGCACAATCTCGGTGACATAGGCGATGCGAGTGGCGAAGGCTCCCGGCTCACCCAGCAGGGTCTCGTAGATGATGTCACTGATCTGGTGGGCGGTGAAACGCAAGCGCTGGGCGGTGGTACGCACGCTGTAGCCGGTCTGCTGGATACCCCGGTAGACGTCGAAGAGCTGAAAGCGTACCTCAAAACCCGTCTCCGTGGCCCGTACCCGCCCCACCACCAAGTTGTCCACTCCAAGTAAGCGCCAGTCGGCGAAGTTGATGCGGCTGCCCTCGTGGGGACGAGAGATCATGTCGGACACCGGCAACGGGAAGAACCGGCCGCTGCGATGCAGATCGGCGGCGATCACCGCCGCCACGTCCACCGGCGGCCGGCCGGGCCCCTCCCAACCGAAGGGCACCACGGCGATGGGCAAGGCCCCCTCTACCCCTTGTGTGATCTCGATAGTGAGCGCCGCCCAGCCACCGCTGCTCCAGCACAGCAGCAACCCCAACAGCAGGACCCTGAATCGTTCCTTCACCTCTCTTTCAACCTCTCCTCATCGTCGTTCGGACATGGCACGGGTAGGATGCCGAACTCAATCCTCGGGTTTGAAGATGAATTTCAATTCGCGGAACCGCTCGAACAAGGCTGGATCCTCCGGCAGCGGCAAAGGCGAGGCCCTTAATACCGCTTTTTCCACCGAGGCGTCAAATGCAGGGTCGCCGCTGGAACGCACGATCTGCACGCCCACCACCTCACCACCGGGAATGAGGCGCACGCGCACCTCGCAGAAGAGGCCGGATCGGCTGTTGGGCGGGCGCAGCCAGAAGCGTTCCACACGCTGCTTGATGATCTCCACGTAACGCGCCACGACGGACTGCAGCTTGCGCTCGCGCTCCGCTTCCAAGCGGCGCTGTTCCGCCGCCAGGCGTTCCTGCAACTCGCGTTCGGCAGCAGCCCGCCGGCGCGCTTCTTCTTCCTTGCGCTTGCGTTCCAGTTCCTTCTGCTCGCGCTCGAGGGCCGCCCGTCTGGCGGCCTCCTCCTTGCGCCGCTCCTCTTCTCGGGCCCGGCGCGCGGCCTCCTCCTTGCGCTTGCGCTCCAGCTCCACCTGCCGGCGCCGCTCGGCTTCCTTCTTCTTCTGCAACTCCGCCAGGCGTTTCTTTTCCGCCTCCTGTTTCTTCTTCAGCTCCGCCAGGCGCCGC
>WFNO01000047.1 GCA_015488555.1 Gammaproteobacteria bacterium
CTCCTGAGACAGTTTGGCCACGGCGTATCCCTCCTTGCTTGGAGTACACGCCGTGGAGATTTACCGGGACTCTCGCCCCGTTGGAAGGTGCGTAAATCTGGATGTCGCGTTAAGCTCAGATTAGGGTGTCGTTCTACAGGTGGTGTGGGGGATTGTTACGACAATGCCATGGCGGAGAGCTTCTTTGCCACGCTGGAATGTGAGCTGTTGGATCGAGTCACATTCCGCACGCGTGGCGAGGCAGAACGTGCCATCTTCGAGTTCATCGAGGGTTGGTACAATCCGCATCGTCGGCACTCGTCGCTGGGCTACCTGTCACCGATCAACTTCGAACGACAGCACACCCGGCACAAGGACGGGGTTCAAATCCCAAATGTTGAATCGTCCACTGAAGCGGGGTAACTCCAGGCCTTGATCTTCTCCTTGTATTCGTCGCGCAGTTTCTTGCGCGCCTGTGTCAGCTCGCGCTTGGCGCTGATCCAGCCTTGTTCGAGAATCTCGATCTCCCGGTCGCGCTGTTGCTCCAGGGCCTCCACGTCGGAGGCGAGGTCTTCCAGTTGCTGCTTGGCCTGGATGAGTTCATTGCGCAAGTTGGCGATCTCCTCGTCGGCCTGGGACACGCGGTCTTCCAGTTCCAGCGGTTCGGCTTCTTCATTATCTCCAGCCTCGCCGTTACCGTTGTCCGGCTCGGTTTCCTGGAAGGTCTCCAGCAGCAGTTCGGCGATTGCTTCGGGGATCTCCTCCTCGGGAATGGTGAGATCATCTTCGTGTTTGGCCAGCAAGTCGCGGATGGTCTGCTCGTAGTCGGGGCAGGCCTGGGCGACTTCCTCCTTCACGTTGTCGATCTGCTTCAGTTCCTTGTCGGTGTACTTCTGCACGAACAACACCGAGGTCTTGGTGCCGGTGTGGGGCTTGAAGGTATTGGGATGCAGACCCACCACCGCCAGCAGGCGCGCCTTGCGCAGTATCCATTCGCGGATGAAGGCGAGCGATGAGTTGTTGAACTTGCCCTGGGGCAAAACGATGGCGGCGCGGCCGCCGGGTTTGAGCCACTTGAGGATGCGCTCGATGAAGAGCACGTCGCGCTCCTCCTTGGCGCCCTTGTCCTTGGCGCGCTTGAGGGCGGGCCTGGCCAGGTCGTAGTGGGCCAGCATTTTCTTGTCCTTCATCTCGCCGGCAAAGGGCGGGCTGGCGAGGATGACGTCGAACTTGAGTTCGTCGAAGTATTCCCAGGCCAGGTCTTCGTCCTTGAGGGTTTCGTTGTCCGGGATCTTCTTTTTGGTGAGCTTGGCGTCGCGCAGGGCCTGCATGAGCTTGGTGCCGGAGCCGGTGTTGTACCAGGTGCGCGGGTCGAGGCTGCTCACGTCCGGGCCGAAGATGTTGGTGTGGCCGTCACCGGCAATGAGCATCAGGGCGGGGGAGGTCTTGGCGGCGCGGGTCTCGAAGTCGATGCCCCAGAGGTACTTGGCGGCGTAGCGGTGCTTGCGCAACTCGCGGGCGTCGGCGTCTTTCGCGGGGTAGCACCAGTCCATGGCGTGTAGCAGGAAGCCGGCGCTGCCGCAGGAGGGGTCCATCACATAGTCGGTGCGCTTCGGGTTGAGCATGCGCACGCACATTTCCACCACATGGCGCGGGGTGAAGAACTGGCCCTTTTTCTTCTTGGCCTCGGTGGGTAGCAGGTATTCAAAAGCATCGTCCATGATGCGCAGGTTGGAGCCCATGAGGCGCACGCCCTCGATGGGGCCGACGCAGACCTGGAGGTGGTCCTTGCGCAGTTTGATGTCTTCGCCCTCGTCAAAGATGCCGGGCCATTCCTCGCAGGCGCTGTGGAAGAGCTTGTTGATTCGGTCGTAGGTGATCTCCGGGTCCAGCGCCTTGCCGAATTCCACCGTCTTTTTGCGTTTCGGATTTTCCTGGGCCTCTTTTTCGTCCCAGATCTTGGCAAAGATGAGCTTGAAGATTTCGTTGAACTCGTCGGCGCCACTGTCGGCGAGCACCAGCTCTTCCAGGTCCTGGATGATCTTCTTGAAATTGAAGTCCCGCTTGAGGTCGAGCAGAGTCTTTTTCTTCTCCAGGACCGCCGAGGGCTCCTCGCCCCGCCTGGGGATGTCGAACAGGGTGTCGTCGAACTGCTTGGGATAGGGACGGTAGAGAATGATACTGTCAGCGCCGTTGGACCAGACCCCGATGGGCGAGCCTTCAGCGTTGAGGTAGCTCTTGAGCTGGTCGATGCCATCCTTGCGCTTGGGCTTTTTGATCTCCAGGACGATCTTCGGCGTGGTCTTGGTGTTGTCCAGATAGACCACGATGTCGGCGGCCTTGGTGCCCACCTCGGTGCCGAACTGGATGGACTTCTCCAGATCTATCTCGTCCTCCCGGTAGTCGTACTAGTGAATGAGCTTGTAGACCCAGAGCTGACGGACGATCTCCTCCGGGGCTGACTTGCCCGATTCGTCGTACACCTGCACCTCGGTCTTGCCGGAGGTGAAGGGAACGAAGGACTTCATGAAGTACTTGGTCTTGCCGGCATCCCGGCCCGATTCAATGACCTTGGGGTAGATGTCGATGATCTCATGGATCGGCTTGCCAAGGTCTTCAAAGGCCGAGAGCTCGTATTTGGTCTTGGGATCCTTGAAGATCTTGTCGAGGATTTCTTTGGTGTCCATGGGTTCCTACTTCTGCTTTTTGTTATTTCCACCGGGCTGGGGCGGATACTCCGGAATCGGGATGCCATTGCGCCCACAATAGTCCCGGATCAGCACCTCCACCATGTTGGCGATGGAGCGGTGCTCCCGATGCGCGGCGGTGCGCAGGGCCTCTTTCAGGCCGGGATCGATACGGAACGTCAGGGTTGCTGTCTTGGTGGTTGCCATCTCCCTCCCCGATGCCTCACTGCAAATGTACTGTAATGTACTGCAAAATCCCATATAATCCAAGGGGTTGATTGGAAACCAGCCCAGGGAGGCGACATGGCCCGCCACTACTCGACCCGCAGCTTTTTCCGCCAGGTGCCCAATGCCCTGCTGGCGCGCTACTTTGCGGGCCGGGGCTTGTTCAAGGATCTGGACTTCGCGGCCATGAAAGAGACCAAACCGGATGCGCTGTTCGAGGCCTGGCTGGAATTGCCCGAGGATCAGCGCAAGACCATGGATGCCGAGTTCCAGGAAATCTTCGAGCTGAGCTGCGAGAAAGGCTTCCGGGCCATTATCGACGAGGCGCGGTGGCAGATGCAGGCGGACCCTGAGGGCCTGACGGCTTTCGTCGAGACACTGTCTGCCCTGCCCAACCACTACCACCGGGCGATGGTCACCTATCTGGACCATCCCGAGTGCTGGAAAGGGGCAACCCGTTTCTATCACGCCGATACGCTGCCCTATTGGCGCAAGCGCAAGAACCTGGGCCACAAGCCCGCCGCCGTGGATGAGGCCAGTCTCCAGCAACTGGCGGATCAAATCCGCAACTACTTCCACCGCACCGAGGGCCGAGGCAACAACTGCGTGGTGGAGCCCTTCCGCCGGGGCGAGCTGGACTACTTCTTCGCCTACCCCGAGGACTATACCCAGCAGAGCATCGAATGGGTGGATGGTGAGTTTGCGCCCCGACCGCACAATCCGGCTTTTGAGGTGATCTTCGTCTATTCGCAGAAGGATGGGACGCTGGATCTGAACTTTCGCGGGTCGAGGAAGGCCGTGGAGCCGTTGCAGGGAATGTTTGCCACCACCATTCTCAAACTGGAGACGCTACCGCCCGACCCCAAGGACGAGCGCATCTATGACCTGAGCCAGCTCGGCCAGCGGGGTTTCAATTTCGTCCATGGCGTCGGCAGCGGTATCGAAGGTGCCGCCGTGCGCAAGCTGCGGCTCTCTTCGCGTTTCAACAAGGGGGAACGAATCACCTTGGAGGCGGACACTACAGACGACCCCGAGGCGATCTACGACCTGCTGGACAAGATCAGCAAAGCCACGCCGTTGCATCTGTACAACGTCACCCAGGTGGAGATTGCCGCCACCGTGGTGGTGGATGCCGACAAGCCCGCCAAGATCGTCCCCATCCGCATTACCTATCCCAACTCCTGCTCGCTCAAGTACGACGAGCTGGGTATGAAGCTGCGCGATATGCTGGAAGCCTCGGGGATCGAGCCCAAGGAACCGGAGGCGATCGGGGAAACGCCGAAACCTGCTGAAGCATGACGCCGGATGAAACCTTCATAGAATTACTCGACCGGGTGGCCGCATTGCAGGGAGCCACAACCCTGTTTAGTGCCCACGAGCTGGCTCAGTGGCCCGATAAAGCCGTCAGCGCGATGAAGGCGCAGAAACTCATCACCAGGGCGCGGCCCGCCTCCAGCGCAGTATGCCCCGGTTGCGAGGAGGAATGCGTGATGCCGGTTCACGCCATCCCCGTATCTTCCGGGGAACCGGCGCTGTTCATCGTTTGCGACAAGCGCGAAGACATCAGCCGCGTGTCGGTGCCGGTTTCACACCTGGAACAGTGGCAGGCATCCGGGGATTCCATTGCCGATCTGGTTGCGGAGTTGCTCAGCCTCCAGCGATCACGAACTGAAAATTTATCGCCGGGCCGCTGGGAGGTTGGCCTGCTACGCGGCACAAAGCACGCCAGCCACTTGGTGCTGCTTGCTGGGGACAGGCTCACCCTCACCCTGGCCGGGCATTCGATTGTACTGGATGAGGTGCTGCGCCTTGAGAGGGGCCAATTCAAGGTGGACAAGCACCGCCTTGTCCGTCTGGTGGACCAGCCTGTGGCCGGGGCCGGTGACACGGAATCGGCTGAACAACGGCGAGAGCGCATCAAAAAACGGATTAACGAACTGAAGGTCAAGGGCGTCAAAGCATTCCTGAAAACCGTGGCTGAGGAAGAAGGGGTCTCCACCAGCCGAATCAAGCAGCTCATCCAGGAAGAGAAGCCCCCCGCCAAGAAGAAAACACCCTACTGGTAGCCAGACAGGGCTACCTACTCCCTCCCTAAAATCCCTTTAACCACGCGGCCTTACGCCAACGCCCACGAGGCAGCTTGCAAGACAGTGCCCTAGCTCGTCCGTAATCGAGCCATGTTCAACAACGCCTTAGGAGGCACAGACATGGCTACCGCAATCCTGAGACTTCCCGCCGTCAAGGCCCGCACCGGGCTTTCCCGTTCCACCATTTATCTGCGCATCTCGGAAGGCCGTTTTCCAAAGCCTGTTTCCCTTGGCGGCCGTGCCGTCGGGTGGGTCGAGGCGGAAGTGAATGATTGGCTGAACCAGCAGATTGAGGCCAGCCACAAGACTGCGCGCTGATGGGGAGGGCATGGCAATGACCAAAAACAGAAAGGGGCGCGCTGGCTGGCACCAGGCGACCCCGAAGACTTCTATACGTAGCTGTAATTCTACTGATCATTTTGCTCGCATCAATGGGGCAATCGTCACCCTGGCGTTGTGGGGTTGGCTTCCCCTTGGACTGCCGCGCTGGATCAACAGCAAGGGAGGGCTGAACAATGAATGATTCGCTCTACCAATTTTGCGAGGCGATCCGCGCCGCCGGGTTGGAGCCGCCTGATGTCATCGAGCCCGGGAAGATTCACCGTTTTCCCGGCTACGGCAAAGGCTCAAGCAACCGGGCCGGGTGGTGCCTGCTGTTCGATGATAGGCGAGGCGGCTGTTTCGATGACTGGTCTTCCGGCATCGAACAGACCTGGCAGGCGAAACGGGGCAAGCCCTATTCAAGAGCCGAACGGGCGGCCTTCGCCCGTCGGTTGAAAGAAGCCAGGAGGCAGGCCGAGACTGTACGTTATGCCCGGCAAGCTGATGCCGCGAACCGTGCCGCCGCGATATGGAATGCAGCGACTCCGGCGCCCCGCAACCATCCCTATCTGATCCGCAAACGCATCCGACCACATGGCGCGAGGTTTCACAAGGGCGCGTTGACGCTGCCGGTAATGGACTTCACCGGCAGGTTGACCAGTCTGCAATTCATCGCCGCCGATGGTGGCAAGCGGCTGCTCACCGGCGGTCGCAAGCAGGGCTGTTACATTCCCGTGGCGGGCGACATGGCGAATCCCTCCCGCATTATCATCTGCGAAGGCTGGGCCACCGGCTGCACACTGGCTGAGAATGAGCCCATCGCGCTGGTGCTGGCTGCCATCGATGCGGGCAACCTGGAGCCGGTTGCATCGGCTGCCCGCCACCGCTGGCCTACCGGTGAACTGGTGATTGCGGGTGACGATGATCGGCTGACGGATGGCAACCCCGGAGCAACCAAGGCAAAAGCCGCCGCTATTGCATCGGGGGCGCTGCTGGCGCTGCCCCAATGGCCGGAGGATGCCCCGAAACATCTAACCGACTTCAACGATCTGGCCGTGTGGCTGGCGGGAGGTGGAGCATGACCGCCGACCTGTTGAAGTCCGCCGTGCCACCGCCCGAGGATTGGCCGGAACTGGTGCCACTGGATGCGCCCAACCTACCGCGCCTCGATCTGCTCCACCTGCCCGGCTGGGCCGGAGACTACGCCCGCGCCATCGCGGCCGATACCGAGACCCCGCCGGAGTTGGCCGCCGGGATGGTGCTGATCGCCTGCGCCACTGCTGCGGCCCGCCGTCTGCGGGTGATGGTGAAGCCGGGTTACTTCGAGCCCTGCAACCTGTGGGCCGCGGTCGCCCTGCCACCCGGTAACCGCAAGAGTGCCGTGCAATCCGCCGCCACTGCGCCGCTGCTGACCTGGGAGCGTGATCAGGCCGCGATCATGGAACCGGAGATCAAGCGCATCACCAGCGAGCGCAAAACGCTGGAAGCCTGCGCGAAGGAGAAACGCAGCAAGGCTACCAAAGCGAAAGACAACGCCAACGCGGCGGATCTGGCGCGAGAGGCGGCGGACATCGAGGCCGAACTGCCCGACATACCTATGCAGCCGCAGATATGGACATCCGACGCCACCCCGGAACGACTGGGCGCATTGCTGGCGGAGCATGGCGAGTGCATGGCCTGGCTTTCCAGTGAAGGCGGCGTCTTCGATCTGCTGCAAGGCCGTTACTCCAACGGCATCCCCAATCTGGACCTGGTGCTTAAGGCGCACAGCGGCGATGCCGAGCGGGTGGACCGTGGGAGCCGTCCGCCGGTCTTCCTGAAAAGCCCACGCCTGAGTATCGGCCTGAGCCCGCAGCCGGATGTGTTGCGCGGGCTGGCCGCCAAACCGGGGTTCCGTGGCCGTGGACTGCTGGGCAGGTTTCTCTATCTGTTGCCGCCGTCACCGCTGGGCTTTCGCCCACTCGAATCCAATCCCGTACCGGAGGGGGTGCGAGACGCCTACGCGGCGGGACTCCGCGCCATGTTGGATTGGGAACCGGCCATCGACGAGCACGGCATTGAGCGCCCCCACCTGCTGCGCCTGAGCCATGAAGCCTATGCGGAATGGCATGAATTCCAGCGGGCCATCGAGATACAGATGCAACCGGGCCGGGAACTGGAGCACTTCACCGACTGGGCAGGCAAGGCGCCGGGGGCGGCGGCACGCCTGGCCGGGGTACTTCACGGAATTAAACACGCCCACGGTACGCCCTGGGAGGCCGCTATCACCGCCGAAACCATGACCGCCGCGCTGGAGATCATGGCCGTCATCACCCGCCACAGCTTGGCGGCGCTGGACATGATGGGTGCCGATCCCACCATAGCCGCCGCCCGGCTGGTGTGGGACTGGATCGAACGGGGCCGTCTGGATCGCTTTACCGTGCGCGAAGCCTTCAACGCCCTGCGCGGCACCTTTCCCCGCGTCGCCATGCTGCGCGAAGCCCTGGAGGCATTGGAAGAGCGTGGCTATCTGGAGGTGATCGAACCACCCCGTGATGGTCCGGGCCGCCCTCCTTCGCCCATGGTGCGGGTGAGGCCGGAGATTGCGAGGGCTTGGCGATGAGCTGGCGCGAAACCCTCGGGGTGACTCCTTCGGCTGAACCCCCCTATGCGCACAATTCGCAGAATACGCAGAAACCACTTGAGAAAGGTAATTGTGCGGATATTGCGGATTCTGCGTATAGGGATTCGGAACAGGAAAACTCCAAGCTGCTGGAAGCCCTGGCCGATGCCTGCCAAGGACTCGACATCACCCCAGCCGAAGTAAAACAAGCACTGGCACCGGAAGACATCGCAGACTGGTGCAGCGGCACGATCAGCACCGATACCCTGGCTGCATTCGCCCGATCACTGGTGCAGCGGCGGGAGATGGATCAGGGCAAACGCCCCGACCACTACACCGAGCAGGCCACTTGCAAACACTGCGGGCCGATCTGGTTGTGGTTCGCCGGCGAGGTACTGGGCTGCCCCTGGTGCTGGAACCGTGTAGCTGATAAGCCGATACCGCGCCCCAGTTCCATCCACTGTGGCGACTGCATCCACTTCGAGCGAATCGACCACCCGCACCTTGGCCACTGCGCCAAAGGCGAACCGGAAGCCATCGCCGGATTGTGGGACACGGACCGGCGATGTTGTGAACGCTTTTTACCAAAGCCACAGCAAGACAACAACTACCAACCAAGGCCCGTAAGGGCCGAAACAAAGAGTAAATTTCCCAAATGATTTCGGTAAAAATTTCTGGAGGTGGACATGGGCGGCATGGGTAGCGGGCGGCACTGGTACTGGGGCGCGAAAGACACCACCGACGATTACCGATCCATCGACGTGCGACGCTGGAAGCGGGATGGCTTGCTTGAGCCTTATCAATCCTTCGGCTGGCAGTGGTCACGGCATAGCGAAGTGGTCGCTTCCATCCGCGTGCGCACTGAACCGGACCGGGTGATTCTCACCTACCGTCACCGAAGCGGCGGCGAAGAATGGAAGGATGAAAGCTACCCTGTTTATCTGGACTGGACCGCCTGCAATCTTGGCGGGCAACGCCCCTGGTTTCTTTGCCCCGCCCGGGGCTGTGGTCGCCGCGTGGCGATCCTCTACGGCGGCGGCATCTTCGCCTGTCGACACTGCTACCAGTTAGCCTACCCCAGCCAGCGGGAAACCTGGGATGACCGTGCAGCACGGCGGGCGGACAGAATCCGGGACAAGCTGGGATGGGAGCCGGGCATCCTCAACGGCAACGGCTGGAAACCTAAGGGGATGCACTGGAAAACCTTCGAGCGATTGACCGCGCAGCATGATGCCTTCGTACAGATTTCACTGGCCGGGATGGCGGCAAAGTTGAACCTGCTGGGGGAATCGCTGGATGACTGGATTTAAGCCCTACAGGGGGACCAATTGGGGGACCTTATGCGGCTCTGCAATTATTAATTCCAATAAAATCAGTGGCTTGACGTTCTTGATTGGCGGAGAGGGAGGGATTCGAACCCTCGGTACGCTTTTGGCGTACACACACTTTCCAGGCGTGCTCCTTCGACCACTCGGACACCTCTCCGAAGAGGCAGGCCGCTCTCGGGATGCGGCCGGCTGGCGGAATGCGAAAGGTTAGCCGATGTGGGCCTGGGGCGCAATGACCCCGCCCTGGGAGTGCTTGTCAAAGAGAGTCAGGGCAGCTTGCGCCAGCGCTTTTCCCGGCGCACGGGGGTATAGCCGATGTAGAAGCCCACACCCAGGGCCAGGACTGCGGCGGCGATCACCACGATGAGCAGCTTCTCTTCCGCCGCGGCACTGGCAGCCTCGGCCTCTTTCAGGCGCGCCTCGGTCTCGGTCAGGCGCTGCTCCAGCAGCCGACGCTGGCGGTGGGCCTCTACGGCGGTGGCGCTCATTTCTTTGATCTCGTTCAGCTCGCGCTCGAGGGCCGCATTCTGCTTGCGGAGTTTTGCCAGCTCCTCTTCCGCCTGCTTTTTGGCCGCGCGTAGCTGGTTGAGTTCCTGCTCCAGGGTGGCGGTCTTGGCCTCCAGGTGGGCCGTGCGTTCCAGGGCCGCTTCCAGGCGCTGGCGGGCGATGGGTTCCTTGCTCAGGAAGCGCTCCAGCACCCAGCCCTCTTTGCCGGCGTGCTTGCCGGAGAGCAGGCGCACGCGCACGGTGCCCTCGGCCTTGTTGCGTTCCAAGAG
>WFNO01000048.1 GCA_015488555.1 Gammaproteobacteria bacterium
TGACCAGATGGTTCTTCACCGATTGCGCGCGGCGCAGCGCCAGCCAGTCGTTGAAGTCCTGGGGACCGACGCTGTCGGTGTGGCCCACGATGGTGAGCCGTTGTTTCCTGAGTTCGGGCAGAAGGTCTTGCAGGACCTGCTTGTCGGCGGCCGGTAGCTGCGCAGTGCCGAAGGCGAAGTGGGCGGTAAACAAGACCCTCGCCTGCGGTTTGGGTGTCTCGGCTTTGCCTGTCTGTGTCGCTCTACCGGCTCCATCCATGGCGCTGTTCTTGACCGGTTTGGCCATCGCTGCCGGATGTTGGGTGCGCAGCTTGTTTGTCTCGCTGAATGGCGTCTTCGGTGTCGGGCCGGGACAGTCCGCACACACCACGTAGAACGGTTGTGCGTCCCGGTGCGCGACGGACGGCTGCTGTGTCACGCTCAGCCTTGCCGGTGCGCTCGATTCACTCTGACTGGGTGGTGTCGAGGCACAACCGGCCAGCACCGCAAGGCAGATGCCCATAAACCCTGATCGCATAATCTTCACGTCGTCGTTCTGTCGTTTGGTCTGTTCTCGTGCCGGCGTTGTATGCGCCAACGGCCCGCCAGCCATAGCCGAATTGCCGGACGTTACCGGCCAGGATCCAGGCGCCTACGCCGGTGCTGAGGCAGGGGTCCCAAAGATCCCGCGGCTCGATGCCGTACTGCTTCAGGACGGGAAACCACCATGAGTTGATCTGCATCAGCCCGATGTCGGCCGTCCCGTCCGCATTGACATGCATCGCTTGCGGGTCGAGCCCGCTCTCTACTTCGGCGATGGCCCGCAGGAGGGCGGGGGCGATGCCGTAGCGCCCTCCGGCCTCGTGGAAACATGCCGCCAGATCATCCGCGTGAATGGGTCCAGGGATCAGCGACACTAACGCTGCAACCAGGCCAAGCACTCGCCGAGGCGTTTCCATTCCTGTTCCACCTCTTGCGGAAGCAAGATGCCAGGGGCATGTTCACCGATGGCCGAGTAGAGTTTCCCTGCGGCAACAAGTACATCCCGTACCTCCTGTGGGAGGTCGCTGACTGGAACCGGCTTGATGCGTGCCGCCCATGGTGTGTGCGCCTCGGATACACTTCGTGCACCCGGATCCGCCTCTGGCGGATTCGCAGGGCCTGCTTCGGGAAACGTCGCAGCGTTTTTCGACTGGCACATCCCACTTTCCTCGTAATGCATGGAACCCCTCCGGAAATCTGGTCCGGCAACGAGGCAGCATCGTCGGGAAAACGGGAGTGCTAAGGAAGGGAAAACGTTATGTGATTCGTGGAAGGTTTTTTATGTGGTCAGCGTGGTGATTACCAAGGAATCGACAATCGAACTCTACATTTCGGACAACATCCAATACGATTTCTGCCCCTCGTCGTGGGGCACTTTCAAAGGATGCTCCACCCGTTGGTGAGAGGCTTTGACTAGCATCGAAAACACCCGTTCCGTGAAGTACCGCAGGGGGCGACTGTTCGCTTCACGCAGAGGGGACAGCTCCGCCCTGGTGCCTGTGAGAAAGCATTTGTCGACGGCATAAAGATCGTAGGGGGTGAGAGTGGCTGCAGCGCGGGGATGTTCAGCTCCGAAGCCAGATCCAGGATGAGACCACGGATGATCCCCACCAGCGTGCCGTCCAGCCAGCGGGTGGACGCCGAGTGACCTCTCCGCGATTTCCGAAATTGAACGCGTCAGATGTCAGCGCCCTGGGCGCTTGAAACTCCTGCGCGCGCGCTCAACTTTGTTTCTGATCACGCAGTCCGCAACGTGATCGTTGATCAGTCCCATAGCCTGCATGAAGGCATACACCGTGGTGGGACCGACGAACTTCCAGCCCAGCTTCTTCAGATCTTTCGAGAGGGCGGTCGCTTCCGGCGAGGTCGAGACAGATTGTGGTTTGGCGAGTTGTTTCGGGTCCGGTTCGTAACGCCAGATGAAGGCCGCCAGCGAGCCTTCCCGTTTCACGAGCTCCTGAGCCCGTCGCGCATTGTTGATGACCGCCTCGATCTTGCCGCGATGTCGGACGATGCCTTCATCCTTGAGCAGGCGATTGAGGTCGCGCTGGGTGAATCGCGCTATCCGGTCGAAATCGAAATCATGGAACGCAGCACGAAAGTTCTCACGCTTGGCGAGGATGGTGCGCCAGCTCAGTCCGGATTGAAAACCTTCCAGGCACAATTTCTCGAACAGGCGATGATCATCGCCGACCGGGAAACCCCATTCGGAATCGTGATAGTCGAGGAACTCGGGTGCGGCACTGCACCAGCGGCAGCGTGGCTTGCCATCGGGGCCCACTATCGTCTCACTCATTTGTCTATCCCTTCATAATAAAATTGCGGTGTGGTTACTCAGCCGAGAAGAAACTTCAGGCGTTCATCGGTTTTTGCCGGGGTGATCTCAAGAATCTCAGCGCTGACAACATTTTCCGCGACAAACGGATCGTCGTTCACCCGGCCTTGCAGATCGGTCAGCGAAGTATTGTGCGCCACGATCGCGCCGCCCAGGTTCGGTTGAAGACTGCCGACCAATAAAAATACGCCATCATCAAAACCGCGTTTGATCCATGCGTTGTGGCCGTCCATGAACTGGCCGGCTCGGTCTTTGTTGTCAGAAAATTTCAGCAGTACGATAAACATCGAATTTTACCTCCTGTCTATTGGTGATCTGGGTAAGCGGGCTGCGCGCCGCGACGGCGAAACGTGTTTGTCTGCTTGATCCTTTGTCCGCGGCCGAACGCCGGTTCACTGCTTTGGTCTCCTCCGACCTTTGCGCTGTATGCCCTTGACCGCATCGGGTCTGTCTCGCGCATCATCTTCCGTATACTGCTCCAGCCAGTCGCACAACAGCTCGACTTCCTGCCGGATGAATTGCTCATCGTGGAAGGCGCTCGCCAGCGTGGCAATGCCCTGGCTGCGGGCGAGAAGATGCATGGCCAGTTCGTCGGCGTCGTCCTTGCGGCCGAGCAGCGTGAACTGCCGGCGCAACCAGGTTCGAAACAGCGTGAACAGCTTGTTTGCCTCGCCCTGTGCGGCATGATTCAGCTTCGCCAGCTCGGTGCACAGCGTGCCGACCGGGCAGCCGTAGCGTTTTATCTTGGCCCGGTTGGCGAGAAGGATATGGATGAAACTCCGGATACGGTCCGCGGGCCGCTCCCCTTGGATTTCCCAGTGCTCCAGCATCTTTTGCGTATTCGCCAGGCGCAGGTTGATCACGGCATCCAGGATTTCATCCTTGGTTTTGAAGTGATAGTAGAAATTGCCACGCGAGATCTGGACGGCATCCGCAATGTCCGAGAACGAGGTATGCTCGTATCCTTGCTGATAGAACAGCTGATCGGCGGCTTCAATAATGCGATCTCGTGTAGTCTTGTCGCTCATGAATAACACTTTCTAGGCCAACTACACCTCAAGGGGCAGTCTGCTTAAATTTCCTTGGCACGATAAAAGGGATAGTCGGTGTAGCCCGCTTCGCTGCCGCCGTAGAACGTGGATGGATCTGCCTCATTTAACGGCAGATTCTCCCGATAACGGCGCACCAGATCCGGATTGGCCAGGAACGGAATGCCGAAAGCAACCAGGTCCACGGCACCGCTGCGCACCGCCGTCTGGGCGCGCATGAGGTCATAGCCGTTATTAGCGATATACGGCCCTGCAAACTTTGAGCGCAAGGCACGATAATCCAGCGCGCTGGTCTTCGTCATCATGTCGCCTTCGAGCATATGCACATAGGCCAAGCCGCGCGGGTTCAACTGCTCGACGAAATAGTCAAAGTGCGCTTGCGGGTCGGAATCTGACATCGAATTGAAACTGTTCTCGGGGGACAAGCGTACGCCCACGCGCCGTGCCGGCCACACCGCGCATACCGCGTCGAGGATTTCGTTCAACAGGCGCATGCGGTTCCGTACACTGCCGCCATAGGCGTCGGTACGGCGGTTACTGCCGTCGCGTAGAAACTGGTCGATGATGTAGCCGTTGGCGCCATGGATTTCCACGCCATCGAAGCCCGCGCGCTTGGCTATCTCGGCGCCGCGCTGGAATTTTGCCACGATATCCGGAATTTCTCGGGTCTCGAGTGCGCGCGGTGTCACGAAATCCTGCATACCGGCATAGGTGACTGCCAGACCCGTCGGCTGTAGCGCCGATGGGCCCACAGGCGTGGCGTTATCTGGCAACAGGCTAGGGTGGGAAATCCGCCCGCAATGCTGCAGCTGAACAAAGACATGGCCACCGGTTGAGTGCACCGCATCGGTTACCTGGAGCCAGCTTGCCGCCTGGGTATCGGTGTAAATTCCCGGCGTGAGAGGGTAGCCTACGCCCTCCGGTGAGACAGGGGCAGACTCGGTAACGATCAGACCGGCGCTGGCGCGTTGTTGATAGTAGGTCACCATCATGGGTGTCGCTAGGCCGTTTTCATCGGCGCGATTACGCGTCATAGGTGCCATGACCATCCGATTGGCGAGTGTCAGGTCACCTAACTGAAACGGCTCGAACAAGTCTGCAGACATGATGATCTCCTACGGTCTGGAACAGCCGGCGTAGGACGATTGTCCTACGCTGAGTCGAGTCTAGGTCAATCGTCCTAATCTGTCAAGGACTAGGCAGAGTGCAGGAAAGATGCGTCGTGACGAACCATCGGAGCTGCCACTTTAAGATTGCAGAGTACGCGCAGCGGAAGTCCAGTCGGGCGCTAGACCTCGCTTCTTGGATCGATGACGGTATCCAAATCAACAAGATTCCATTCGCCACTATTCCGATACAACCGTTTGCCCTGGTTCGGATAGTCCGCGACATCATGCTCGAGACGCTGACCCATGACCAGGCAGACCAGTGTTTCCGAGCCAGTGTTTTTCAGGGAGTGCGCGGCTGTATTTGCGGGAAAACCGACAAAATCACCCTTCTCGAAATGAAAAGACTCGCCTTCTATGACAAGCGTTCCCTCACCGGAAAGGACATAGATGCACTCTTCCTCGTAGTAGTGCTTGTGATACTCGGTCGAGTCCTTTCCGGGCTCAACGTAGATTAGGTGGACACCGATATTGTTCAGGCCAACAATGTCGCCGAGTGATTTTCTTATTCTGTCGGCGTTGGGATTCAGGAAATGGATTCGTCGTTCTCCCTCCATCTCCTCGATGTCCTTTGCCTTGATGATCAGTTTACGTGCATCCATCTTTCTTCTCCCTTAAAGCGTAATCGCGAGTTCGGCTTGTCTTCGGGCTCACAATTTATCAGCAGGAAAACCGTACTCTTTCTCCACCTTGCATATTCTGACGTTGTAAAACTCGTACCACTGCTCTCTGCCCAGTATTTGGGCTTCCATGTGTTCGATGTTTTTCTGCCACGCTTTAATGGCATCCAGGTCTTTCCAGTAGGATACCGTGATGCCGAATCCATCCTTATCACGTGCGGATTCCACACTCAGAAATCCGGGTTGCCGGGAGGCAAGCGCCAGCATCCGCCGGGCGGTTTCTTCATACCCATTGTCTTGCTTAGAACGGAGGGATGTGAATATGACGGCGTAATAGGCGGCTTGTGGCGTTTCTGCGGCGTCTTCGTGGTTCGTCATGGAGCTTCTCCCCGTCGCACGTTTTTGGTCATGAACTGATCTTGCCTCCTGGCATCCACATCATATCTATTGTCAGGTTCTTGCAATCATGACACTGCCAGCTCCGATCATGAAGCATCCTGCAATGGTTCTTATGCCTTTTTCATGGGCCAGGCTCAGGGGCAAGACAGCAAGTCGTCTTGCCGCGATGGCATAGGCCGTCTTGATGCCGCCAACAGCGGCAATGGTGACAAAAATAATAATCCAGGTATCCGACGGGCTAAGTGACCCAGTGTCGATGAATACCGGAAACAGGCTGATATAGAAAACGATGGCCTTGATATCGCCAAGGGTCGGGAACAACCCTGCTAGGAGGCTGGTCAGGAGGGTACCCAATTCACGTTGTTCGACCGTAACGGTTGTCCAGTCACGGGATCTCAATAGGCTGATCCCCATCCCTATCAGGTATACGCCACCTAGGTATTTGATGCCTGAAAACAGGTCACCCAAGGTTTCGGCAACAACGGACAAGCCAAGAAGTGCCAGTAAAACAAAGATCAAGTCACCGATGACTATGCCGGTAGCAACGGCGATGCCGTTCGCCAGGCCCAGGGTTGCGGAACGGGTGACAACTAAGGCCACACTGGTGCTCGGTATCGCGGCCAGAGTGACCATGATGACAAACAGGGCAATGTAATCGATGATGTTCATGGAATGGTCCCGACGGGCATTGTGTAGTTCGTTGAATCGCCATCGGCCGTGATTTCGATGCCCGGCATCCACATCATGTCCGTGGTGCCGAAGTCGAGCCCGAGCTGTGACAGCAGGGTGGTGACCTGGCCCCGGTGATGGGTCTGATGATGGAAGAAATGCAGCAGCGCATCCACCAGTCGGAAGCGGTGGGTCCGTTGCGTCACCACTGCCTGGAAGGCGATGATGCAATCGAGATCGGTTTCCTCCAGGGCATCGATCCAGGCGCGGATCGCTGCATCGGTCTCTGTTCGCGCCTGCCAGAGTGCGTCGAACTCGCCATACAGTTCCTGATCCAGCGACTCGACCGGGAATTCCGTGCCGGTGAAGCGGGCCATCCACAAGCGGTCGCCGAGCAGCAGATGGTTGAGTGTCCCATGGATGGAACGAAAAAACGCCCCCATATCCCGTTTGCGCTGTTCGTCGGGAACGGTTTCACACACCGTGTAGAGATTGTGGTTCATCCACCGGTTGTAACGGCTCTGGATGACGAACAGCGGTTTCTGCCCGGCACTCATGTTGCCTGCCCCTCCGGATGGGTCTCCCGTTCCACCTGTTCATGAAAGGCCCTGGCCAGGGTCGAAAAGATCGGGCCCGGGCAGTGCCGCAAGGGGCGGCCGTCCACCTCGCGCACCGGGATCAGCTCCGCGCCGGTGCCGGTGAGGAAGCATTCGTCGGCGGTATAGAGATCATAGGGAGTGAGGGGAACCTCCCGGGCGGGGACATTCAGCGCCGCGGCCAGGGCCAGGATGATGCCGCGGGTGATCCCCGCCAGCGCGCCGTCCACCGGCCGCGGCGTGGCGAGAAGACCGTCGCGCACAATGAAGAGGTTCTCGGCGCTCCCTTCCGCCACCCGGCCCTGGCCGTTGAGCAGCACCGCCTCCTGGGCACCGGCCCGGGTCGCCTCCATGCGGGCGAGAATGGGGTTGAGGTAGTTGAGGCTCTTGATGCGCGGGTCGAGGCCGTCGGCCGGCAGGCGCCGGGTGGCGGCGATGATGAGGCGGACGCCCTCTTGGCGCAGCTCCGGGTGGACCATCTCCAGCCGGGCAGCGATGAGAATGGCATTGGGCCTGGTGCAGCCCGCCGGATCCAGCCCCATGGGACCGGTGCCGCGGGTGACCATGAGGCGCAGGTAGCCGTTCTCCTCGGGGAAGGCGCCGATGATCTCGTCCACCGCCTCCGCCAGCTTTTCCCGGGTGTAGGGCAGGGTCAGCCGGATGGCCGCGCAGGAGTCGGCCAGGCGTTGCAGATGGGCCGCCAGGCGGAAGGGACGGCGATGGTAGAAGCGGATCCCCTCGAAGACTCCATCCCCGTAGAGCAGCCCGTGGTCCATCACCGGGATCACCGCCTCCTGTTCGGGGCGCAGCCGGCCGTTGAGCCAGTAAAGGGTCGAGTCAGGCATGGAGTTCCCCCGCGAGGACGGTGACCGCCCGGCCCCCGAGGTGGACCCGGTCGCCCTGCAGGCTGACCTGGACGACGCCACCCCGCCGTGAGGCCTGGAAGGCGGTCATGGACGGCTTGCCCAGCCGCGGCGCCCACCAGGGGCCCAGCGTGCAGTGAGCAGAGCCGGTGACCGGATCCTCGGGAATGCCGGCCGCGGGGGCGAAGAAGCGGGAGACGAAGTCGTATGCCGGGTCGTCGGACCGCGCGGAGACGATGACGCCCCGGGTCTCCACCCGGCCCAGGGCGGGGAAGTCGGGGCGCAGGGCGCGCACCGCTGCCGCGTCCTCGACGACCACCAGATAGTCGAAGCGGCTGCGGCAGACCTCGCCCCCGTCGAGCCCCAGGGCGGCCAGCAGTCCCGGCGGCGCCGGGGCCGGCTCCGCCGGCGCGGCCGGAAAGTCCAGCTCGATCACCGCACCGCTGCGCGTGGCCCGCAGGAGCCCGCTGCGGGTGTGAAAGCGGGCCGCAGCTCCGGGGGCCAGCAGGCCCTGTTCCCACAGCACGTGGGCCGCCGCCAGCGTGGCGTGGCCGCACAGGTCCACCTCGGTGGCCGGGGTGAACCAGCGCAGGCCGAACCCGTCCTCTCGTTGGAGGAGAAAGGCGGTCTCACTGAGATTCATCTCCGCCGCCACGGCCTGCATCCAGGCGGCATCCCGTTCGCGGTCCAACAGGCAGACGGCGGCGGGATTGCCGGAGAAGGGACGGTCGGTGAAGGCATCGACCTGAAAGAGGGGGAGGGGGCAGTTCATGTCCGTATTCGCCGTTTTTTGTGTTGATTCTGATACCTGTGCAGATTAAAACTCACCGTGCAATAAGTACAGATTCAGATAAAATAAAACAGAAGCGATACAGATCGGAAATATATGAAACTGTATCGGTATTTTGCGCGACCAACTGTACTCATCGAAAGGGGATTTCCTGGCCATGACGGCGGACAAACTGTATGAGCGCGTGGCAAGGCAGCTTGCCGGGCAGATGGACCAGGGGCTCTACCGGCCGGGTGACCGCCTGCCGGGGGTGCGGCGGCTTGCCCACCAGTTCGGGGTGAGTATCTCCACCATCGTCCAGGCGCAACGCCTGCTGGAGGACGACGGACGCATCGAGGCGCGTCCCCGCTCCGGCTGGTACGTGCGCGCCCAGGCCTGGCCCCGACCGGAGCCGCCTGCCATCTCCCGTCCCACGGTCAAGCCGGTGCCGGTCACGGGTCAGGAGCTGGTGCTGCGCCTGGTCCAGGCCGCCAATGAGCCGGACTTCGTACAACTGGGTGCGGCGGTGCCGGCCCCAGACTTTCTGCCCACCCGCGCTATCCAACGCGCCCTCGCTGCTGCAGCCCGCGCCGGTGGGGCGAATCTGGCCACCTACCAGTTCCCGCCGGGCAGCCCCGAGCTGCGCCGCCAGATCGCCCGCCGCATGGCGGATGCCGGGTGCCAGGTGGCCCCCGATGAGATCGTCATCACCAGCGGCTGCCAGGAAGCGCTGATTCTGGCGCTGCGGGCGGTGGCCGGTCCCGGCGACGTGGTCGCCATCGAGTCGCCCAGCTTCTACGGCCTGCTGCAGGCCATCGACTCCCTGGGGTTGAAGGCCCTGGAGATCCCCACCGATCCGGCCACCGGCATCAGCCTGGAGGCCCTGGAACTGGCGCTGGAAAAGTGGCCGGTCAGGGCCTGCGCGCTGACCGCCAATTTCAGCAATCCCCTGGGCGGTATCATGCCGGTCGAGAAGAAACAGGCCCTGGTGGCTCTCTTGGCCCGCCACGAAATCCCCCTCATCGAGGACGACATCTACGGCGATCTGGGCTTCGAGGGCGAGCGCCCCCAGGCCCTGCGCTCTTTCGATGAGACGGGCGGGGTAATCTACTGCGCCTCTTTTTCCAAGACCCTCTCGCCCGGCCTGCGGGTGGGCTGGATGGTGCCCGGCCGCTGGCGGGAGCAGGTGGAGTACCTGAAATACGTCACCAGCCTGGCGGCGCCCACCCTTTCGCAACGGGCCGTGGCCGATTTTCTGCACCACGGTGGCTACGATCGCCACCTGCGGCAGGTGCGGGGCGCCTACGCCCGTCAGGTGGCCCTCATGACCCGCGCCGTGGGCAAGTACTTCCCGGCGGGCACGCGCGTCACCCAGCCACGGGGCGGGTTCGTGATCTGGGTGGAGCTGCAGGGGCAGGTCGATGCCCTGAGCCTGTGTCAACGGGCGCTGGAACAACACATCAGCATCGCGCCGGGACCGGTCTTCTCCGCCTCGGGCAAATACCGGAATTTCATCCGTCTCAATTGCGCCCAGCCATGGAGTGATACCCTCGACAAGGCGGTGATGACCGTGGGGCGTATGGCCGAGGTGGGGGGTATTTAATGCGTGGAATCCTCTCCTAAAATCAGGTCCGATAACGAGGCAGCATCGTCGGGAAAACGGGAGTGGTAAGGAAGGGAAAATGTTATGTGATTCGCGAAGGTTTTTAGAGTATTTGGTGTTTCGGTAGGCAGCATGAATTTGCTATGCTGATCTTGCGTGAGTGAATGTGGAAAACTCAATGACAGGCGGTTGCGCACATATGTAGTTGTTCGTTATTGCCATACATGAGTGAGGAAAATGGATACGGTAAAGAAGCATTTTGAAGAAGAAGCAAATGAGTTCGATAAGATAATCCTGAGACTCATTCCTTACTATTCGAAAATGCTTGATGGGTTGGTTGCAGCAATTCCTCATGATAAATCTGATGGGATTAATGTCATTGATCTCGGTTGTGGTACTGGAACGATCTCAAGGATGCTCAAAGAATCATTCCCAAGATCAATGATCACTTGTCTTGATCTTGCTGAGAACATGATTGAAATGGCCAAAATTAAGTTGGCTGAGTATCGTGATATAAGGTACCAAGTAGGCAATTTCTACGATTACGATTTTAATGATAGTTATGATGTGATTATATCATCCTTGGCTTTGCATCATTTAGTTACAGAGGAGGATAAGAAGCATTTCTATAGGAAGATATATAACGCCCTTAATCCAGGTGGAGTGTTTCTGAATGCCGATGTGGTGCTTGGTTCTAACAGACATTTGCAAAGCATGTATATGCAGAAATGGATAGAATTTATGAAATGCCATATTTCAGAGGATGAGATTGAGGGTAAGTGGCTTCAAAAATATCATGAAGAAGATCATCCGGCCAAGTTAGTAGACCATCTTGCGTGGTTGTCTGAAATAGGATTTTCTGGGATTGACGTGGTGTGGAAATACTATAATTTCGCCGTGTATGGTGCTTGTAAGCCGACGTGCAGTCACACAGAATAATTATCCATAAGCAGCGAGTCTTACGCTGCAGATGTCGGATTCATATCATCCCAATCTATTCTCAACACTTGGTAGCGAAAACACAGAATTGAAATATGAGAGCTTTTGGCGTTCAATAGCCAAGGGTGGGTGTTATGGCCATACGGACCTGTCCAGAATACATTGTGCCCAGAGCAATACACTTAACTGTTAGACCGCAGCCAACATGCAAGGATAAAGTTGTATCCAACACACAACAGAAGCGATGGGGAGATACCCGAGATGCCAGAGAAAGCGGAACCGAAGAGCAACTATGACCGTCTTCTGACGCATCTGGAGGATGGTTCGCTCGCCTACCAGCTTGTACAGGCCCATTGCGACCATGACACCACCGATCCTACGGAATCCATGATGACCGTGCTCCGGGAACGGCTTGGACAAGCGAGGCGGAGTATTGACGGCCCCGAGGCTTAAATCGCTTTCAGTCAGGGGCTTTCGCGCCTACGGTGCCACTGAGCAGACCCTTAACCTGCCCAAAGACATCGCCGTTGTCTGGGGACCGAACAGCAAGGGCAAAACTAGCCTGGCGGAGGCTTTCGAGTTTCTCCTGACCGGCCGCATTACCCGTCGCGAGCTGACGGCGAGTAGCCAGGACGAGTTCGCCGACGCCCTGAGGAACGCCCATCTCGCCGCCGGCGAGGAAGTCTACGTTGCCGCTCGCATCATCGCTGCGGACGGCACGGCACACGAAATCAGGCGCGTTCTTACCGGCGACTATGGCAAGAGACAGGATTGTACGTCCCGCCTCGAAATCGACGGCGCCGCGGCCACTGAGGACGATCTGGCAAGGTTCGGCATTACGCTGTCGCAACCGCCCTTGCAGGCCCCTGTTCTGGCACAGCATACGCTCAGCTATATTTTCTCCGTCCGCCCACAGGACCGTGCCACCTATTTCAAGACCCTACTCGAAGTCACCGACCTCGACGATCTCCGCAACGACATTGCGACGATGGCGGGCGAGTTGAGACTGCCGGATGACCCCCTGCTCACCAAGTTCGACACTTGCGCGGCTGTCCCGGCCCTGAAGCCCGCGTTTGCCGGCATGCTGCGTACTATTCCAGACCTGGCAACGCTAACAACCAACTTCGAGGACGCGGCGCGCGTCCTCATTGAAACTGCCGGCGAGAAGGTACCGGACACGCTCGAGGAACGGCTTGCATCGATTGACAGGATTCTGGCTGACCGCCGGAGCAAGACATTTCCGGTGCGCGGGTTCGAGCGCAAGGAGCTCGCCGGCTGGAATCCACCGCGCCCGGACATCTGGACCCGTATCGATACCTATCTCGACGAACGCAAGAAAATCGATGAAGAAACGCGCCAGCTTGTGGCGCTTTTCGACGAGGCCCTGAAGTACCCAGCTATTTCCGTGATCGCTGAGCCCGTCGATTGCCCTTTGTGCGGCACAGAGTCCGCCCTGACGCCGGAGCGCGTGCAGCTCATTCGCCGGCACGTCGAGGACTCGAAGAAATTCAGGACTGCCGAGACGTCTGCGAAATCCGCTCTTTCACAGCTTTCCGCTTCGGTCGACGCGCTGGCAACCGCTGTGGAAGCCGCGCTTCCCCGCTATCTCAAGATGACGGCTGCCAAGCGCCGCGAGATAGGATTCACCGTCGCCCGCATTCGGGAACTCTTGGGCGACCGCGCCGCCGAATTCGTCGATCCGTGGCTTGCTCGGGTCAGGTCCATTGCCCGGGCCGGGGCCGCACTGCGCCGTGGTACCCTAGCGGCCGGCGCGCTCGTAGAAGAATACACGGTCGGATTAGCCACCGCTCTCGACACCGAAAAATTGCACGCCTCCTTTTCCACACTCGCCACGCTCCGCGCCACCTACGCCACCGCGATTGAAGCCTATAAGGCGCCGGCGACGGCTCTCGGCACGGCTCTCAACGAGGTTCTTGATGCACAGTCGGACACCGCCGGCTGGCAGGACTTCCTAGATATCGCACGGCAGCCGGACACGCTTCGCGCCGTTCTGATCGAACGCGCCGCCCGCGTGGCCGTCGGAAAGGAACTCGATGCCGCGCTCAAGCAGATAGACCGCGCCAAGGATCAGGTACTCAACGACAAATTCTCGGAATACAGCACCCTGATACAGGCCTGGTGGGAGCGGTTACGGCCCGATGAGCCGACGTTCTTCTCCGCCTTGCAGCCCCGTAAGGGGGCCAAACGCACCATTGACTTCAAGGCGGGACTCTCTGCTAA
The DNA here is from genome assembly GCA_015488555.1 of Gammaproteobacteria bacterium. Taxonomy (GTDB): domain Bacteria; phylum Pseudomonadota; class Gammaproteobacteria; order SZUA-140; family SZUA-140; genus S012-109. The sequence continues at coordinate 13,271 of WFNO01000048.1, forward strand.
CCCCGACCGTTCAGCACCGAAGGTGCGCGACGTGATCGCCGTGTTCAGCCAGTCTCAGCTCCACTGTCTGGGTCTCGCCATATTTCTCGCCCGCGCCCAGCATGAGGGCCTCGGTTTCATCGTTCTCGACGATCCCGTGCTGTCCAGCGATGAGGACTACCGCACCCATTTCAACTCGACGGTGCTGACCGAGCTTCTCAATCTGCCTATGCAGGTTATCGTCCTCACCCAAGACCACGACACATGGGAGGAACTTGAAAACCGCTATCGCCATCTCGGCATATCGAATGCCCAGCTCTATATCGAAACCCCCGCCGAAGGCAGCATCATCGAGAATACAAGTGATGCGCTGCTCGCCAAGATCAACCGTGCCAAATCCCTTGCGCGCGGTGGCCATCCAGACCTCAGAAAGGAGTGCGGCATCCAGTTGCGCGACGCCGGTGAACGCTTCTGCAAGGAAATGCTGGTGAACGACCGATGCGGCAAAGGAGATAGGGCAGCTTCCCTCACAGATTACGATGGCAAGACACTTGAATGGCTTTGTCCCCGTGTCGATCCGCTGTTGGATCACGATGCTTCACACCCCGGGAAGCTCGCGGCCTTCAAGAGAACCGTCAACAATGCCTGCCATGACAATGCGCCGCCCAGTAATGCTGAGATGATGCGGGCCTGCGGCGATATTCGTTTTCTTGTTAAGGACTATCTCTGCCGATGAATTATGCATAAACGTCAGTTCGTTCTGGGGGATAAAACCGCTAATATTACGTTGAGTCTCGAGATGTCTAATAAGCGACAGTGATCCCAGGTCAACCTCCTAGCCTATTTGTTTATTCCACTTCTGCTGTTATCGGAATCAGCATGCTGGTACCTTGTATTCGGCTGGCTACTGTATCTATAACCTTTTGCCCATAGTTATGGGTCTCACTTTATTCGGTTGGAAAGGGAAAATAGATCATACAAAGCATGCAGCAATAGGGGCACTTCTGGATGAAGGCGCCGGTGATGATCCCTGGAGCTAAACTCCCGCCTGCACTGGCGTTCGTACATCTGATTATTAAGCTCTGATTGCCAATTATGACAGTGTTACAGAGAATAGCACGGAGTACCTATATAGGGTCGAGATGTGCGGTCTTGAGCCCAGTCAGAACACAAAAAGAACCCCGCCTTGCACCGAAAGGCGCCGGGCGGGGTGAATGTCAAGACACCAGCTTCTTGGCCAAAGCCACCTCGATGGAATCCCCATCCTGGTTGAGGATGTCCAGGCCGGTCTCCGGCATGTCGCCGGAGGTGGACTGGCTCACCGCGATCTTCTTGGCCATGAGTGACAGGCACGCCATCTGTGCCGTCTCGCCGTAGCCGAGAAAATACACGTCCACCGGGTGCTTCTGGCCGATCCGCCAGGAGCGGCGGGAGGCCTGCTGCAAGGTGTAGACGTTGTAGCCGGTCTGCATGAACACGATGGTCGGGAACTCCAGCAGATCCAGACCGGTCTTCACCAGCTCGGGGTTGGTGACGAGCACGTCCACCCCGCGGTCGACCTGGTCGAAGATCCAGTCTTCCCGCCGGCTCGTGTCCA
>WFNO01000049.1 GCA_015488555.1 Gammaproteobacteria bacterium
CTGGACATCCTCGCCCGCAAGCGGGAACTGCGGCGCATGCAGGAGGACTTCCGTGAAGACATCAACCTGCGACGCAACGACGCCATCGGCAACCTGCAACAGCTCATCCGCCAGGCCATCGAAGAAGTCGGACGCAAGGGTAAGTACGATCTGATCTTCTACGAGGGCATCGCCTACGCCAATCCCGAACTGGACATCACCGACATCGTGCTGGAAGGATTGCGGCGTCTGGACGAGCAGGCCAGGCAGACGTCCCAATGAAGGGATAGCCAGCGGCGGATTCCAGAAGCGGATCCGTTGAAGTCCACCGGTAGGGCCCCTTGCGGACGGTGGTGGAAGAAACCATCGCCGGTGCCTTCTGCGGGCTTGAGCCGGAATCTACGCGCCGAGACGATCCTCTTCCTGGTGTTCCAATCTGCAGCGGGCCTGGCGGCGGGACAGGCGGGGCGAAAGACTGGTCAGCACCGGCCATCCGGTTCATACTATGCGGCAGCACGGGCGCAGGATGCGCTGGATGCGCCGAAATGCCGGGAATGCTCAGACCCCAGGAAGCGGCGTCACTATGGGCGCAGAAAGAGTCGAACAGGTAGATGGAGATGAAACAAGAAAAATTCGATACCCCGGCATTGCCGACGGCCATGGACATCCACGACATCCTCAACCATCTCCCCCATCGCTATCCCTTCCTGCTCATCGATCGGGTCATTCAATGCACGCCGGGTGAGACGCTGACGGCCCTCAAGAACGTCTCCTACAACGAACCCTATTTCATCGGTCATTTTCCCGTGCGTCCGGTGATGCCCGGGGTGTTGTTGCTGGAAGCCCTGGCCCAGGCGACGGGAATTCTCGCCTTTCGCAGCACGGCGACCCGCCCCGAGGACGATACCCTGTATTATTTCGTGGGCATCGACAACGCCCGTTTCAAACGGCCGGTGGAGCCCGGTGATCAGCTCATTCTCGACGTGGCGGTGACCCGCAACATGCGCAACATCTGGCGTTTCGATGCCGAGGCCCGCGTGGCCGGTCAGGTGGTGGCCAGCGCCGAGATCATGTGCGCCGCCAAACCCCTTTCGGAATGAAGGAGGGCGCCGCCGATCCCTGGCCGAATCCTTCTGCAGCCGGAGATTGGGTGGCCGGTGTGGACGAGGCCGGTCGCGGTCCCCTGGCCGGACCGGTGGTCGCCGCTGCAGTGATCCTGGATCCGCGACGTCCCATTCCGGGCCTGCGCGATTCCAAGCAGTTGGCACCGGCTCGCCGGGAGGCGTTGGCCGGGCTCATCGCCAGCCGGGCCCGGGCCTGGGGGGTGGGGCAGGCCAGCGCAGCCGAGATCGACCATCTCAACATACTGGGCGCCACGCTGTTGGCCATGGAACGGGCCGTGGCCGCACTGCGCGCGCCGCCCGAGCGGGTCCTGGTGGACGGCAATCGGGCACCACGGCTGCCCTGCGCCGTGGAGACCGTGGTGGGTGGGGACCGGCGTGTCCCCGCCATCGCAGCGGCCTCCATCCTCGCCAAGGTGTTCCGCGATGCCCAGATGCAGCGCCTGGAAGAACTCTGCCCCGGCTACGGTTTCGCCCGCCACAAAGGCTATCCCACACGTGAGCATCTGGCAGCCCTGCAGCGACTGGGACCCAGCCCGTACCACCGCCTTTCATTCGGTCCCGTACGGGCCTGCGCCGCTTCCCCGGCATGAAGTCTGGCATGAAGATGGGGGTGAAGGCGGGCGCGAGGGAGCGCGTGTGCCGCGGTGCGCCGGCTTTCTTCCCCATCGGGCCCGGTTACAAAGTACAATAGATTCGTATGCCTCCGAGCTTCGTCCATCTCCACCTGCACAGCGAATATTCCCTGATCGACAGCACCATCAGAGTCAAACCGCTGGTGGAGGCCGTGGCGGCCGCCGGTATGCCGGCCGTGGCGGTAACGGATCAGAACAATCTGTTCGCCATGGTCAAGTTCTACCGTGCCGCCCAGGCTGCGGGTATCAAGCCCATCATCGGCGCGGACCTGTGGCTGCGGGACGGCTACGGCGGCCAGCCCGCGGCGCTGGTCTTGTTGTGCCAGGAACGGACCGGCTACCGTAATCTCACCCGCCTCATCACCCGCGCCTATCTGGAAGGCCAGCACCAGGGACAGCCCATGATCCGGCGCGCCTGGCTGGAAGAGGCGAGTGAAGGTCTCATCGCCCTCTCGGGCGGCAGCGCCGGAGATGTGGGCCAGGCCCTGCTGGCCGGCCAGGAGGCGGAGGCCCGGCGCCTGGCCGCTTTCTGGCAGGCCTGTTTCCCGGACCGCTTCTATCTGGAGCTGCAGCGCACCGGGCGCGAGCGGGACGAAGACCATCTCCATGCCGCCGTGGAATTGGCCTGGGCCTTGGACCTGCCGGTGGTGGCCACCAACGACGTGCGTTTTCTCACGCCCGACGGCTTCGAGGCCCACGAGGCACGGGTGTGCATCCACGAGGGGCGCACCCTGGAGGACCGCCGGCGGGTGCGCCGTTACAGTCCCCAGCAATACCTGCGCTCGCCGCAGGAGATGGCGGAACTCTTCGCCGACATCCCCGAGGCGCTGGCCAATACCGTGGAGATCGCGCGCCGGTGCAATCTGCAACTGGAGCTGGGGCACAACGTCCTGCCCGATTTCCCCGTCCCGGAGGGCACCACCACCGCCGAATATTTCGCCGACCAGGCCCGGGCGGGTCTGGAGCGGCGCCTGCAGGCCCGCTGGGGGGGCGACCCCCAGGCCCTGGCGGCACGCCGCCCCGCCTACCGGCAGCGCCTGGAGCACGAGCTGCAGGTGATCAACGACATGGGTTTCCCCGGCTATTTCCTGATCGTGGCCGATTTCATCCGCTGGGCGCGCGAACACGACGTACCGGTGGGGCCCGGGCGCGGTTCGGGCGCCGGTTCCCTGGTGGCCTATGCCCTGGGCATCACCAACCTGGATCCCCTGGAATACGACCTGCTGTTCGAGCGCTTCCTCAATCCCGAACGCGTCTCCCTGCCGGACTTCGACGTGGATTTCTGCATGGAAGGGCGCGACCGCGTGATCGAGTACGTGGCCGAACGTTACGGTCGCGATCGCGTGTCCCAGATCATCACCTACGGCAGCATGGCGGCCAAGGCCGTGGTCCGGGACGTGGGCCGGGTGCTGGGGTACCCCTACGGCTTCGTGGACCAGATCGCCAAGCTCATCCCCTTCGACCTGGGCATGACCCTGGACAAGGCCCTGGCCGAGGAGGAGCAGTTGCGCCAGCGCTACGAAGAGGAGGAAGACGTTCGCACGCTCATCGACCTGGCACGGCAACTGGAAGGGCTGGCGCGCAACGCCGGCAAGCACGCCGGCGGCGTGGTGATCGCCCCGGCACCGCTCACCGAGTTCACGCCGCTGTACTGCGAACAGGGTTCCAGCACTCCCGTCACCCAGTTCGACAAGGACGACGTAGAGGCCATCGGCCTGGTGAAATTCGACTTCCTGGGGCTGCGCACCCTCACCATCATCGACCGCGCGGTGAAGCACATCAACGCCCGGCGGCGCGCGGCTGGGGAGGCGGCGCTGGACATCGACTGCATCCCGCTGGACGATCCCGCCACCTATGCGCTGCTGCGCAAGGCCGACACCACCGCGGTGTTCCAGCTGGAGTCGCGCGGCATGAAGGATCTCATCAAGCGTCTGCAGCCCGACTGTTTCGAGGACATCATCGCCCTGGTGGCCCTGTTCCGCCCTGGGCCTCTGCAATCGGGCATGGTGGACGACTTCATCGACCGCAAGCACGGCCGGGCCCGCGTGGACTATCCCCACCCGGACCTGGAACCCATCCTCAGACCCACCTACGGCGTGATCCTGTACCAGGAACAGGTGATGCAGATCGCCCAGGTGCTGGCGGGCTATACCCTGGGACAGGCGGATCTGTTGCGCCGGGCCATGGGCAAGAAGAAGCCGGAGGAGATGGCCAAACAGCGTCAGGTCTTCCTCGAGGGCGCGCGCCGGCGGGGTGTGGACGAAGGGCAGGCCGCCTACATCTTCGATCTCATGGAGAAGTTCGCTGGCTACGGCTTCAACAAGTCCCATTCCGCGGCCTATGCCCTGCTGGCCTACCAGACCGCCTGGCTGAAGGCCCATCATCCGGCGGCCTTCATGGCGGCCGTGCTGTCTTCGGACATGGACAACACGGACAAGGTGGTCATGCTCATCGAGGAATGCCGCAGCCTGGGACTGCGGGTGCTGCCGCCCGACATCAATCGCTGTGACTACGCCTTCACGGTCAGCGACGAACAGACCATCCGCTACGGCCTGGGGGCCGTGAAGGGCGTGGGGGCGGCCGCCCTGGAGGTCATTCTGGCGGAACGCGAGCGGAACGGGCCTTTCCGCGATCTGTTCGATCTGTGCCGGCGCATCGACCTGCGCAAGGCCAATCGGCGCGTGCTGGAGGCCCTGATCCGCGCGGGTGCCCTGGACGGCCTGGACGAGAACCGGGCCCGCTCCATGGCCCGTCTCACCGCCGCCCTGCAGGCCGCGGAGCGGCACCTGCGCGACCAGGCGGTGGGACAGAACGATCTCTTCGGGGGCATGATCGCCAGCGTGGAGGCCGCCCCGCTGGAGGAAGAGGAGGTGCCCCCCTGGAGCGAGGAACAACGCCTGGCGGGGGAGAAGGAGACCCTGGGACTCTATCTCACCGGCCATCCCATCCAACGCTACGAGGCGGAGCTGTCCCGTTTCGTGAGCGCCCGCATCGGCGCCCTCGATCCCGTACGCGAGCAGACCATGACCCTGGCGGGACTGGTGGTGGCCATGCGCACCATGAACAGCCGCCGCGGGGAACGGATCGCCTTCGTCACCCTGGACGATCGCAGCGGGCGCATCGAGCTGGCCCTGTTCGCGGAGACCTTCCGCCGCTACCGCCACCTGCTGGCCAAGGACCAGCTCATCGTGGTCACCGGCAGCGTGAGTGTGGACGAATACAGCGGCGGTTTCCGCATGACGGTGGACGAGGTGCTGGACCTGGAACAGGCACGCGAGCGTTTCGCCCGGCGCTTGGAAATCCGCCTGCACAGCGGCCGCCTGCGCGAGGACGGCGGCCGGGCCCTGGCCGAGGCCCTGGCGCCGTACCGCGAGGGACGCTGTCCGGTGTGGATCGACTATCTCAACGGCCGGGCGCGTGCCAAGCTGGCCCTCGGCCAGGACTGGTGCGTGCGTCCTGCGGAAGAGCTGCTCCAGCGCCTGCGGGAACTGGCAGGGGATGCAGGGCAGGTGGAAATGGTGTACGAGACCGAGTCCTGACAGCTGTTGGAATTCTACTCACGCGGCGCGATCCGGCGTTGCAAATGGCCTCGAAATGCTCATGTACCATTTGTAAACTGCGCTTTCCCGGCCATTTTCGCCTGGTCTTGCCCTCGCCTGAGCGAATTTCAACAGCCTGCCAAGCCCGCTGCCCCTGGAGATTGCATGGACGGCGCAGCGGCCTACGTCCGATCGGTGCGTCCGATCGGTTTACATACCTGACCATTCGCTTTACCCTACATCCCCATGAGATTGAACTTCCTGGACTTCGAGCAACCCATCGCCGAGCTGGAGGCGAAGATCGAGGAGCTGCGCTACGTGGGCAGCGATGCCGAGATCAACATCGGCGAGGAGATCGCCCGCCTGGAGGCCAAGTGCAAGACCCTCACGGAGTCCATCTTCTCCAAACTCAACGCCTGGCAGATCTCCCAGCTGGCCCGCCATCCCCAGCGCCCCTACACCATGGACTACATCCGGCGCATCATCGACGACTTCGAGGAGCTGCACGGCGACCGGGTGTTCGCCGACGATGCGGCCATCGTCGGGGGCATCGGCCGCCTGGACGGCCGGCCGGTGATGGTCATCGGTCACCAGAAGGGGCGGGATACCAAGGAGAAGGTGCGGCGCAACTTCGGCATGCCCAGGCCCGAAGGGTATCGCAAGGCCCTGCGCCTCATGCAGCTGGCGGAGCGCTTCAAGCTGCCGGTGCTGACCTTCATCGACACGCCCGGTGCCTACCCGGGCGTGGATGCGGAGGAACGGGGCCAGAGCGAGGCCATCGCCCGCAATCTCGAAGTGATGTCCACCCTGCGCACACCCGTGATCTGCACCGTGATCGGAGAAGGGGGATCGGGCGGGGCGCTGGCCATCGGCGTAGGCGACTGGCTGATCATGCTCCAGTACAGCACCTATTCGGTGATCTCTCCCGAGGGCTGCGCCTCCATCCTGTGGAAGAGCGCCGAAAAGGCACCGGAAGCGGCCGAGGCCATGGGCATCACCTCCCAGCGCCTCAGCGAACTGGGACTGGTGGACGAGATCGTCGAAGAACCGCTGGGCGGCGCGCACCGGGATCCGGATCTGGCGGCGGCCCGGGTGAAGGAGGCCATCGGCAGGGCCTTGCTGCGCCTGGACGGCATCACCCTGGACGAGCTGGTGGAGAACCGCTACCGGAAATTGATGTCCTACGGCGAATACAAGGAAGCCAAGCCAGGAAAATGAGCTGGACAAGCTAAGCCGCCTTCTATTGGGCAAGAGCCGGTGAAGTGAAATCGGGCATCGCAGCCCTCACCCCCTCCCGCTTCACGGCCGTCGTGCGCGCGTTTCCCCCCGCCCCGCGTTACTGGGTGGCCTACAGCGGCGGTTGTGACTCCCACGTCCTGCTTCACCTCCTGTCCGTGTTGCGCGCGCAATTGCCGGGCCGGCTGGCGGCGGTGCACGTCGATCACGGCTTGAGTATGGATGCCCCGCGCTGGGTGGCCCATTGCCGGCGCGTCTGCCGCCGGCTCTCCGTGCCCCTGGAGGTATTGCGGGTGGAGGCGCGCAACCGGCGGGGCGAGAGTCCGGAGGCCGCCGCCCGCAGGGCCCGTTACCAGGCGCTGGCGGAACTGATAGCGCCCGGAGAATGCCTGCTCACGGCCCATCACCGGGACGATCAGGCCGAGACCTTGCTGCTGCAACTGCTGCGTGGCAGCGGCCCGCGCGGGCTGGCGGCCATGCCCGCGCGCATCCCCTTCGCCGGCGGGATGCACTTGCGCCCGCTGCTGGATTTCGAGCGCGCCGCATTGCGCGCCTACGCCCGCCGCGAAGGGCTGGAATGGGTGGAGGACGAGAGCAATTTCGACGCCGGCATCCGGCGCAATTTCCTGCGCCATCAGGTGCTGCCCTTGTTGCGCCAGCACTGGCCCCGGGTGGCCCTCACCTTCTCGCGCAGCGCCGCGCATTGCGCGGAGGCAGCTCAGCTCCTGGACGAGCTGGCGGCCATGGATCTCGAGGCCATCGGCGGTCGCGGTGCTCCTGATTCTTCCCCGGATCCATCTTTGGACGTGGCCGCCCTGCAGGCTTTGCCCCCGGCCCGGCGGCGCAATCTGCTGCGTTACTGGCTGCGCGGGCTGGGACTGCCCCAGCCACAGGCGGCGCAGCTGCAGCGTATCGAGGAGGATCTGCTCGGCGCCGGGCCGGATCGCCAGCCGGCCGTACATTGGGCGGGGGTGGTGTTGCGCCGCCACCGGGGCAGGCTCCATGTCACGCAACCGCTGCCGCCCTTCGATGCTTCCATCGTACTGGTCTGGTCGCTGTCACGGTCTCTGGAGCTGCCGGGCGGCAACGGCCGTCTCGAGGCCCGGCCGGTGCAGGGGCGCGGCCTGGCGGCCCGCCGCTGTGGAGAGCGGGTGCAAGTGTGTTTCCGCCGCGGCGGGGAACGCTGCCGCATGGCCGGCGGCCGGCACCACAGCCTGAAGAAGCTCCTGCAGGAAAAAGGCGTGCCGCCCTGGATCCGCGATCGGTTGCCGCTGATCTGTGTGGCGGGAGAAGTGGTCGCCGTGGCCGATCTGTGGCGCAGCCCGGATTTCGAGGCCGACAGCGGCGAGCAGGGCTGGGAGATCCACTGGCACCGCCGGTCTCCGGCTTCCGCCTGATCCCCAGGCCGGCGACTCAGGCCTTGCCCTGCAACTGTAGGAGAATGGCCTCGTTCTCCAGGGTGGAGGTGTCCTGGGTGATCTCCTCGCCGGCGGCGATGGCGCGCAGCAGGCGGCGCATGATCTTGCCGGAGCGGGTCTTGGGCAGGTTGTCGGCGTAACGGATGTCGTCCGGTTTGGCGATGGGCCCGATCTGTTCCGCCACCCACTGGCGCAGTTCCTGGGTGAGGGCCTCGTCCACACCACCCGGCGGGCGCTCGCCCTTGAGCACCACGTAGGCGCAGATGGTCTCGCCCTTGATCTCGTCCGGGCGCCCCACCACGGCGGCCTCGGCCACCTTGGGATGGGCCACCAAGGCGGATTCGATCTCCATGGTACCCAGGCGGTGACCGGAGACGTTGAGTACGTCGTCGATGCGGCCCATGATCCAGAAGTAACCATCCTTGTCTTTGCGGGCGCTGTCCCCGGCCAGGTAGTAACGGCCGCCGAACTTGCTCCAGTAGGTGTCCACGTAGCGCTGGTCGTCGCCCCAGATGGTGCGCAGCATGGAGGGCCAGGGGCGCTTGATCACCAGGTAACCGCCCTTGTCCGGCGTGGTGATGGAATTGCCGTCCTCGTCCACCACGTCGGCGGCGACGCCAGGTAGGGGGCGGGTGCAGGAGCCGGGTTTGGTGGCAGTGACGCCGGGGATGGGAGCGATCATGTTGGCTCCGGTCTCGGTCTGCCACCAGGTATCGACGATGGGACAGCGTTCCTTACCGATCACCCGGTGATACCACATCCAGGCCTCGGGATTGATGGGCTCGCCGACGGTGCCCAGCAGGCGCAGGCGGGAGAGATCGTATCGGGCCGGGATGTGATCGCCGCATTTCATGAGGGCGCGGATGGCGGTGGGTGCGGTATAGAACACGGTGACGCCGTGGTCCTGGCACAGCTTCCAGAAGCGCCCGGCATCCGGCACCGTGGGTGCACCTTCGTACATGAGAATGGTGCCGCCCACCGCCAGCGGGCCGTAGGCCACGTAGGTATGGCCCGTGATCCAGCCCACGTCGGCGGTGCACCAGTAGAGGTCCTCGTCCCGGTGGTCGAAGACCCACTTCATGGTGCAGACGGCCCCCAGCAAATAGCCGCCGCTGCTGTGCTGGATGCCCTTGGGCTTACCGGTGGAGCCGGAGGTGTAGAGGATGAACAGGGGATGCTCGGCCTCCACCCATTCCGGTTCGCAATCGCCGCCGGCGCGGGCGGCGAGTTCGTGCCACCAGTGGTCGCGGCCTGCGGTCATGGAGATCGGATGGCCGGTGCGCTGGAGGACGACCACGTGTTCCGGAGGCTGGCGGCACAGGGACAGGGCCTTGTCCGCGGCGGCCTTGAGTTCGACGATCTTGCCGCCGCGGTGGCCGCCGTCGGCGGTGACGAGCAGTTTGGCACCGGCATCGTCGATGCGGTCCTTCAGCGATTCGGCGGAGAACCCCCCGAACACCACGGAATGGATGGCGCCGATGCGGGCGCAGGCCTGCATGGCGATCACCGCTTCCGGCACCATGGGCATGTAGAGGATCACGCGGTCTCCTTTCGTGATGCCCAGACTCTTCAGGACGTTGGCGAAGCGGCACACCTCTGCGTGCAATTCCCGGTAGGTGAGGCGCCGCACGTCGCCCGGCTCGCCCTCGAAGACGATGGCGGTCTTGTCCCCGCGGTCCTGCAGGTGCCGGTCCAGACAATTGTGGGAGACATTGAGGATACCGTCCGCGAACCAGCGGTAGAAAGGCGCGCGGCTGTCGTCCAGGATGGTGGTGAATTCACGACGCCAGTCCAATTCCTGGCGGGCGTGGCGGGCCCAGAAACCGGCATGATCCTGTGCCGCTTCCTCGTACATCTTCTGCAATTGGGCCGGATCGTGGATGCGGGCCTTGGCGATGAATTCCTGCGGGGGTGGAAACAGGCGCTCCTCGTGGAGAACGGAGTCGATGCCGGAAGCGCGGTGGGTGGTGTTCATTGTTGTTCTCCTGTTCAGATATCAGATCTCAGGTGTCAGATATCAGTATTCAGAATCTGTCATCTGCCATCCGTCTTCTGCCTTCTGTCCGAAGCCCCGTCGAGGCTATTGTAGGACAAGCCGCGGGCGCTTGGCCACGTGCCGCGTGCGGGGGGATCGTGTAGGGCGGGGAGGAGAAAGCGCCTTGCCGGGAGCATGCAGGCGCTGGGCGGTTTCACTGCAGGATGATTGGCAGGCGGTGGATGCCGCCTGCTCAGCCCAGGCTCTGTTTCTCGCGAATCTCGTCCAGGGTCTTGCAGTCGATGCACAGCGTGGCGGTGGGACGGGCCTCGAGGCGGCGGATGCCGATCTCCACGCCGCAGACTTCGCAGTAGCCGTAATCCAGGCTGTCGATCTTGGCCAGCGATTCGTCGATCTTCTTGATGAGCTTGCGCTCGCGGTCACGCGTGCGCAGTTCCAGGGCGAATTCCGACTCCTGGCTGGCACGGTCGTTGGGATCGGGAAAATTGGCCGCCTCGTCCTGGAGGTGATGTACGGTGCGTTCCATCTCCTCCAGCAGTTCCTTCTTCCAGTTTTCCAGGATGGCCCGGAAATGGGCCATCTGACGGGGGTTCATGTATTCTTCGCCCTTCTTCTCCTTGTAGGGCACGAAACCGCCCACTTCCAACTTGGAGCCGCGCTCCGCTGCAGGCTTGACGGTTGTGGATTTCTTCTTGGCAGCCGCCGGTTTCTGGGCGGCGGCCTTCTTGGTCACGGCCTTCTTCTGAGCGGTCTTTTTGGGAGTGGTAGAAGTTTTTTTCGAACTGGTCTTGCGGGTACTGCTCTTCTTGCTGCTCACGGTTCCCTGCTTTTCAGTGGCCTTCTTGACGGACTTCTTGCTGGTGGTCTTCTTGGCGGTGGATTTTTGGGCGGTGGATTTTTGGGCGGTGGTCGTCTTTTTCTTGGCGGCCGTCTTTTTCACCGCCGTCTTTTTGGCAGCAGCCTTCTTGGCAACCGCCTTCTTGGCCGCAGTCTTTTTGGTCGCGGCCTTCTGCTTGGCCGTCTTGCCGGTCGTCTTTTTCTTCGCCACCGCCATGGGAATCTCCGGACTAGCTGTAAAATGAAGCCGGTATATATACCAGAACCGACAAGGGGATACAACAAAAAGGCCGGCCAGAAAGTGGAAAGAAAGTTGGACAGAAAGTCGGGTATGAAAGACTGGATGCCGGCGGGGTGATGCGGCGGCGATGAAAAACGGTATAAGCTCTCGGTTTGCGGCGCACGATGCCGGGACCGTGGAGAGTGGAAGCGGCGCGGAGGAGAAAACACGTGGCGGAATTGCGAGCCTTGATTTTCGACGTGGATGGCACCCTGGCGGATACGGAGGGCCAGGGGCATCTGCCGGCCTTCAACCAGGCCTTCGCCGAGGCGGGGCTGGGCTGGTACTGGTCGGCGGAATTGTATCGCGAGTTGTTGGCCGTGGCCGGCGGCAAGGAACGCATGCTGCATTACATCCGCCACCACCTGCCCCCGGAGCGGCGCCCGCCGGATGCGGAAGCGCTGGTCACGCGCCTGCACGCCGCCAAGAATCGCATCTACGAGCAGGCCCTGCAATCCGGGCGCATCGCCTTGCGGTCCGGTGTGGCACGCCTGCTGGAAGAGGCGCGCCGGGGCGGAGTACTGCTGGCCATCGCCACGACCTCGGTGCGCAGCAACGTCGTGGCCCTGTTGCGCAGCACGCTGGGGCCCGAGGCCGAGTCCTGGTTCGCAGTGATGGCCACCGCCGACGAGGTGCAGGAGAAGAAACCCTCGCCGCGTGTCTACGAATACGTCCTGGAACACCTGTCTTGTCCACCGGAGGGCTGCCTGGTGCTGGAAGATTCCGAGAACGGACTGCGCGCGGCCCGGGCCGCCGCGCTGGAGACCCTGATCTGTGTCAATGCCTTCACCCGCAATGGGGACTATTCCGAGGCCTTGTTGGTGGTGGATCGGCTCGGCGAGCCGGAACAGCCGGCGCGGCTGCTGGGCGGCAGGCGGCGGGATTGTTTCGACACGGCGCGGCCCTGGGTGGACCTGGTCCTGCTGCGTTGTCTCTTGTCGTGAAATGCATCGCGGGGGATGTCGATACCTGTACGCGGCGACGTGACTATGCGACTGCGCGGATGCCAGTGATGTCCGGAGGGGGGCGGACATGAAACCGGTCCTGGCCCGGCGCATGGCACAGATCGAGCCTTTCCGGGTGATGGACATCCTCGCCCGCGCGCGGCACCTGGAGCGTGAAGGCCGCGACATCGTGCACATGGAGATCGGCGAGCCGGATTTCACCGCCCCACAGCCCGTTGTGGCCGCGGGCGTGCGTGCCTTGCAAGGCGGCCGCACCCATTACACGCCGGCCACGGGCCTGCCCGAGCTGCGCCAGGCCATCGCCGCCTGGTACCGGGAGACTTGGGGCATCACCGTGGCGCCCGAGCGCATCGTCGTCACGCCCGGGGCTTCCGGCGCCCTGCTGCTGGTATTGGGCGTGTTGCTGGATCCCGGCCAGCAGGTGCTGGTGACGGATCCCGGCTATCCCTGCAACCGCCATTTCGTGCGCCTGCTGGAAGGTGAGGCCGTGTCCCTGCCGGTGGGACCCGAGACGGGTTACCAGCCCACCGCGGACATGATCGAGGCCCACTGGGGGCCGCGCACCCGCGCCGTGTTGCTGGCCTCGCCCGCCAATCCCACTGGCAGCTTGCTGGACGAGCATGTCCTGGCGGACATCCTCGCCTGCGTGACCCGGCGCGGCGGCCTGCTGGTGATGGACGAGATCTACCAGGGCCTGGTCTACGAGGGGCCGGCCCGCAGCGCCCTCGCCCTCACGGATCGCGTCTTCGTGCTCAACAGTTTCTCCAAGTATTTCGGCATGACCGGCTGGCGTCTGGGCTGGGTGGTGGCCCCGGACGAGTATGTGGAGGCCCTGGATCGCCTGGCCCAGAACGTCTTTCTCGCCGCGCCCACGCCCAGCCAGCATGCCGCCCTGGCGGCCTTCGGCCGCGAGGCCCTGGCCGAATGTGAAAGGCGCCGCGAGATCCTGCGCCGGCGCCGCGACTTCCTCCGGCCGGCCTTGCAGGACCTGGGCTTCGCCATCGATGCCGCGCCCCAGGGTGCGTTTTATCTCTACGCCGATTGCAGCGCCTTCACCTCCGACAGCGCCGCCTTCTGCCGCACGCTGCTGGAAGAGGCCGGCGTGGCCGTGACTCCTGGCTGCGACTTCGGCAACCATCGGGCCCGATACCACGTGCGTTTCGCCTACACCACCAGCCTGGAGCGCCTCGAGGAAGGGGTGCGTCGCCTGGCGGTCCATCTCCAGCGGTGAACGGGCCCGCGGTCACAGAAAGAGCACCAGCAACACGAGCCCCAGCAGCAGCCGGTAGATCACGAAGGGCAACAGGCCGATGCGGTCCAGCAGGGCAAGAAAGAAGCGGATGGTGAGATAGGCGGTGACGCCGGATACCAGGGCCCCCAGCAGGAGATCGCCCCAGGGCAGGGAGGGCGTACCCAGCAGCAGGTCGCGGACCTCCAGCAGGCCCGCCAGGGCGATGACCGGGATGGAGAGCAGGAAGGAGAAACGCGCGGCGCCCGCCCGGGTCAGGCCCAGCAACAAGGCGGCGGTGATGGTGATGCCCGACCGGGAGGTGCCGGGGATCAGGGCCAGGGCCTGGGCCAGACCGATGACGAGAATGTCTTTCCAGTCCAGGCTGTATTCGTCGCGCCGGCGCCGGCCGCGCCGGTCGGCCCACCACAGCAGCAGGCCGAAGACGATGGTGGCGGCGGCGATGACCAGGGGGGCGCGCAGGTAGCCCTCGATGAAGTCCTTGAACAGCAAGCCGCACAAACCCACGGGAACGGTGCCCAGCAACACGCCCCAGGCCAGGCGGGCGTCCGGGGTGAAGCGGCCGGTGCCGAGGGCGGCCAGTCCGTCACGGGTCATGCGGCCCAATTCCCGGCGGAAGTACCACAACACCGCACCCAGCGTACCCACGTGTACCGCCACGTCGTAGGCCAGTCCCTGGTCCTGCCAGCCCATGAGGCGGGGAAACAGGATCAGATGCGCGGAACTGGAGATGGGCAGGAACTCGGTGAGCCCTTGGATCAAGGCCAGAATCAATTCCTGCCAGGTGCTCATCGTGCCGCCTCCTCCTGCAGCCAGCCCTCTCGCAGGGCCATGGCCGTGGCGCCGGCCACCGCCGCCGGCATGACCAGGAAATTGAACAGCGGTACCAGGGTGAGGAGGCTGGCGGCGGCGCCGAAACCCAAGGCCAGGGCGCGGCCTTGATGCCACTGGTGGCGCAGCCGGTGGCGGTAACGGGGGAAGCGGTGGCCGTGCGCGGAGAGGGGATAGTCCAGATATTCCAGGGCCAGCATCCAGGCGGAGAACAGCAGCCACAGCAGCGGTGCGGCCAGGTTGATGCCGGGTACCAGGAACAGCAGCAGCAAGGGCAAGGCCCGCCACAGGAAATACCCCAGTTTGCGCAGCTCGGCCAGGAAATCGGCCAGCAGGCCGGTGAAGACGCCACCGCCCGTATCGCCATCCGTCCCGGCACTGCCGCCCAGCACCCGCTCCACGGCCTCGCTGAGCAGGCCGTTGAAGGGGGCGGCCACCAGTCCCGCCAGCAGCAGCGTGAGATAGAAGCCCGCCAGTAACACGCCGGCCAGGAACAGGGGCCACAACAACCACTCCAGCCATTGCAACCACTGGGGCAGATACGCCATGGCCGCTTCCAGGAGTCCGTCCAACTGGCTCACGCCCAGGACCATGAACAGGGCAAACAAGAGGAAATTGACCAGCAGGGGCAGGATCACGTGGCGCCGCACGCCGGGGCGGGGCAGCAGAGCGAACCCCTGCAGGAGATAGCCGGCGCCGCGCAGGAAGCCGCCGATGGCCGCGATCATGAAAGCGGCCTCCCGTTCGTTTCCGGCCCGTCCCGTGTCTCGGGGGCAGCCGCCGGGTCCGCCTCCAGAACACCGATCATACCGCCCGCGAACCCCCGGCAGGCGAGCAAGGCGCTGCCATAGGCCGCCTCCTGGTGGCGGGCCGCCATCACCGGTGCGGGCAGGAGCCGGGCACGAATCTGCAGCCAGGGGCGGTTGGCGGCCCCGCCACCCACCGTGTAGATACACCGCGGCCGCGGTGCGTCCAGGGATTCCAGGACCTGGTAGCCCAAGGCTTCCACGCGTGCCAGACCTTCGAGGATGGCCTGGAAGAAGCGCACGGGATCCTCGGGCCTGGGGCTCAAGCGCGGTTCGAGCCGGGGATCGTCGATGGGGAAGCGCTCGCCCGGACGCGGCAGGGGATAATAGTCGAGACCGGTGGGCTGGTCCGGTTGCAATCGCGGGGTCATGCGCTGCAGGGATTCCCGGTCGAAGAATTGGTCGAGCACGGCGCAACCGCAGTTGGAGGCCCCGCCCGCCAGCCAGAGATCACCCAGTCGGTGGCTGTATACCCCTTGGGCCGGCGCCTGTACGGGGCGCTGCGCCAGCACCTTGAGTACCAGGGTGGAGCCCAGGGAGGTGACGGCCTCGCCGGGGTACCGGGCGCCGCTGGCCAGGAAGGCGGCCACGCCGTCGGTGGTGCCCGCCACCACTTGCAGATTCCGCGGCAGGCCGAGGCGGCGCGCCACGGGGGCCGCCACGGGACCCAGAGGCGTGCCTGGCGGCAGCACCCGGGGCAGCCGCTGCGGCAGCGTGTCCTCCAGATCACCGAGCCAGGACGGCCACCGGCGCCGCTGGGGATCGTAACCCATTTTCAAGCTGTTGTTCTCGTCGCTGAGATCGAAACGCCCCAGCAGTCTACCGGCGATCCAATCGGCCTGATGCAGGAGGCGCCGGGCCCGTGCGGCCTCGGGCCGCCGGAGCAGCCAGAGGGCCTTGGGCAGGGAGGCGGTGGCCCCGTGCACGGGGGCATCCGGCGGAGCCAGGTTCCGGATGCGCGGGCACTGGTCCTGGGCCCGGGCGTCGTGGTACGGGAGCACCGGGCCCACGGGCAGGCCGCGGGCATCCACCAGGAACAGGGTGGTGGAGGTCCCGTCCACGGCCAGGGCGCGCAGGCGCGCGGGCGGGAATTCCGCCACACAGCGCTCGAGGAGCGCGCAGGTGCCCGCCCACCAGGCTTCGGGATCGGCGCTGCACCCCGGGGGCCAGGGATGGCTGTAACAGGCCAGCGGATTTTCGTCCCCGTCCACCACGCACAGGCGGCAGCCGCTGGTGCCCAGGTCCAGTCCCAGGAACAACGGCGTTGCAGTGGAAGCGCTCAAGGGAATCGAGCGGCGGTCAGGGCAGGGTCACCGGAGCGGGCGCCGTCCAGTCGTCGCTGCGGTGCTCGGCCACCACGGTGGTGTAGATGCCGCCGCGCACGTTGAATTCCGCCGTGACGCGCATGAAATGGGGTTCGCAGGCCCGTACCAGGTCGTCCAGGATCTGATTGGTCACCGCCTCGTGGAAGGCCCCTTCGTTGCGATAGGACCAGATGTAGAGCTTCAGGGATTTGAGTTCCACGCAGCGGGCCGCCGGCACGTATTCGATGTGGATGACGGCGAAGTCGGGCTGGCCGGTCTTGGGACACAGACAGGTGAACTCGGGGACGCGGATGCGGATGGTGTAGTCCCGCCCCGGTCGCGGGTTGTCGAAGGTCTCGAGATCCTTGCTGGGTTTGCTGGGCATGAAAGACGGCTCTTCAACAGCCTGTCAGTAGGCCGGCAAAGGGTTCGCGGCCCATTATGATAGCCTTTCCGCGCCCTGGAAGCGAAGAGCCGGCAAACGAAACTGGCAAACGAAACTGGCAAACGAAACTGGCAAACGTGGAAGAAGCGAGAACGGGGGAGTGAGAACCCTTGTCTCGCCACGGCGCTTTCCTGTATCTTGGCGCTCCATGCGACTGAAAAAGATCAAGCTCGCGGGCTTCAAATCCTTCGTCGATCCCACCACCATCACCTTCCCCAGCACGCTCATCGGTGTCGTCGGCCCCAACGGCTGCGGCAAATCCAACGTCATCGACGCCGTGCGCTGGGTGCTGGGAGAGAGTTCGGCCAAGCACCTGCGCGGAGATTCCCTGGAGGACGTGATCTTCAACGGCTCCAGCACCCGCAAGCCGGTGGGACAAGCCACCATCGAACTGGTGTTCGACAATCAGGACGGAAGCCTGGGCGGTCCCTATGCCCAGTACAGCGAGATCTCCATCAAGCGCCAGCTGTCCCGGGACGGCCAGTCCGTGTACTACCTGAACGGGACTCGCTGCCGCCGCCGCGACATCACCGACATCTTCCTGGGGACGGGGTTGGGACCGCGCAGCTACGCGATCATCGAACAGGGCACCGTCTCCCGGCTCATCGAGGCCAAGCCCGAGGAGTTGCGCGTGTTCCTGGAGGAGGCGGCCGGTATCTCCAAGTACAAGGAACGCCGCCGCGAAACCGAGAACCGCATACGTTCCACCAAGGAAAATATAAATAGATTAAGCGACATATGTTCTGAACTTGAGAAAAGACTGGAGAAACTGCAACGCCAGGCCCGCACGGCCGAGCAGTACAAGCAGGTGAAGGAGGAGGAGCGCCGGGTGAAGGCGGAGCTGCTGGCCCTGCGCTGGCGCACCCTGGATGCGGAAGTATCGACCCGGGAACGCGAGATCGCCGCGGCCGAGAACGCCCTGGAGGCCAAGGTGGCGGAATTGCGCGCCGTGGAGGCGGAGATCGAGCGCCGCCGCGAGCAACACCGCGAGGCCCACGAGGCCTTCAACACCATCCAGGGAGAGTTCTACGGGGTAGGGGCGGAGATCGCCCGCCTGGAACAGGCCATCCAGCATGCCACCGAGCGCCTGCAGCAGAACCGCCGCGATCTGGCGGAACTCGAGCGAAGCTGGCGGGAACTCCAGGACCACATGGCCCAGGACGGGGCAGAGATCGAAGGCCTGCGCCAGAGCCTGCAACAGAGTGCGCCGGCCTTGGAGGCGGCCCGCGAAGCGGAACAGGCCTCCGCCGGCGCCCTGGCCGAGGCCGAGCGCGAGATGCAGTCCTGGCAGCACGAATGGGACGCCTTCAATGCGGAGGCCGCGGCCCAGATCCAGGCGGCGGAGGTGGAGCGCACCCGCATCCATCACCTGGAAGGACAGCTCCTGCAGGGGCAGGAACGCCTGCGGCGCCTGCAGGAGGAACAGCGCGCCCTGGCGGAACAGACGGCTGCGCGCGACGCCGATGCGTTGCGCCGGGAACTGGAGGGGCTGGAGGAACAGTGCCGGGATGCGGAACGGGTGCTGGAGGCGCTGCAGGAGCGCGGGGCGCGCCAGCGGGCGGAGCGGGCCGGCCTGGAAGAGCGGCTCGCCGCCGCCCGCCAGCGGTTGCACGAGCTGCAGAAACGGCATGCCGCCCTGGAGGCCTTGAAGGAAGCCGCGCAGGCACGCGAGGCGAGCGGTGCCCGCCACTGGCTGGAGAAACAGGGACTGGCCGGCGGCCAGCGCCTGGTGGAGGCCCTGCAAGTGGCGCCGGGCTGGGAGCGGGCCGTGGAGACGGTGCTCGGGCCTCACCTGGAGGCCGTGTGTGCGCCGGGGGCCGCGGCCCTCGCCGCGCAGGTGGAGCGACTGGAAGAGGGCAGTCTGAGCCTCCTGGACACCGCGGTCTCCACCGCCGGCGATGCGCGCGCGCTGGCGCCGCCGCTGCTGGACAAGGTACAGGCCCCCTGGGATCTGGCGGCCCTGCTGGCCGGCATCTACGCGGTGGAGACCCTGGCCGAGGCCCTGGCGCTGCGGGAACGGTTGGGGCTGGAGGAGTCGGTGATCACCCGCAGTGGGCTCTGGCTGGGACCCAACTGGCTGCGGGTGAGCCGTCCCGCCCGCAACGAGGCCGGTGTCCTGGAGCGCGAGCGGGAATTGCGCGCCTTGCAGCCGCGGTTGTCCGAGGCCCAGGAAGAAGTGGCCCGCCTGGAGCGCGCGCTGCGCGCCGCGGCCGATCAGGCCCAGGCCCTGGAGGAACAGCGCGAGCAGGCGCGCCAGCGCCATGCGGCCCTGGCGCGCCGCGGTGCCGAACTGCGGGCGCGACTGGACACCCTGCTGGCGCGGCACGAACAATTGCGCCAGCGCAGCGCTCAGGTGGCGCAGGAAATCGAGGAACTCCAGGCACGCGGCGCCCGCGAGCGGGCGGATCTGGCCCAGGCCCGCCAGCGCCTGGAAGCGGTGGTGGCCGAGACCGCCGGCCACGAGGAACGCCGCAACGCTCTTCTGGAACGGCGCGACCAGTTGCGCAAGACCCTGGACCAGTGCCGCGAGCGGGCCCGCGTGGACCGGGATCAGGTGCGCGAGATCTCCGTACGCAGCGAGTCCCTGGCGGCCCAGCTCAAGTCCCTGGAAGTGAACTACCAGCGTATGGAGAACCGCTTGGCCCAGCTCACCCGCCAGCGGGAACAGCTCCTGGAGGTCCTGGCGGACGGGGATGGCCCCATCGCCGCCAGGAAGGCGGAATTGGAGCAACTGCTCGAGAAGCGCCTGGCGGTGGAGGAGCGCCTGGCCGAGGCCCGCCGGGCGGTGGAGGACTGCGAGCACGCCCTGCGCACCGAGGAAGGGCGGCGCCAGGAACTGGAACGCGCGGTGGAAGAGATGCGCGCGGCCATGGAGGACCTGCGCCTGGCGGGGCAGGAGATGAAGGTGCGCCGCCAGACCCTGCTGGAACAGCTCCAGGAGACCGGCCATGCGCTCCAACCCCTGCTGGCAGAATTGCCGGAGGGGGCCGAGCCCGCGGAATGGGAGGAACGGCTGGAGCAGCTGGCCCGGCGCATCCAGCGCATGGGAGCCATCAATCTGGCGGCCATCGACGAATACCGCGAGCAGGCGGAGCGCAAGACCTACCTGGATGCCCAGCTGGCCGATCTCAACGAGGCCCTGTCCACCCTGGAAGGGGCCATCCGCAAGATCGACCACGAGACCCGCACCCGCTTCCGCGAAACCTTCGAGCGGGTCAACGAACGCCTGGGCGAACTCTATCCGCGCCTCTTCGGCGGCGGGCGCGCGCGCCTGGAGATGACCAGCAACGATCTGCTGGAGGCCGGCGTGGCCATCGTCGCGCAGCCGCCCGGCAAGCGCCCGGGCAGCATCCACCTGCTGTCCGGCGGCGAGAAGGCCCTCACCGCCATCGCACTGGTGTTCGCCCTGTTCGAACTCAATCCGGCACCCTTCTGCATGCTGGACGAGGTGGACGCCCCGCTGGACGATACCAACGCCGCCCGCTTCTGCCAGTTGGTGCGGGAGATGTCCGAGCGCGTGCAATTCGTGGTCGTCACCCACAACAAGATCACCATGGAGATGGCCCACCAGCTGGTGGGGGTGACCATGCACGAGCCCGGGGTCTCACGCCTGGTGGCGGTGGACGTGGACCAGGCCGTGGAGATGGCCACCGCCTGAAGCCAGATCATCTTGGCAAAACCGTCCCATGTCCCGCCACTCTTTTCAGTGGCGTGTCGAGTCTTTAAGCTTGCACTCATGAACACCTCCTCGCCTGCCTCCCGGAAATCTCACCGCAAGCCGTCCGAGGAAGTGGAGCGCCGCGCGCGCGAGCTGCGCGAAGAGATCGAGACCCACAATTACTACTACTACGTCCTCGATGCACCGCGCATCCCAGATGCCGAATACGACCGCCTGATGCGCGAGCTGCAGGAACTGGAGCGCCGCTATCCCGAGCTGATCACGCCCGATTCGCCCACCCAGCGGGTGGGGGCCGCGCCGGTGGAGGCCTTCGGTACGGTGCGCCACGAGCTTCCCATGCTGTCCCTGGACAATGCCTTCAGCGAGGAGGAGGTGCGGGATTTCCACCGGCGCGTCACCGAACAGCTCGGGGTGCGCCACGTGGACTATGCGGCGGAACCCAAGCTGGACGGCCTGGCGGTCAGCCTGCGCTACGAGGAAGGACGGCTGGTGCAGGGGGCCACCCGCGGTGACGGTTACACCGGCGAGGACGTCACCCAGAACGTGCGCACCATCGCCGCCATCCCCCTGCGCCTGCGAGGCAGGGGCCATCCCCGGGTCCTGGAGGTGCGCGGCGAGGTCTACATGCCGCTGTCGGGGTTTCGCGAACTCAACCGTCGCCAGAGCCGGCGCGGCGAGAAGACCTTCGCCAATCCGCGCAACGCCGCCGCCGGCAGCCTGCGCCAACTGGATCCGCGGATCACGGCCCAGCGCCCCTTGTCGTTCTTTTGCCACGGTGTGGGCGTGGTCGCCGGGGGGCGCCTGCCCGGGCGCCACAGCGAGATCCTGGCGCAACTGCGCGAATGGGGCCTGCGGATCCCCGAGCACCTGCGCGTGGTGCGCGACGCCGAGGGCTGCCTGGCCTATTACGAGGAGATGGGCCGCCTGCGCCCGCGGCTGGACTACGAGATCGACGGTGTGGTGTACAAGGTGGACCGCCTGTCCCAGCAGGAGCAGCTGGGATACGTGTCCCGCGCGCCGCGTTGGGCCATCGCCCACAAGTTCCCGGCCCAGGAGGAACTGACCCGGGTGCTGGCCATCGACGTGCAGGTGGGGCGTACCGGCGCCCTGACACCGGTGGCGCGCCTGGAACCGGTCTACGTGGGCGGGGTGACGGTGACCAGCGCCACCTTGCACAACGAGGACGAGGTGCGGCGAAAGGACGTGCGCGTGGGCGACACGGTCATCGTCCGCCGGGCGGGTGACGTGATTCCGGAAGTGGTGGCGGTGGTCGGGGAGCGCCGCCCGCCCGGCACGTGCCCCTTCCGCATGCCCAGGAAATGCCCGGTGTGCGGCTCCGACGTGGTACGCGCGCCGGGCGAGGCCATCGCCCGCTGCAGCGGCGGACTGTTCTGTCCCGCCCAGCGCAAGGAGGCCATCAAACACTTCGCCTCGCGGCGCGCCATGGACATCGAGGGCCTGGGGGACAAGCTGGTGGAACAACTGGTGGACAAGGGCCTGGTGCGGGACGTGGCCGATCTGTATATGCTCACCGAAGACCAGCTGGCCGACCTGGAACGCATGGGACGCAAGTCGGCGGCCAATCTCGTCGCCGCCCTGGAGAAGAGCAAGTCCACCACCCTGGCACGTTTTCTCTATGCATTGGGTATCCGGGAAGTGGGTGAGGCCACGGCCCGGGCCCTGGCCAGCCACTTCGGCAATCTGGAGGCCCTCATGGAAGCGGACGAAGCGGAACTGGAGGCCGTGCCCGACGTGGGGCCGGTGGTGGCCGCCCACATCCGCGCCTTCTTCCGCCAGCGCCACAATCGCCAGGTGATCCAGCGCCTGCGCCGCCTGGGGGTGCATTGGACGGAGCAGCAGCGATCCCCGGGAGTGCCACTGCCCCTGGCGGGCAAGATCTACGTGCTCACCGGTGCCCTGCAGGCCATGACCCGCGACGAGGCCAAGGACCGGCTCGAAGCCCTGGGGGCCCGGGTGTCCAACAGCGTGTCCAGGCGCACCGACTGCGTGGTGGTGGGGGCGGATCCAGGTTCCAAGTACAGAAAGGCCCTGGAATTGAACATTCCCACCCTGGACGAGCAGGGGTTTCTCGAATTGTTGCACCGCTTCGAGGGTCGCAACCGAGCGTAGAGAATCCGGGTTTGTAATCTGGATCTCCGACCTCTAAGATGGGTGTGGGAGGGAACGGGGACGGCACCTTCAGCCCAGCCTTCAGCCCAAGAGAAGATTGGGAGAAGATTGGGAGAAGATTGGGGGAGGATTGGGGGTGCGCTACGCAGGGTTGGCGAAGGAGAGCGGGCGGCTGCGCGATCGTCGCCACCCCCCGACGGGGCCGAGCAATGGGCCGATCACCAAGGAGAATGGTGCGGGGTGTACGACGAAACCCTTCCGGTCGACATCGAAGTGCTGCAGGAGATGGCGGCACGCATGGCGGAGGTGTTCTGGGTCTGTTCACCCGGACTGGCCCAGCCGCTCTACGTCAGTCCCGCCTTCGAGCGGATCTGGGGGCACAGCCGCGAGGCCTTGTATGCGCGTCCTTCCCTGTGGCTGGAATCCATCCACCCCGAGGATCGGGAGCGACTCGAAACCCGCTTCTGCAGCGACCGGTGCCAGGGACGTTTCACCGAGGAATACCGCATCGTGCGGCCTGACGGCAGCCTGCGCTGGGTCTACGACCGCGCCTTCGCCACCGTGGGTGACGATGGCCGCCCGCGCTGGGTGTTGGGCCTGGTGGAAGACGTCACCCGCCGCCGCGAGGCGGAAGAGGCCATCCGCACTTCGCGCAGCCAATTGCGCGAACTGGTGATCCGCCAGCAATGGGACCGTGAAGTGCTGCGCACGCGCATCGCGCGCGAGATCCACGACGAACTGGGCCAGTCGCTCACCGCCCTCAACCTCAACGCCTATTGGGTATTGCACCAGCTGCCCGCCTCGCAGCGGCACATCGCGGCCAAGGTGGAAGAGATGATCGAGATCATTCTCGCCACCGTGCAGGCGGTACAGCGCATCTCCAACGAGCTGCGGCCCTTGATGCTGGACGAGCTGGGCCTGGAGTCCGCCATCCGCTGGTACGTGGAGCAGTTCCAGGCCCGTACCGGCATCACCTGTCACCTGTCCCTGGAACTGGAGAACAGCGAGATCGACGAAGATCACGCCACTGCAGTGTACCGCATCCTCCAGGAGGCCTTCACCAATATCGCTCGTCATTCCGATGCCGATGCCATCGAATTATCCACTCGAGTGGAGAACGGCTGCCTGCATCTGCGGCTTCGTGACAACGGCAAAGGAATCGATCACAATGGCATCGACATGAGCCATTCCTTCGGGCTGCTGGGCATGCAGGAACGCGCAGCCGCCCTGGGTGGGCGCCTGGACATCCACAGCCGGCGCGGGGAGGGCACAACGCTGGTCCTCACCCTGCCGCTGGATCTGCAGGAGGAGTCGAACATATCCACGCCACCCGATCTGCGGAGTTCGTCCGGTGAACCGGATTTGAAGCTGAGCTGAGCCGGCTCTCCGGTTCCAAGATCGAGCTACTGGGAACGTTTTAAGGAACGTTTCAGGGAGCGGGCAGGCCTGTCGACTCCTTCTGGAGAGAAGGGCGTGCTGCACCGCTTTCGAACGGCGGAAAGCTAAAAGAAAAAAGCGAGAGAGGAGTATGTAATGCCACTGGTGGTTCTGGAAGATCTGTTGCGGCATGCCCGGCATCGAGGGTATGCCGTGATCGCCTGTCAGGTGACCGATCTGGCCGTCTTGCACGGGGTTTTGGATGCCGCCGAGGAGGCGCAGGCCCCTGCGATCCTGGTGGTCGAGGGAGGGGCGGATCAAGTGGATCTGGTGGCGGCCGCAGAATGTGCGGCAATGCGCAGCCGGATTCCTCTGGCCATTCATTGGCACGGTATCGACGACGAGGCCGGTTTGATCCGCGCGATCAACGCCGGATGCAATAGTGTGGGACTAGCCAGCGGTCTGAATGAGGAAGTACTGTGCAAACTCGTTCGAACGGCGCAGGATTGCGGTGTGCCGTTGACGATGCAAGCCGAAACGGAGTCCCTTGGATCAACTCTGCTAGCAAAGGGTATCCAATGGCCATCTCTACCTTCCGCGTCCGACTCCGCATCTTGGCTTCAGGCCGGGCTGGATACCGACTGGTGGTTGTATTGCAAGGCGGATCCGGAGCCTGGTCAGATAGAGGAATGGTTGCAGTCCGGTGTGGTGGTGGTGCATGCTGCCCACTTGACTACTCACATCACTGCCTCTTGCCTGCAAGACAAGGAAGACGATCTCGTGCGCCTGCAGAGCGCCATTCGACGAACTGTCGCGGCGCGTCTGGCCGAATGGACGCGGCTCTGGAAGGTCGCCGGCCAAGCCGCAGAGGCCCGCGTGCGTTGCCGTCGTTGGACACCAGTGGAACACGTGATCCTCTTCAACGTGCAAGGGCTGGACGAGGCCGGTGCTACGGACATGATGGCCGAGGGGCGGCACGTGTTGGCTGCTGTCCCTGGCGTGCGGCGGGTCTTTTCTGGACAGGCGGTGCAGCAAGAGGCTCGTTACCGCTATTGTTGGGTGATCCGCTTCGTGCATCCGGCGGTGATCGACAGCTACCGCTATCATCCCCAGCATGTGGACTTCGCCGACGGGCGTTTCCGGCCTGTGGCCAGAGACCGCATCAGTATCGACTATCAGGCGCAGGTCGATTGAGGGCGAACTGCCCAGCCCCGTCAAACACGTTGAATTCTAGGAGGGTCACTCCCATATCCGAAACGCTTGCATTTGCCGGGAACAAGACGCGTGGCCCGTGTGGACAGCGCGTTGTCCGCTGACCGGCTGGGGAATGCTCGATCACCATGGACGCTCATACCTTTTTCCTCTACCTGTTGGCCATACTACTGAGTGCGCGCATCTTCGCCGAGTTGGCGGTACGCCTGCGGTCACCAGCCGTGATCGGCGAGTTGTTCGCCGGTGTAGTACTGGGACCCAGTTTGTTGGGATGGCTGGAACCGCTGGAGGCCATCAAGCTGCTGGCGGAAATCGGCATCATCCTGCTGCTGTTCGAGGTAGGGTTGGAAACCGACGTACGTCGCCTGGTGCGCAGCGGCCTGCATTCCTTCGTGGTGGCCATGGCGGGTTTCTTCGTGCCCCTGATCCTGGGTTTCGGACTCGCCTATTGGGTGTTCGAGCTAGGCTTGCTGGTGTCACTGTTCGTAGGCGGGACCCTGACGGCTACCAGCATCGGAATCACCATTCGGGTGTTGAGCGACCTGCGGCGCCACCAAGCCCGTGAGGGGCAGGTGGTACTGGGGGCTGCGGTGCTGGACGACGTGCTGGGCGTGATCTTGCTGGCCATGTTGTACGAGTTTTCACAGGGAGGTGGGGTGAGCCTGGTCAATGCTGGCAAGGTATTATTGTTTGTGAGCGTCTTTTTCCTGGTGGCTCCTTTGATGGCGAAGCTGCTTTCCGTGCTCATCAAGCGATTCGATGCCGTGAGCCAGATTCCGGGGTTGATTCCCACCACCATCGTGTCGCTAGTCTTGTTGTTCGCCTGGCTGGCCAACGAGGCCGGTGCACCCGAGTTGCTAGGGGGGTTCGCCGCAGGGGTGGCCCTGTCGCGGCGCTTCTTTCTCCCCCTGGGCGTAAGCCTGCACGAGGACGAGGCCTTTGCTCACCGTATCGAGGAACAGATGCGCCCCATCATCAATCTGTTCACGCCCATCTTCTTCGTCATGGTGGGCCTGTCACTCAACCTGCGCGAGATCCACTGGGATTCTGCCTTTATTTGGGCTTTTTCCCTCTCTATGTTGGCAGCAGCCATACTCGGCAAGCTGATTGGCGCCTTCCTCATCAGGCAACCCCCGCTGGCGCGTTGGGCCATCGGCATGGCCATGGTGCCGCGCGGTGAAGTGGGGCTGATCTTCGCCGAGTTGGGACGGGCCAGTGGAATCTTCGACAACCAGATCTATGCCGGCTTGGTGATCGTCATCGCCCTCACCACCCTGGTACCGCCCTTCATTATGAAATGGTTCTACCGACGCTTCGGAGCGCGCCTGGACGCCGATCTGGCACTGGAACCACCCGTGCCACCACCCTCACGAAACACCTGAACGCTACAGGTGCAGGCCGCATTCCGTTTTTGGGCAGTTGTTCCAACGACCACTACGGTCTTCACCGGGTACCGTACAGTGCACGCAGCCGATAGAGGAATAGCCCTTGAACACTAGTGGATGAAAAGGCAGGTCGTGCTCGCGTATGTAGCGGTCCCGTTCCTCCTTGGTGACATCGATAAGAGGATAGAACTTGATGATGCCGCCGCGCACCTCGAAGATGTCCAGAGTGGCGCGGTGGTCCGTCTGCCAGCGCATCAGCCCCGAGGCCCAAACGTCATAGCGGACTTTGATGGCCTCCAGCGGTTCCACCTTGTTGATGGAGCAGCAGAAATCCGGATCCGTTTTCCAGGTCTGGTCCTTGATGGTGAATTCGTGCTTCCAGTCCTCGGCACGCACGTCCACCACCTTCAGCCCGTACAGCTCGGTCAGCCTGCGCTTGTATTCCAATGTCTCGGGAAAGTGGAATCCGGTATCGATGAAGAACACCGTCTGCTGCGGCCGCACCCTGGAAAAGAGATAGAGAAAGAAGGCCGAGGTGGCAGCGAAGGAAGAAGTGAGCATGACCTTCTCCGGATCGAAATCCCGGTACAGTTCCCGGATGCGATCCTCCACGGAGAGATCGTGATATTTCTCGTTGAGGCTGCGAATGAGTTCGGGATCGTGCAAGGGATTGCAGGACGTCTGCCCCTTCAGGGGAGGCGTCGCCCTTTCCGTTTCCGGAAGCCTTTCCTGTTCCTCGCATTTTTCGATGGATTGCGCGTTGTTGGTCAGCATGGGCCTGTGAATTCTGCTCAGTGGGTTGTAATGGACGAGTGATCTTAATTGTAGGTCTTATAATGAAAAATGTAAATGAAATACTTTTTATAAATAAAAATTATATCAAGCAAAGTGTCCGATATATGGATCCGCTGGTGTCTATTATCCTCGGACCGATTGTACTGCAGCGATAAAGGCCAACGTACCCGGTTACCGCTGGGGTACCGTCGGCCCTTTGCAGAGAAGTGCCGTTGAGGAACTGCTCCGTGTCGAGAATCAGGGAATCTTCAGATCTTCATGCAGGATACCCAACAACTCGTCACAGGTGCTCGCGGTGTCGCCACTGCCACCAGCGTCACTGGCCAGTGAGCCCTGATCGTTGTAGACGCAAGGGGCACCGCCGTCTTGCGGCGTGACGGTGAGGCGGGCGCTCCCGGGATCGTAGACGGCCGTGAGTATGCCGCCCATGAAATAGGTGTAGTCGCCGGACGACGAAGAGAAAATGGTGCGCCGGTGTTGGGTGAAGGTACGGATGAGGGCCTTCACCTGCTCCGGACCGTAGCGCAGGGAGGGCGGTGCAGCGGCCGTACCGGCTGCAGCATCTTCACTCTCGGCCGGAAGCGGCGCCGCTGGTGCCTCGGCCGATGGCGTCTCGGCTGCTGATGTCTCTTGTGAGGCTGTTGCCGGTTCGGCTTCCTGCGTGGCTGTAGCCTCTTGTGGGGCTGAGGCGGATTCGGGCTCCGGTGCGGTTGGCGCGGCTTCGCTGGCGGGCGGCGGGGCCTCTTCGGGGGTGGCGGCACAGCCGCTGATGAATCCGGCGATGGTGAAGAGGGCGATGGTTGCCAGCAGGACGTTCTTGTTCTTCATGTCGGTTTCCTCCCCAAAGGTATGCTCCAGCAACGCCGCCGCGGGCGGCAGGAAAGGACCCGAGAAGTGCTCTGTCAAGCGCACCGCGGCCGGCACTGGCATTGTAGCGCCGGGTGTCCGGCAAAAAAACCTCGGTCCCAGTCCTTGGTCCCAGTCCTCCCTGGATTTTTCCAGATTCTTTGCGAATGCTCTACGGGGGTCCTGCCTGCGCTTGTGTTAGCATAGGCGTCCACGCGAGGATGGGTGCACGACGGATTCACTGCGATGGATTCACTGGCAGACAAAGACGAAGCACATGCTTCCCCGGAGAGCTCGGATTCCACTGCCGGGACGGTTACCCGGGAACGGCCGCTGTATACGGCCGAGGTGACGGCCCTGGGGGAAGACGGCCGCGGTGTGGCCGAACTGGACGGGCGGCGCATTTTCATCGACGGGGCCCTGCCCGGAGAGCGGGTACGTTTCCACTACCTGCGCAAGCGCAAGCGGAGCGCCGGCGGGCGGGCCGTGGAGATCCTCCAGTCCTCTCCACTGCGCGTCACGCCGCCTTGCACCCATGCCGACCGCTGCGGGGGATGCCGCCTGCAACACCTCCATCCCGATGCCCAGTTGCAGTTCAAGGAAGATCTCTTGCGTGAGAAACTGCGCGCGGCCGGCGGGCTGGTCCCGCGCCGGTGGTTACCGGCCATCACCGGCCCGCGCCTGCACTACCGGCGCCGCGCGCGCCTCGGCGTGCGTTACATCCCCAGTCGGGGCGGCGTGCTGGTGGGGTTCCGCGCCCGGGCCAGCAGCTACATCATCGCCTTGCGGCAGTGCATGGTGCTGGACGAGCGGGTGGCCGGGCTCATGCCGGCGCTGGCGGAACTGGTGAATAGCATGCGCGGCCGCGACCGCATTCCCCAGATCGAGGTGGCAGCGGGGGACGAGGAGGCGGCCCTGGTGTTCCGCCATCTCGTGGCCTTTGACGATGCCGAATTGGAACGGCTGGCCGCCTTCGGCCGCAGCCATGGGCTGCAGATCCATCTCCAGCCGCGCGGGCCCGACAGCGTCTGGTGCCTCCATCCCGGCGCGAGTGCCCGGCTGAGTTATCGGCTGCCGGCGCACGAAGTGGAGATCGTTTTCCGCCCCACGGATTTCATCCAGGTCAATGGCGCGGTCAATCGGGCCATGGTGGACCGGGCCGTGGCCTTGCTGGAGCCCCGCAGTGAGGAACGGATCCTGGACCTCTTTTGCGGGCTGGGCAATTTCACCCTCCCGCTGGCGCGCCGGGCCCGGGAGGTGGTCGGCCTGGAGATGGATCCTCTGCTGGTGGCCGGCGCTGAAGCCAACGCCCGGCGCAACGGCCTCCACGGGGTCCGTTTTCACCAGGTGGACCTGGAGACCCAAGCCGCCGGTGAATTCTGGCGCCGCTATCGCCCCCACAAGGTGCTGTTGGATCCGGCGCGTGACGGCGCCATGCCTTTTCTCAAGCACATGCCGCGCGGCGACGACCGCCCGCAGCGCCTGCTCTACATCTCCTGCAATCCGGCCACGCTGGCCCGGGATGCCGAGTACCTGGTGCGGGTGCTGGGCTTTCGCCTGGAATGTTGCGGGGTGGTGGACATGTTTCCCCATACCAGCCATGTGGAGGCCATGGCGGTATTCGAGCGGGCGTAGGGCCATGCGCTCCGAACGGGTGGATTTCCTCAATGCGGCCGGAGTGCGGCTCGCGGCCCAGCTAGACCGGCCGCGGCAGGATCCGCCCCGGGCCTTCGCCCTGCTGGCGCATTGTTTCACCTGCAACAAGAACTACAAGGGACTGCGCCATCTCGGCCGCAGCCTGTGTGAGGCCGGCATCGCCGTGTTGCGCCTCGATTTCACCGGCTTGGGGGAGAGCGCCGGGGACTTCTCCGCCACCACCTTCACCGACAACGTGGAAGATCTGCTGGCCGCCGCCCGCTGGCTGGAGGCCCACCACCAGCCGCCCCGCCTGCTCATCGGTCATTCCCTGGGTGGAACGGCGGCCCTGGTGGCGGCCGCCCGCCTGCCCGCTTGCCGGGCGGTGGTGACCATCGCCTCGCCCAGCGAGCCGGCGCACGTGATGGATCATTTCGAAAAACAGCGGGAACAGATCCTGGCACAGGGCGAAGCCAGCATCCGTGTGGGCGGTGTGGACTACCGGATCCGGTGCGCCTTCATCGAGGACCTGGAGCGCTACCGCCTGGCGGAACTGTTGCCGCACCTGGGACGAGCGCTGTTGATCCTGCATTCGCCCCTGGACCGCACGGTGGACATCTCCCATGCGGCGCGTCTCTTCGCCCAGGCCCGCCATCCCAAGAGTTTCGTTTCTCTGGACGATGCCGATCACCTGCTCGCCCGTGAGGCCGACGCCCGCTACGCCGGTGCCGTGATCTCCGCCTGGGCCAGCCGTTATCTGTACGAA
>WFNO01000050.1 GCA_015488555.1 Gammaproteobacteria bacterium
ACGCGTGGCGAGGCAGAACGTGCCATCTTCGAGTTCATCGAGGGTTGGTACAATCCGCATCGTCGGCACTCGTCGCTGGGTTACCTGTCTCCGATCAATTTTGAGAAACGGTACATCCGGCACAAGGGTGGGGCTCAGAGCCCAAATGTGAGGCTGTCCACTGAAGCGGGGTAACTCCACCACTCAACCGAAACCACGGAGCCGGTTGCGCAGCATCCGGCGGCCCTGAATTCCGGCACCATGCAGCCCGCTACGGAGCCGCAAGTCCTTGGCCCTGCATTTTGGGGCGAAGGGCGCCGTGGCGGAGAGCGGGCGGGAACGGAGGGGACGGAACTCGAACGAAGCCACGTAGACAGTCTGCCGGAGCTTGCGGAGGCAGTCTGGCGGCTCCGAATCCTGGCACGGCTCAGCCCGGCGCGGCGCTTGCCGCGCAGCTTGCAAGCGGCGTGACGGGCGGTCCGAGTGAATCCGGGCTCCAGATAGACAAAAGGCCCTGCACCTTGCGATGCAGAGCCTTGGATCAGAGGCCCCAGTCAGTTTGTCATCACCGGCTGGGGTCTGCCACCCGGAGGTGGTCTTGCAAGCCCGATTTATCGGGAACACCTATATTATCGGCACGCCAGCCTCCAAAATCAAGGCGCTTCGATGCCAAGAGCAATCATCACTCCCCGGCGAATCGCCTCCAGATCTTCGGCAAGTATTTGTTCCGCAACATATATTCTCTTGCCGCCAGACTCCTTGCCGACCATCACCCGGTCCAGCCGCTCCAGCGAGACCGTAGCCAGCATGTCGCACTTGGCCCAAGTCTCTCTCCGGGCCAGCTTACCAGGCAGCGAACGCGGGTCCATCCGATGGTGGAACGGCTCCACCGGCTTCGGGGCCGTGGTACTCAACGGCACGATGGTGCAAAGCTGGTTCGAGCGCCGGGGCCGGGGCGAGATCACCACCACCGGCCGCCGCTTGATCATCTCCGGGGCCTTGAAGCCGGTGTTGAAATCGCAGATCAACACCATCCCTGGTTTGGGGTGAAAGGTAAGCGGCATCCTGTGTTAGTAGTTCTTGTAAAAGGCTTCGGCAACAAATTTCATGAATTCTTCTGTTTTCTCCTGGCTGCGGCTGATCACCTGCCACGGCTCCAGTCTCGCCACCTCGGTTTGCAGGTCCTTGGCGGTCTTCGCGCTACAACCCAAAATATCCTGAATGGAACTCGCTGATACCCCCTCGCACTGGAAGATGTAGGCGAACTCCAGCAACTCCTGGAAGTTGAAGAACTTCTGCTGGTAGTCGTTGGGCGACTGCGAAGCAAAGAAGACCACTACGCCCTTGGACCGCCCCTCGCGGATGATGCGCTGCAGAAAGATGTTCTTCTGCCCCAAATAGTTGTGGGCCTCATCGATGACCAGAATGGTACGGATAGTGCGGCGCCCATCCTCCACCGGGCTGTCGGGCAGGGATGCCATCTCCTTGTAAAGCCGTTCGATGACCAGATAGGCCACCAGTTCCTTCAATACCGGCATGGCGTGCACGTCGATCAGCAGGGTGCGATTGGAGATCTTCTCCATGGGCTCGGTGTCGTCGCCGTGCTTCCAGAACAGGTCGAAATCCGACAGGTCCCGCAACACCTCGATCAGGCTGTCGTCCTTCTTGTTCTCCTCCTCATACATCAGGGCGGCAATTTCCATGATGTCCTGGAAGTCCGGATACGGCTTATCACCGGCCGCACGCTTGGCATAGCCCGCGCGGATCGCCTCCGTCAGCGCCCCCTTCTGCACCACACCCAACTTGGAGTTGATGGAGGCGAAGCTTTCCGCCTTCTCTCGCGCCGAGACATTGATGGTCTGCTCATCATAGGACGGCAGGATAAAGGGATTGATGGGCAGGCTCTGGCCGCCCTGCAACAAACGATAGGGCGTGCACTTGGCGACTTCCAGAAACCGCTGGTTGTCTACCACATCGCCCTTGTAGTCGAAATAGATGAAATTGGTCTGATAGTTGGACTGGGCGCGGATGTCGGCCAGGATTTTCAGCAGGAACTGGGTTTTGCCTACACCGGGCTTGCCCATGATGGCCAGGTGTGAGTTGGCATGCTTGGCGGTGTTGTTAAGCTCCATCACCACTTCCTGGTTCTGCAACACCGTGCGGCCGATGAAGATGTCCAGCCCCTTGCCAGCCATTTCACGGCGCCCCTCGAACTCCACGGTCTCCAGCAAGCGGGCCAGAAGTTTGTTGGCGTCGCGCCCGGCCTCGACGAACATCTTTTCCAGGTGTTTGCAGCCGCTGTCGATGTGGTTCTTGATGATGGACTTGTTGGAGAAGAACTCATCCTCTCCAATCTCGGCCCGACCGTAGAGCTGTGAAATCAACGCCCGGATCAGGGCGCCATCCTGTCCGAGGAAACTGGACTGGCGCATCTCGCCACCGCTGAAGTTGGTGCTAGGCTGCACATCGGCGCCGTCCTTCACCATTGAGAGGCTGCACGCCATACGCGCCAGCACGGCCTTATCCAGCTTGGTTTCAAAGCGCAGGCCGCTCAGTACCTCGTCGGCCTCCATGGAGAGATAGAGTCGGTCCGCCATGCTCAGTGCTCCCAAAAATAGCCAGGGTGGAAGGTGGTCAGCTCCCGCCGCTGGTCGAATTCAAGAATCCCCGCCCCGCTCAGATAGGGCTTCAGCTCTTCGTAATAGGCGCCATCCACCTCGGTATCGGTGGAGAGGATCACCACCTGCTCGCCGGCATTGGGGAAGTAGTTATTGACGATGCTGTTGCGGTGGGCACTGTCAAGGCGGGACAGGGGTGTGTCAATGATGATGGGCAGGTCGAGCTGGCTGGTCTGGGCAAGCCCCCAGAGCAGGGAGACGGCAAAGATCTCCTTTTCGCCGGCCGACAGGCCCGACTTCTTGATCTCGTGACCATTGCGGTCGCGGATCTTCACCTCGTAGGTCTTGGGGTCGATCACCAGGTCCTTGATCAGGCCACTCTTGCTGGAGAGGCGCTTGTACATCTCGAAGGTCTTCTCCTGCAGCAGGTGGACCTTGTTCTTGCGCAGCCGCACGGTGAACTGGTTCAACAGGTTGGCGATGGCATCGCACTCGTTGATGAAGTCCGCCTTCTCCTTGGAGACATTGTGCTTGTCATAGAGGCGGGCGATCTCCGCCTCGATCTCCTGCACCCGCTTTTCCAGCGCCAGCAGTTCTTCTTCCAGCAAGCGAAGCTGCTCGGTCTTGCGGCCGATCTGGTTGGAGGCGCTCTCCATCTCCTCCTGAAGCTGCTCGAACAGCTCGCGCTCGGTTTCGCTGGCCGCGCCGATCTGGGAGGCCGCCTCCAGCCGACGCAGCTCCACCTCCAGCTCGCGTTTCTCATCCAGCAGGGGGGCTATGAGAAACACCTCGCTGCCTTCGATCTCTTCCATGCGGTGCAGCACCCGCGCCGCCTCGCGTTCGGAGAGGTTGAGCAGTTTTTTCACCTCGCCGATGCCCGCGCCCTCCTTGAGCAGGCGCAGGATGCGCCGCTCCAGTTCGGCCATCTTCTCAGGGGTGAGGCGCTCATGGTAGATGGGCTCCGGCTCCTCCACCGCGCGCACGATCTGGTGGGCCAGGGCCTCGGCATTCTCGCGGATCGCCTCCTGCTGACTGGACTCCCGCTCCGCCTCGATCTGGCGGCGCAGATCGCCAAACAGCTTGCCGGCAATCCCCAGGGGCAGGAACTGTTCGGCCAGGGTCTTGATTTCGTTTTCCACCTGCCCCAGCCGGGTGGATACCTGAATGCGCCGTTTCTCGTTGGCGCGGGCCTCTTCCCGCGTCCCCGGCTCGGACTGAAAGGCGGCCTGGAAGCGCTTCTTCGCCTCTTCGTACTGTTCCTTGAAATCGTCCAGCGCCTGCTGCACCTCGGCCCGCTCCTTGCGCTTGCGCTCCAGCTTGCTCTTCTCCTTCTTCAACTCGCTCTGCTTGAACTCCAGGTCCTCGTCGGAGATCTCCACAAAGCCCTGCCGTTCCTGGTTTTTGATGTGTAGCACATCATCGGCCAGGCGCTTGACGTACTCGATGCCCAGCGCCGCCTCCAGCGAGGCCTGCAAGCGCACCTCGGAATGATCGTCGGCGGCGATCTCCTGGATCTTCTCGCCATCGAAAAAGAAGAACTGGGTGATCCCCGGCGGCACCAGCGAACGGATGAAGTCCTGCCACATCTGCTTGTTCTGCACCGAGACGCGCTTGCCGTCGCGCACCACCACCAGCTTTTCTTCCAGGTCCTTTGCCTTTGGTTCGGGCACGGTGCCGGCAGACCAACTGCGCTTGACCACGATCTCGGCCAGATCGTCGGTCTCCAGCACCAGCTCGATGGCAACATGGGCATTGCCCCGCGCCAGCTCCTTGCGGTTGATGGCCTTGTAGATCAGGTCCGGCTTGGCGCCGTAGAGGCAGATGGTGATGGCCTCCATGAGTGAGGTCTTGCCCGCGCCGTTCATGCCGCCGATGAGGAAGATGCTCTTGCCCTCGGCGCCGGCTGGAAACTCGATGGTGGTCTCGTACTGGAAGGACTTGTAGCCCTCGATGGTCAGCCGCTTGATTCTCATGTCTTATCTTCCTGTTCCGCCAGCTCCCAGACACCGCGCGGTGAGTTCTTCTTCAAAATGCCTTCTTTCACCAGCGCATTGCGCTCCCAATGGGCGTTGTTCTCCCAAATGATCTCGCCGGTTTTCCGTTTCATCAGGTCGCCTGGAAGCAACTGCCCTGCCAGCATGTCACGCATTTTATCGATCACCTCCGAGCACTTTGCAGAGCCGCCCAGTTCACGCAAGGCGGTGAGCAAATATTCGCGCAGCACCTCCTGGCTGGTGCGTGGAGCCTTCTCCTTGCGCTTGCGATTGCCCGTGGTCGAAGGGCCTTTCCCCGACCGTTTGCCGGCGATCAGGGCCGCGTCGATCTTTGCCAGAAGCGGCCGCAGACCTTCCGCCCACTGTTTCAGTTCGGCCGCCGCCTGCTCGCCGTTTTCCAGGCGCATCATCAGGTCCAGCTTGAGCCGGCGCAGGTCGTCCGGTATCGGGTGACCCTGGGTCTGCAAGCGCTCGCTACTGCGCGCCACCTCCTTCAACTGTGCCTGCAAGGCGGCCTGTTCGCTGGCGTTCTCAGCCAGCCTGCCCAGTTCCTCCTTGAGCCAGTGCAGCACAGTGTCCCGATCCAGCGGCGCCTCTTCCATGGCCTATCGCTCCAGCGCCTCCGGCGGCATTTTCAGGATCTCCCGCAAGGCGTCATACACCCCGTGGCGGCGCTCCTTGAATTCGTACTCGCGCACCGTTTCCAGCAGCTTCAGCACCTTCTGGATGCTCACCCCGTGCTGCTGGCACAGCTCTTCCAGCAGGGCCCGGTCTTCGTCAGCAAGTTTCATGCGGCAATGGCCTCCTCGATAAGTGTTTCCACGCGGTGTTTGGCTTGGTCCAGCAGGCGTTTGGATTCCTCTTCTGCTTGATAGCTTTCAACAATCAGCCGGTCAATTTCCTCGCGCGCCTCCTGTTTCACCTCAGGAACAAGCATTTGGCGAATATCTTTCGGGTAAATATACTGTTGTGATGTCCCACTCTGAAAAGCCTTAG
>WFNO01000051.1 GCA_015488555.1 Gammaproteobacteria bacterium
GGCCGGCCCCTCCCTGGCCGGAGGTGCGGCGAGCAGGTCGCGCAACACCGGCCAAACGTTGTCCAGGATACGGGGCTGAGCGTTGCGAGTGGGGTGGATACCGTCGGGCTGGAACATGGACAGGTCGTCGGCCAGACCTTCCAACAGAAAGGGCACGAAGGCTACGTCATAACGCTGTGCCAGGGTCTGGTAGACCCGGGCGAAGGCACGGCTGTAGGGGCCGTAGTTGGGAGGCAGGCGCATGCCCACCAGCAATACCTGGGCCCCATGCCCGCGGCTGAGTTCGATCATGGCCGCCAGGTTGTCCTGCAGGCGGGCCAGGGACAGCCCTTGCAGCCCGTCGTTGCCGCCCAGCTCCAGGATCACCACCGCCGGTTGCCAGCGCAGCAGGAGGGCCACCATGCGGCTGCGGGCCCCGCCGCTGGTCTCACCGCTGATGCTGGCGTTGACCACCCGGTGAGGATGGCCGGTCTCCCGCAGGCGCGCCTGCAGGAGCGCCACCCAGCCCTCGCTTTGCGCCATGCCGTAGGCAGCGCTTAAACTGTCTCCCACGACCAGGATCACGGGCGCCTCGCTCGGGGGCGCGCCCGCGGCAGGGAGGTCTCCCGCCCACAGCCATGAGAGCAAGAACACCCACAACACGCGTTTCATGAATTGCACGTCTCCTTCTTCCGCCATCGAGGCCCAGGCCCTGGCCAAGGAAGTCATCAGCCCCGCCGGCGAGCGCCTGCGCCTGCTGGAAGACATCCAGTTTATCATCCACCCCGGAGAAGCGGTGGCCGTGGTGGGGCCTTCCGGCTCCGGCAAGTCCACCCTGCTGGGCCTGCTGGCGGGCCTGGACCTGCCCACGCGGGGACGGGTGTTCCTGGACGGCCGTGACCTCACGGCCCTGGACGAGGAAGGCCGGGCTGCCCTGCGCCGGCGCCTGGTGGGGTTCGTGTTTCAATCCTTCCAACTCATTCCCAGTCTCACCGCCCTGGAGAACGTCATGCTGCCCCTGGAATTGGCGGGTGAAGGGGTCGCCGCAGCTCGTGCCCGCGCCGCGGCCATTCTCCAGCGCGTGGGACTGGCGGCGCGCCTGGCCCACTATCCGCGCCAGCTCTCCGGAGGGGAGCAGCAGCGCGTGGCCATCGCCCGTGCCTTCGTGGGTCGTCCGCGCATCCTGTTCGCAGACGAACCCACGGGTAACCTGGACCGCGCCACCGGACAGCGCATCATCGATCTCCTGTTCGAGATCAACCGGGAGCACGCCACCACCCTGGTGCTGGTGACCCACGACGAGTCTCTGGCTGCCCGCTGCGGGCGGGTGCTGCGCCTGGAGGCCGGCCGCCTGCAATGAAGGGCGCGCGCGTCTCGCTGTCGCTGGCCCTGCGCTTGTTGCGCCGGGAGTGGTGGGCCGGGGAGTTGCGCCTGTTGGTAATCGCCCTGGTAGTGGCAGTGGCCAGCATGACGGCCGTGGGCTTTTTCACCGACCGCATCCGCCTGGCCCTGGAACAGCAGGCCGCCGCCATCCTGGGCGGTGATCTGGTGCTCACCACATCCCGCCGCTTGCCGCCGGCCTTGGCCCGCGAGGCCCACGCCGCCGGTCTGGAGGTGGCCGAGATGGTGGAGTTTCCCTCCATGGTGATGGCGCAGGGGCACGCCGGAACGCGCAGCCGCCTGGCGGCGGTGGCGGCGGTCAGCCGTGACTATCCCCTGCGGGGGGAACTGCGCGTGGCGCCGCGTCCCTTCGCGCCGGCGCGGGCGGTGCGCGGGGCGCCGCCTCGGGGAACCGTGTGGGTGGAACGGCGCCTGCTGGAAGATCTGGGAATCGCCGTGGGGGACACCTTGCAACTGGGGGCTTTGGAACTGCGGGTGACGGCGGTGCTGGCGAGCGAGCCGGCACGGGTCTCCGCCACCCTGTTCAACGTGGCACCGCGCCTCATGCTGGCCCTGGAGGATCTGCCCGCCACCGGACTGCTGACACCCGCCAGTCGTATCCGTCACAAGCTGCTGGTGGCGGGTGCGCCGCAGGACCTGCAGGCCTTCCGCCGGGCGGCCGCGCCCCTGCTGCGTGCCGGCGAAC
>WFNO01000052.1 GCA_015488555.1 Gammaproteobacteria bacterium
GGTCAACAGAAATAACGTGCCAAGGCGCTTCAATGCCCAAGGCCGCTTCAAACAGTCTGGATTCCATACCTCCCGTCATCGTATCTGCCTTTCCGCATGTCTCAGCAAAAAGGGTAAACTACCCACTCAAATTTCAAAAGAGGCGCAATTTTAGATTTATTCCCTCACCCCGGCCCTCTCCCAGAGGGAGAGGGGGATTTCTTGACTTCACCTCCCGTGGCATCCTGCATGTTCTGGAACCCGAGCCAGAGCCTTACTAAAAGCATGAAAACCGCTTTTGAAATTTTTTGCAACTGTCAGGTTAACAAGCGGTTCTATTATGACCACCCAGAGCGCCGTGGGGCGTAGTATAGACCCGCCCATTCACTGTTGAAATGCCGTGGAAAACACTCGACTGTCACCACGAACCTAGCAGGCTGCCCTTCGTTCACCATCACCGGCTTTGACGGGCGTCGGCCTCGGCCTCTAGCCGGGTCTGGATGAAATCACGGTGCCGCAGATGGATGAGGTCGGCCACCTTGCGCACCAAGTGTTCCTCGTACTTGTCCTTGTGTCCATCGGCGAAGGCCAGGCGCCAGAGCAGGTACAATACGCGCCGTTTCTGTTCGTGGTTGAGGGTCTTGTCGATGAGATCGGTGAAGGGATACAGGGATACGGCCGCCCGAGTCTCCTCTTCCGCGAGGGCGATGAGCTGCCGGGTCTCTTCCGCGGACAGCTCGAACTGATCGGCGAGCAAGGCCTTTACGGCCTCGCGTTCCTGCTCGGAGACGTGAAAATCGGCCCGGCTCAACTCCACCAGCAAGGCGGCGGTAGCCAGGCGCACAGCACGCTCTTCAGGATCGCCGCGTTCCAGTTCGGGCTGGACGCAATCCTCGAAGAAACGGCGTACGGCATCGATCATTCCGCAGCTCCTCCAGCACTCTTCGTTCGATCTCGCGCTTCAATCGTCTTGCGGCCACAGACAGCGCCCGCCGCTGACGGCGGCGATGGACTCCAGGCAACGCGCGTGTGCGGCCCGTTCACTGGCACTGGCCTGCACCACGCGCAAGACCGGCCGTTCGGCAGGCAAACGCCGGATCCCGCTCTCCCCGCCACCCGCATGGATCTGCTCGCCGCCCAGCAGCAGGCTACCCTGCCCGCCGGTCATGGCCAGATAGACCTCGGCGAGGATCTCTGCATCCAGCAGGGCACCATGGAAGGTGCGCTGGGAATTGTCGATGCGATAGCGGCGGCACAGGGCATCCAGGCTGTTCTTCTGTCCCGGGTGCAGGTTGCGCGCCAGTACCAGGGTATCCACCACCCGGCAGCGGTCCTCGATCCGCCCCCAGCGATCCCCGACCCTTTTCAGCTCCTCATTGAGAAATTCCAGATCGAAAGGGGCGTTGTGAATGATGAGTTCCGCCCCATCGAGAAAGGCCAATAATTCCTCCACGACATCGGCGAACCGCGGCTTGTCGGCCAGGAATGCGTTGCTGATGCCGTGGACCTCCCTGGCTCCCTCGTCGATCTCCCGGTCCGGTTGCAGGTACTGGTGGTAATAGCGTCCCGTGAGCCGCCGGTCGATGAGTTCCACGCAACCGATCTCGATGATGCGGTGGCCTTGGGCAGGCTCCAGCCCGGTGGTTTCGGTATCCAGAACCACTTGTCTCATGGTCGTGAAGATACAGGACGGCCGGCCGGGAATACAAGCACCAGCTCGAGCACGGTCACTGCGTAACCAACCCTATTCCTCCCCTTCCTGCTGCTGGCGTTCCAGCAGCTCGTCGATGGCGCACCGGGCCAGGGCGTCCGCACGCTCGTTTTCCGCGTGCCCCGCGTGCCCACGCACCCAGCGCCATTCCACCTGGTGCCGGGCAGCCAATTCGTCCAGGCGTCGCCACAGATCGGTGTTCTTGACGGGTGTCTTGGCGGCGGTCTTCCAGCCGCGCCGCTTCCATTGGGGCAGCCACTGCGAGACTCCCTTCTGGAGATATTCGGAATCCGTAGTCAGACGCACGCGGCAGGGTCGGCGCAGGCTCTCCAGGGCGCGAATGGCCGCCAGCAGCTCCATGCGATTGTTGGTGGTCCAGGCCTCCGCTCCCGACAATTCCTTCTCCGTGCCCCGATAGCGCAACAATGCTCCCCAGCCACCCGGCCCAGGATTACCGCGGCAGGCCCCGTCGGTGAAAATCTCCACCAGCGCATCGGAGTCCGCCACGCGGCCCTGTCCAGGCGACGCTGCACTCATCCGGCCCGCCCTCCAGTCAGCCGGAAATGGTGACGCCCACACACCCGCCTCGCCAGGTCCACCTGTACCAGCGGACGGCGCGGGCGCCAGCGGGGCTTGATAGGTGTGAGGGACATCACCCGCTTCTTGGCCACGATGAGATAGCCACCACCGAAAAAGGGCCACCAGCGCCGGCCCAGGCGTTCTAGAAAACCCAAGCGGCGCATCAGACCCTGGTGACGCAGCGGCGGACGAAAGAAATACATGCGCGTTATCTCCACGTCGAAACCCAGCAAGGCCAGCCAATCTTTGATTCGCAAGACGCTGCGAAAATCCCCGTACCATGGGGGATGACCACGGCGCCGACGCAACAGCCGCCAACATCCCCACCAACTCCAGGGATTGAATCCCAAAATCACCACGTGCCCTTCTGCCACCAGCACCCGTTCCACTTCGCGCAGGACCTCATGGGGGTGGGGTTCGAATTCCAGGACGTGGGGCAGCAGGATTACGTCCACGGAATCACGTTGCAAGGGCAAGGCCTCGGGTCGTCCCCGCAGACCTATGCGCACAGGGGGCAGGGATTCGCTCTGCGCGCTCCCGCCCTCTGCATACCCGCAGGATTCCACATCCTCGCCATCGCAGTCCACCACCACCCGATAGCGGACCCGACTGGCCTGTGCCAGATCCACAGGGGCAAGGCATCCCACTTGCACCAGATAGAATCCGAACAGGTTGTGCAGAACTTGGTCCAGCAGTTCCTGTTCG
The DNA here is from genome assembly GCA_015488555.1 of Gammaproteobacteria bacterium. Lineage (GTDB taxonomy): Bacteria > Pseudomonadota > Gammaproteobacteria > SZUA-140 > SZUA-140 > S012-109. The sequence continues at coordinate 2,975 of WFNO01000052.1, forward strand.
CGCTCCAGCAGCAGGCGTCCCAGCCCCTGCATGTACCAGCAGCGCAACCGCGTGCGATCGGCGCAGAGTTTGCGATAATCCGGTTTGGCCATGAAACGAACGCGATCGGAATGCAAATGTACCATTATTGATTAGGATACCCTATATTTGTAACGTACCCGATTCAGTTTTTTCGCCGCATAGCAAAGAAACGCTGAACCCATGCAAGCCATCGCCGTTCCCGCCTTCCGTGACAACTATATCTGGCTCGCACCCCTAAACAGTGAAGGAAGAGAAGTCGCCGTGGTGGATCCCGGTGATGCCCGAGCCGTGACCGAGGTCCTGGAGGCACGAGCCCTGAAACTGCGTGCCATTCTGATCACCCACCACCACTACGATCACGTGGACGGCGTCCATGCCCTACGGGAACGCTACGCACCGGCCCTGTTCGTGCCCCACGGCAGCCCTCTGCCCCAACCCCACCATGAGGTGGAAGAAGGCGACGAGATCACCCTGGTGGAAACCCGCTTCACGGTCCTGGAAACCCCAGGACACACCCCGGATCACGTGGTCTATCTCGCCGGCGGGGCCCTGTTCAGCGGCGACACCCTGTTCACCGGCGGTTGCGGGCGCCTGTTCGGCGGCAGCGCCGAACAGCTGTACCGGTCCCTGGAAAAACTCCGGCGCCTGCCCGGAGAAAGCCGCATCTATTGCGCCCACGAATACACCCTGGGCAATCTGCGTTTCGCGCGCGAGGTGGAACCCGGCAACGAAGCCCTCCGCCGCCGCCTGGCCGAAGCCGAAGCACGCCGCCGGCAAGGGCTGCCCACCGTTCCCTCCACCCTGGCATTGGAACGGGACACCAATCCTTTTTTGCGCTGCCATCTGCCAGAGGTGCAGGCGACCGCGGAACGCTTCAGCGGCCGCAGCCTGACCTCGCCAGAGGCCGTGTTTGCCGTGCTCCGGTACTGGAAAGACACCTTCAGTTAGAGGCGCGAACCCGTACGGACCCGCCCATACCGATCCGGTTCCGAGCGGGATCAGCGGGTCGCGATCCGAAAGGAATCGGAACGAAAGATGAAATATAAAAATTTATTTAATATCATATTCTTGCAATTTAATTCTAATCTAGAACCTCATTAAAGGCGAGCGGTATAATGGCCGATTCATAACAACAAGAGCGAATGAGAAGGAACAACCATCCATGATCTCGCCCTCCGCCGTCAGGGATCGCGCTGAGTCTTTCCCGCCGCTTCTCATACCGGCCCTCATGATGGGTGTCTTGCTCGCCGGCTGTGCCCAATGGCCCGGCTGGCAGTCCGACGCCGCAGCCCGCCCGCCCGCAGAACCCGTCGGTCAAGTCAAACGACAGGAGGCGGCGAATACCGCACTCGCCGGCACGGAACGAGACGCGCGCGAGCCGGCATTCCCGAAGGGCCTCCATGAAGGCCTGGACAGCCTGCCGGATGAGGACTTCATGCCCATGTGGGACGGGCGTTTCCACATCGTCTACCCCGATCCCATTCGCCGGCGCCTGGCCTCGCTTCCGGACCCTGGACCTATTCCACCCTTGGAGGCCCCGCTGGAGAGCGCCTCACCTGTACTCGAAGTGCAAGCCGGCGACTCAGCCGGCCCGGGTGTGGATGACCAGGACCGGAAAGCTGCAGGCGATGCGCGGCCGCTCGCCGGGACATCGACCGAGACGCCGGCCGAACCTCCAACCGGAACCTCGGACGCCACCCCAACCGCCGGATCGGACACGGCTCCCGCTGCGGTTCCGGACATCTGGCCCCGCATCCGGGCCGGTTTTCGCATCCTCGCGCAACGCCATCCCCGCATCGAAGCGGAACGCAACTGGTACGTGCGCAACCCGGACTATCTGCAGCGCACCCTGGAACGGGCCCGGCCCTATCTGTATCTCATCGTCGAGGCCCTGGCCGCCCGTGACATGCCCATGGAGATCGCCCTCCTGCCCATCGTGGAGAGTGCCTTCCAGCCCTTCGCCTATTCCCATGGCCGCGCCGCCGGCATCTGGCAATTCATTCCGGGTACCGCGCGCCATTACGGATTGAAGCTGAACTGGTGGTACGACGGCCGGCGCGACATCCTGGAATCCACGCGCGCCGCCCTGGACTATCTCCAATACCTGCACCGCACTTTCGATGGTGACTGGTTGCTGGCCCTGGCGGCCTACAACTCGGGCTCGGGCACCGTCAAGAAGGCCATTCGCAAGAACCGGCGGCGCGGCAAACCCACGGACTTCTGGTCGTTGCGCCTGCCGAGGGAAACCCGCGCCTATGTGCCCAAGCTGCTGGCCGTGAGCGAGATCGTCGCCGATCCCGCCCGCTTCGGCATCACCCTGAATCCCATTCCCGACCGCCCGCAGTTGCGCGTGGTGGACATCGGTTCCCAGATCGATCTGGCACTGGCCGCGGAACTGGCTGGTCTCGGCCTGGACGATCTCTATCGTTACAACCCCGGTTTCAACCGCTGGGCCACCGATCCCTCTGGGCCGCATCGCCTGCTGCTGCCGGTGGAGGTGGCCGACGGCTTCCTGGAGAGACTCGCCGAAGTGCCGCCCGAAAGACGCATCAAATGGGTTCGCCATCGCATCCGGGAAGGGGAGACCCTGGGCCATCTGGCACAACGCTACGGTACCACGGTGGCGGTGCTGAAACAGGTCAACGGTATTCGCGGCCATCTCATCCGGACCGGGCACAGTCTTATCATTCCCGTGGCCACCCGTGATTTGAGCAGCTATCGCCTCAGCCAGGACCAGCGCCTGCGCACCACGCGCAATCGGCCCCGCAAAGGGGAACGCCTCGTCTACACGGTGCGCCGCGGCGACACCCTGTGGGACATCGCCCGCGCCCACAAAGTGGGAGTACGCCAGTTGGCCCGCTGGAACGGCATGGCCACGCGTGACCTCCTGCGCCCGGGACAGAAGCTGGTGATCTGGCGCCAATCCCACACTGAGACCAGTAATTCTCCGGTGCGGTGGATGGAACGTGGGCCAACAGCAGGACAGACCCGACGTATTCAATACACAGTGCGCAAGGGCGACTCCCTGGCGCGCATCTCTCAGCGCTTCAAAGTCACCATTGCCCAGCTGCGCAAATGGAACAGTCTGCCCAAAGACAAATACCTGCAGCCGGGCCAGCGCCTCACCCTGTACGTGGACGTCACCCGTCAAACGGGAAGTTGAATCCACCCGCACCGGCCAGTGACTTGAGCCCGGCGATCACCAGAACCAAGCCCAGAAGCTGTAGGAGGCGGCGAGAAGACAGGCGCCATACCAGCCAGCGCGAACCCACGGCGGCACCAGCCAGAGCCGCGGCCACCAGCCAGGGTAGCCCCTCGGGCCAGGTGCCCCCTGCCAGGGCATGCCCTCCCAGACCCGCCAGGGAATTGCACAGGATGAAGGCCGCCGCCACCGCACCGCTGTCCCGCGTGCCGCTCCAGCCGAGCATGAGCAGCAAGGGGCTGAGATAGACCCCGCCACCTACGCCGGTGAGCCCCGCCAGGAATCCCAGGCCCACGCCGGTCACCCCAAGCACCAGCCCCTGCGGCGGCCGGAGCGTCCGGGCCGCGCCGACTCCCAGCAGGAAAGGCCCGGCCGCCGCCAGCAGCGCCAAGCCCACCACCCAGCGATAGGTCTGGTCCTCGAGCTGGATCAATCCGCCGGCGAAGGCCGCCGGCACCGCCGGTAGTACCACGGGGAGCAGCAGCGCCCAGGGCATGGGACGGCGGGCACGCCAGCGCAGCAGCACCAGCGCCGCCACGAACACGTTCATGACCAGTGCCGCGGGTTTCATGTCCTCGGGTGCCAGGCCGTACAAGGCCATGGCAGCCAGATAGCCGGAGGCGCCGCCGTGTCCCACGGCCGAATAGAGCAGCGCCAGCAGCAGGATCAGGGCCAGCAGCCCCCCCTCAGGCACGGCCTGCCGCCTCCCGCTCGGTCCTGCCGCATAAGAAACTTGTAACGCATTGTTTCATAAAGACTTTGCAAACCAATCCCGCGCGCAGCCCCATAAAGGAAGCCCCCCCGCTGCCGATATGAATGGAGAACGCACCATCCAACCGCTTCCGCGTCCTCGGGCAGCTTGCCACAAGCGGCCCGCCTGCGCACGTCAACCTCCCGGGTGCGAGGTGAGGGAAAGGGCTCATCGTGGTCGAATACACCCAGGAAAAGATCGCCGTCCAAAACCTCCTCGCCGGTATGTACGTGGCACGCCTGGATCGACCCTGGATCGGTACCCCCTTCCCCATCCAGGGCTTCCACATCCAAGACGAGGAGGACATCAAGACCCTGGCGCTGTATTGCAAGCACGTCTACGTCGACGTGGTCAAGAGCCGAGTCTCGGTACAGCGCACACTACACGCTCTGTCCTCTCCATCCACATCCGTCCACCCTTCCCCTACCAGACCCCGGGTCAAGCTGGCGGCCGACGAAGAGACCTACACCCGCAGCCGTGGACTGAAACAAGAACTGCATACAGCCCGCAGGCTGCATCGAGACGTAGTCCGGACCGTGGACCAACTCATGCACAAGGTGACCAACGGTAAGCCTCCGGCCATCAAGACAGCCCGTAGGATCACCGTGCGCATGGTGGACAGCATCGCCCGCAATCCGGATGCCTTCATCTGGATCACCCGTCTGCGGGCCAAGGACGAATACAGTTACAGTCACAGCGTGCGGGCAGCGGTGTGGGCCGTGACTTTCGGCCGGCACCTGGGCCTGGCCCGAGACCGGCTGGAACATCTGGCTCTGGGAGTATTGCTGTCGGAAGTGGGTATGACCCGACTGCCCGAGCGGGTGGTCAAAAAGAAGGCGCCTCTCACGCGCGAGGAACACGAAATCTTAAAGAAACACGTCACCTACGGTGTCGCCATGCTGCGTGAAAGCCGGGGCATCCACCTTGAGGTCCTAGAGGTAGTGGCCCATCATCACGAACGCCACAACGGCAGCGGCTACCCGCGTGGGCTGAAGGGCAATCAGATTCCCCTGCTGGGGCGCATCGCCGGTATCGCGGATTTCTATGATGCCCTCACCTATCCGCGGCACGAAGAATTGGCCCTGTCACCGGCTGAGGCCATGATCAAGCTGCACGACCTGCGGGACCTGGACTTCCAGGCGGAACTAGTGGATGAATTCATCCGCGCCATCGGTATCTATCCCACTGGTTCACTCATCGAACTGAGCACAGGTGAAGTGGGCATCATTACTGAGCAGAATCTAGACCGGCGCCTGCGTCCCAAAGTGCTCCTGATCTTGGACCGCGACAAGCAACCTTTGAAAAAACCGCGTGAACTCGATCTATTCAAGAAGGAGCGGGATAAATCAGGTCGTCTCGTCACCATCGACGCTTGTTTGCCAGACGGCAGCTACGACATCGACCTCAACCGCTACCGCAAACGCTTCCTCAACCGCCTGCTGGGCAGAACGCATCATCTGTTCCAATGATCGCTGCCCTAATGGAAAGAAGACCGCCGGTATGACTTCATCGGCTTCGACGACACATCCTCTCCGCGCCGCTGGCAAAAAGAACGACGGGCGCCTACCGCGCTCGGCGAACGAACTCACCAAGCGGATCTATCGGACGGAAAAGCACAACACGGTCAAAAAAGACAAGGCCTACAAGCCCCGTGTCTTCCATACAGCGCACGACTCTTGCCAAGGGCTGGACCATTGCCTGCGAAGCACACCTTGATGCGCCGCATCGGGTACGCTCTGGATGAGGCTTTGTCATCGTTTGTCTTAGTAAATAAGGCTCTATTGAATTTCGAGTGGGTTAGGCGGTGACATGTGGATTGATTTTGGAAAAGTCGAGCTTGCCGGCGAGCAGAAAGATTACTGTCCGGATGGTCTCGAAGTTTCTATAACCACGCGCCCTGCGCTTGGCCGACTGGAACA
>WFNO01000053.1 GCA_015488555.1 Gammaproteobacteria bacterium
CCGGCCCGCCGCGCCATGTGGCCGTGATCGACGATGTGCTCACCACCGGTGCCACGGCCGCGGCCCTGACCGAATGCCTGGTAGCGGCCGGGGTGGCACGGGTGGAGGTGTGGGTCTGCGCGCGCACGATCAGATGACAGACATCAGACATCAGATATCAGACAAATCATTTCTTTCTGATCTCTGGACCTGATATCTGCGGTCTGATTGTGCTAGATTGCATGCCCATCTTTGTTGGGGTCCGGTTCGGCGGCCGTGGAGGGACGAAGGATGGATTTAGAATACAGAAGAGGGGGAGATCGATGAGAGGCGCATGGTATCTGGGTTTGTTTCTGTGCTTGGCGATGGGTGCTGCAGGAAGCTTGCAGGCCCGCTCCCTGGAGGCGAATCTCAACAACGACGCCGCCCAGTTCCGGGTCAACATCTATCCCGCAGGCGCCACCGCCCTGGGCGAGACCCGCTTGGCTATGGGGTTTCTGTACACGGCAGACGACGACTACGTCGTTGCGGCGGGCCTGATGGTGGCCGGCCAGACGGGCAGTGAATCCCCGGGGCTCGAAGCGGGCGTGGGCCTGCATGCCTACGGCGGCCGCACCGGGCGGGACAACGACTTCGCTGCCATCGCCTTGTCCGGCATGCTGGACTACCGGCCGCCGGCCCTGGACAGGCTGCATCTTGGGCTCTATATTGACTACGCACCCAGGATCGTGACCTTCATGGACGGGAAGCATTTCCTCCATTACGGGTTGCGTATCGGGTATGACATCTTGCAACAGGCCCTGGTATACGTGGGGTATCGGGCGATGGAGCTGGGTGCCGCCAAGGGGAAGGACGATACCATCGACGACGGGGCCGTGATCGGCGTGGAGTTCTATTTCTGAGCGGGTGGCGCGGATTCCCGGAAACTATATTTCCGGAAACCGCGTTCCCGAAGCGTCCTGCCAGGTGACTCCACGCGGGGAGGCATCATGAACATCGCGGCTATGCATGCCGCCCGTCCCGTCTCCATCCCGGGAGACGAAGGCGGGCGCAGGGGCGGGCGTACCGGCGATCCCGGCTGGCGTTCCGCTGCTGGGGAGGAGGCACCGCGCAGGGTCGGTGCGGTGGAGCGGGGTGCTTTCGTTCAGGACAGGCCCCGCTCCCTGCCCGTGGAACGGATCATCGAGGGCGAGGTGTTGGATGAGGGCCGTGCCGGTGGCGCATCGGCCTTCGATCCCTTCGCCCGCGCGCGTTTTTTCGGGACCGCCGGTGTGGCCGGCTCGGCACGAGCGGCCATCGCCGCCTATCGCGACATGGCCCGCGCCGCAGGCGATACTCCCTCCTCTTGCCCGGCACGTGTCCTGGATTGCTACGCCTGAACACCACCTGCCTGAGCTACCCGCCGTCCCGTGAGCGGCCGATCCCGCTTGGCCTTTTCCCACAAGTAACCATGCGGTTTGCGATTCGGTTTCGTGGCGCGTCTCGCGCCCCGGTTGCCTGCCCGTGACATCCACTATGGCATCCGGTACCCGCCAAATCGGCGCCAGGAGAGAAGCCCCGTGCCGCGCAGGACGCCTGCACGTGGCGGTGGCGGCCATCCAGGCGCCGGACGGGCGCCTGCTCCTGGGCCGCCGGCCCCGGCATCGCCATCAGGGCGGGCTGTGGGAGTTTCCGGGTGGCAAGGTGGAAGCCGGCGAGACGGTCTGGCAGGCCTTGAGGCGGGAGATTCGGGAGGAACTGGCCCTTGAGGTGCGCGCGGGTCGCCCCCTGATACAGGTGCCACACGACTATCCGGACCGTGCCGTCCTGCTGGACGTCTGGCACGTGGCGGACTGGTCCGGCATCCCCCGGGCGCGAGAGGGCCAGCGCCTGCGCTGGGTGCATCCCGCCGAATTGTCCGCCTCGGAGATGCCGGCGGCCAACCGCGCCATCGTCGCGGCCTTGCGCCTGCCCCCGCGCTATCTCATCACCCCCCCTCCCGCAGCGGGGCGGGAAGAGACCTGGCTGGCGCGGCTCGCCCGGCTGCTTCCCCGTTTCCCGCTCGTGCGGCTGCGGGTGCCGGGGCTCGAGGCCGCACCCTATCTGCATCTGGCGCGACGGGTCCAATCCCTCTGTGAGGCGGCCGGTGCGGCCTTGTTGCTCAGCGTGCCCGGGGCAGAGCGCGGCGGCGGCCCGGATCCGGAGCGGGCGGCGGCCTGGGTGTCGCAGGTGGGTGCGGCGGGGCTGCATCTAGACCGCCACAGTCTGATGCGCGCGCACAGCCGCCCCTTGCCCAGCGATCTCTGGCTGGCCGCTTCCTGTCACGATGCCCGGGAACTGGCGCAGGCGCGGGCGGTGGGGGTGGATTTCGCCGTGCTCTCGCCGGTGTCGCCCACGCCCAGCCATCCGGACGCTTCGCCGCTGGGTTGGGCGTCCTTCCGGGAGCTGGTCGCGAGGGTGGACTTTCCCGTCTATGCCTTGGGGGGGCTGGGGGAGCAGGATTTGCCGGTGGCCTGGTGGCACGGGGCCCAGGGCGTGGCGGCGATACGGGCCTTCTGGGGCGCGATCCAGTAGGATCGGTGTCCGGGGGCGACGGGTCTTCCAGAGCTACAGGGCAGATCTACAGGGCAGGTCTACAGGGCGCAGCAGGCGAGATGGAACTTGACGTCCCGGTCGGTCTGGACGGGGCGTTCCATCATCTTCAATTCCATGAAGCGGATGGTGAAGCGGTGTTTGCCGCCGCTGATCTCGGCAAAGAAAGGCGTGCCGGCGGGCACGATGGCCCGGATCAGTTGAAAGGGGGTGTTGGTGTCCAAGGCCTGCTGGTAGAAGCCGCCGGCACGCCTTTCTTTGCCGAGATCAGCGGCGGCAAACACCGCTTCACCATCCGCTTCATGGAATTGAAGATGATGGAACGC
>WFNO01000054.1 GCA_015488555.1 Gammaproteobacteria bacterium
CGGTATAACGCAAAGTTGTTTCGAATGGCGTAATCCGGCTGTTTTCGACTTATATCACCCATCAGCCCAGATTTTTCACGCGCGGCATCAACTTGGCCATGATTCCGCCTCGCGACGTTATTGCTTGCTCGCGTGCCGCAGAGGGCACGCCACGCGCGCGCTGCCTTGCGAGATCGAAATCATGGCCGAAGTCGCCGCCGTCCAAATAAGTGTGAACAGGCCCTAGTAAGAGGCAATCAGTTCCCGGACGTCTTCCTCTGGCACGTCGTCGGCGATGAACGCATCGCCGATGCCCCGCATCAGCACGAACCGGATCGCATCGCTGATGTTCTTCTTGTCGTGTCCCATCGCGTCCAGCCATGCATCGGCGGGAAAAGCGGGAATGTCCACCGGCAATCCCAGCCGCCGGTACAGCGCCACGATCCGCGTTTCCGTTCCCTCCGGCGCATGGCCCAACCGCTCCGAGAGGCGCGCCGCCATCCGCGTACCCAGCGCCACGGCCTCCCCATGCAACCAGGCTTGGTAATGCGTCATCGCCTCGATGGCGTGGCCGAAGGTGTGGCCAAGATTGAGCAGCGCGCGCATGCCCTGCTCCGTTTCGTCCGCCATCACGATCTCGGCCTTGTGGCGGCAGGACTCGTAAATCAGGCGGGACATCGCGTCAGCGTCCAGATTTAGCAAGGCGTCGGCCCGTTCTTCCGCGAAACGGAAGAACCCGGCATCGCGGATCAGGCCATACTTGACGGCCTCAGCCAGCCCCGCCCGCAGCTCGCGCGGCGGCAGGGTGCGCAGCACCTCGGGATCGATCCACACCAATTTGGGCTGCCAGAAGGCGCCGATCATGTTCTTGCCGTGCGGATGATTGACGGCCGTCTTGCCACCCACGCTGGAGTCCACTTGCGCCAACAACGTGGTGGGAATCTGCACGTAGGGCACGCCGCGCCGGTAGCAAGCGGCGGCGAAACCCGCCATGTCACCCACCACGCCGCCACCCAGGGCCAGCACCGGCTCGCGGCGGGTGAGCCGCGCCTCCATCAGCGCATCCAGGATGCGGCTCCAGGTATCCACCGTCTTGTAGCGCTCGCCGTCGGGGAGGATGCAGGCATGCGCCTCCCAGCCCGCGCCCTTCAGGCTCTCACGGACTCGATCCAGATACAGGGGCGCCACCACCTCGTTGCTGACCACGAGGCAGCGCGATGCTTCCGGGAATAGGCGTCGAACGACTGCACCCACGTCATCCAGGCAGCCGGGCTGGATGTGAATGTCATAGGAGCGCGGTCCCAGCTCCATGCGGTAGATGCGTGCTTCAGGCTTCTGTTTGGCTGTCATGCGGGCATTCTGCCGCAAACCGCCGGCGCATCCAGTCCGGATCGCCATCCCCTTATCGTGATAAGGAAACGGGCGGCCCGAAGGCCGCCCGCCACTCACCCAGGAGGAGGATGAGAATCCTGCCGGACGCCAGCCCTAGCTGGCCTCGGCCGTGGCCGCACTCCCCGTTTGTTCTTCAAGAATCCTAGGCGTCAGGAAAATCAGCAGCTCCTGCTTGCTATCCTTCCGGAAGTCCTTCTTGAACAACCAGCCCAACAGCGGGATGCGCATCAGGCCGGGGATGCCATTGTTGCTCTTCTCGCGCGTGCGCTCATAAATGCCGCCAATCACCACGGTCTCACCACTGGCCAGCACGATGTTCGTATCCACTGTCTTGGTGGCAATAACGGGGTTTCCGCCTACGGTCGTCTTGGTCACGCTGTCTTTCTTCACCAGCACATGAAGCAGCACGCGCCTGTCCGCCGTAATCTGTGGCGTCACCTCCAGGCCTAGCGTCGCCTTCTTGAACTGCACCTGAGTGCCATTCTGGCTGACCGTGGCAAAGGGAATGTCCTGGCCCGCCTCAATGGTCGCTTTTGTCAGATTGGTCGTCACCACGCGCGGCGTGGACACAATCTTCACCTGACTGTTCGCCTCGGCGGCCGAAAGCTCCAACGCCAGATTCACCTTCCCGCCGAGATACCCCAGCGACAAACCCAAGGCGCCGCCCGGCAGGCCGCCCACGCCAATGGCCGCAGGCAAATCGACCAGGAATCCCTGCCCGCCCGTCAACGTGGGATTGCCATTGGCATCCACGCCAGGAGCAGCCGCCCCCCCCGTCATCAACGGCGTCTTCTTGGTCATGCCCCCCCCCCAGCGGACGCCAAGGTCTCGCGTGAAGTCGTCCGTCGCCTCCACGA
>WFNO01000055.1 GCA_015488555.1 Gammaproteobacteria bacterium
ATAATATATAACCCATTGCCCTAAAAATAATTCTCATAATCCTAGGCTGTTCAATCCGCGGGTATTGAGCACATGTTTCTTTTCCAGCCCTGCCATAGCTTGAGCACGTGTTACCACTCAAACGTGCGTTGAACAGATCGGTGGCGTCCAGATGGGCCATCAAGCGATGCTCGTCCAGGGTTCTTGCTGCGGGCCGTTACTGGGCCTGGTACCGGGTCTTCGCACGCACGCGCATTCCCCCGCACTGCCCTAGGATCATGAACCCGTTCGCATTCACGACATCGGGCAGACGCTACACGAAGAATGTGAGAGTTCGATCACAGATTGGAGGTCTTCTGCCGTGGTATTTCTCTGCCCATCCCAACGACTATCGGTACGGTAGTGTACGCATACAGGACAGGTGATTGAAATGGCAGACAAAACGACACCGAAGGTGATTCCACTCAAGAATTTCATGCAGCCCAGCGCAGGGGTACGCCTGCTGCAGGAATGCAGCCGGCTTGCCGCCGAAGATCTGGGCCGCTCCTTGTCGGCCATGCTTGGCCAGGTGGACGACGCCCTCTTCGAACTGGCCGAGAAGGCAGAAAACAACTTGGTTCAGAATACCTATTTCGACGCAATGCGGGAAGTGCGCCTCAAGCGCAAGGACATGGAAGCCGCTTTCCAGCAGCGTTTCGAGGAAGACCTTCAGCGTGCCATCGAAGAGGCTTCCACCGGTGCCCGTGACATTCCCACCGGCGGTCTCGAATTGTCCGGTGAGCTGAGCCTGGTGGAGGACAATCATCTGGAAACCGATCTGGCCGTCACCAACATGGTGAGCAAGGCCCTGCACCTCTGCAAAGAGGAATTGTTCGCCCTGGACACACGCGTGGGCTTGTTGCTCAACAAACCCGAGCTCAAGGACGAGGACGATCCCTTCCATCCCTTGCTCATCTGCCGGGCCTTCAAAGAGGCCTGTGAAGTTCTGGAAGCCGACATCAAGGTCAAACTCATCATTCTCAAATTGTTCGAACGTTTTGTCGTTCCCGATCTGCGAGAGATCTACCGGCGTATCAACGAACATCTGGCCCAGAACGACGTCTTGCCGCGCATTCAATATGCCATTCAGCAGCACGGCGGAAATCCGAAAGTGCCGGGCGACCACGCCGGTGGGGCCGGTGCCGGGACTCCGGGTGGCATACCCGAAGAAATACCTGGAGGAATGGCCGACCCCTTCGCCGCCCTGCAACGGGCAGTGGTGCAATATCAGAATGCCCGGGCCATTCCTGGCACAGCCGGTGGCGGCACGGGTAGTGGTGTAGGTGGTGGTACGAGCAGCGACCTGGGCGGGGGTGTCCCCACCCAGGGTCCTGCTGCACTACCGGGCTTTCCTGCGGGCGCAGGTGGGACCATGAGCGGCGTCATCGGCTATCTGACCGAGTTGCAACATGGCGCCGTGGCCATGGCCGGTGCAGGGAGCGGCGGGACGCTGCCGGACATCGGCGCAGGCAACATCCTCTATCGCTTGAAGGAACAGGGGGTGTTCGGCGCCCTGCCCCAGGGAGAGGACCGCACCATCGACGTGGTGGCCATGCTCTTCGACTACATCCTCGAGGACAAGGCCATCCCGGAACGCATGAAGGCCCTCATCGGCCGTCTGCAGATTCCCATTCTCAAGGTGGTGATGCTGGACAAGGACTTCTTCCGCAGCAAGAACCATCCGGCACGCAAATTCCTCGACACGCTCTCTCAGGCCGCCCTCGGCATCGAGGACGAAACCGGGGCCGAGGCGATTTATGGGCTGGCTGAGCGCCTGGTCCAGCGTATCCTCAACGAATATGAGGACGATGTATCGCTCTTCGGAGAGGTGCTGGCTGAACTGGAGGCCCACCTGGAAGAGGCGGCCCAGCGGGCCGCCGAAGCGGAGGCCCGCCTGCGGGAAGAGGTGGCGGCACGGGAGCGCCAGGAACGGGCCCGGCTGAAGGCGGCGGAAGCGGTGCAGCAGCGCCTCCAGGAACACGAAGGACTGGACGAAACCCTGCGCGACTTCCTCGATCACCATTGGAAGACGCTGCTCATGATGACCTTTCTCATGGAAGGAGAGGAAAGCGATGCCTGGCTAACTGCCGTGAACACCATGGACCGCTTGATCTGGAGCATCGCTCCCAAGAAGTCTGCCGAAGAGCGCAAACGCCTGGTAGATGCGTTGCCCATGCTCCTGAACGAGCTGCGCCAGGGCATGTCCCTCATCGAGTTGCCTGAAGCTGAACAGGAAGCCCTCTTCAACCACCTGGCACGCCGCCACAGTGAGGCGGTGAGCGCGCGGCAACGCCGGGATCGGGATGCAGGCGTGTCGAATTCCGTCACCGGTCGCGATTCCGATCCCAATGGCAGCGAAACGGCGGGCGGAGCATCCACCCCCGCTGCGCGCATGCCCGAAGACGCCCTGCCCGAAGGGGATGCGATGCCACAAGACCCGCATCCGAAGCCTGATGCAGAGCCTGATTCAGCACCTGATTCAGAAATGGCCGCCAGCGAAGAGACCAGGCCAGGTGCCAACCTGGAAGACGGGCGCACGGCGAACAGCGAAGAACTTGCGCCTGCCGCGGAGGCGCCGGTGCAGGAGGATGTCCCACAAGCAGATATTGGGGAGGATGCCTGGCACGACGGGATCGATCCGGCAACGGCGGCAGCCTTCAAGCGGGAGAACCCGGAGGAATCTCTCGATGAGGATTTCTCCGAGGCGTGCGCTGAAGAGATATTACAAGCGCCGCAGACACACGCGGCGTCCTCGCCCTTGGAAGTCCTGAAACGCTGTTCCAGCACCCGGGCCAGCGAACTCCTTGCCGAGATCGAGGCCAGCATCCGCGCTGGCGACGTGGAAGTGGAAGAAATCACCATGGGCGAGGACGGTACCACTATTCACAACGAAGAACAGGAAGACGAATTCACTCGCCTCGTCCAAGACATGGAAAACGGGACCTGGATCGCCTTTCGCCAGGCCAATGGCAAGGTCACGCAGGAGAAACTCACCTGGACCAACAGCATCACGGGTATCTACATGTTCACCAACCGTAACGGCAAGAACACCCGTAATCTCACCTTCTATCAGTTTGCCGACGCGCTGCGCAAAGGGGAAGCAGAAGTGATCGCCGAGGCCCCACTGGTGGACCGGGCCATGAACAGCTTCATGAACGGCCTGCACAAGCCCTGAATCCCGTGACGGCTTTCATATGCGGGAAAGAACCACCAAATGGAATTTCAAAAATGAGATCAGAAAGTAGCCTGACAAGACACCTGCGCGGAAGAAAAAGCGAAGCATTTGTTCGTGCTCTCATCAGGCGCGCAAGCGGGTCGAAGATCAAGACCATGAGGATTCAGGAATTGTCAGGATCGCAGCTGCCCACCTGTACCCACACCCCCTTCTCGCAACGCAGCAATTCCCCAGTACCACTGCAGACGTATTCCCCTTTCCGATAACGTACGTTGTTGAAATAGCACGCGGCGCCGCCTTCCATCTCCGGCAACACCTCCAACTCCGGTCCTTCCTCCGCAGGAGAAGCCTCGACGATGGGCGAAGTGCGCAATTCGGGATCCGGGGCACCCACGTAAGGGGGGTGTGGTTCGGGCTCATATTCGCTGCTCCTCCTGTTGGACATTCTGATGGTACTGATGCTCCGGTTCAGTCTATCATGGGAGTCTGCCAAACCCATCCAAACCCCATTCGAACACTGCGGCAGAAGGAACACTCATGTCTCTGTCACGAAAAGCGCGGCGAGGGGATACTATCCTGGAACAGGTGCCGGCAAGCGCAGCATCCCGTCACCTGGATCCTCCCTGTCGCTACCACCCCTATGCCCGCGGGCGCTACGAGGTGGCGGCCGGCCTG
>WFNO01000056.1 GCA_015488555.1 Gammaproteobacteria bacterium
ACCAGGAGGCTGCGGGCGAGGCAGGCGCCGCGCAGGTGGGCGTGCTTGGTCTGCACTGCCGAAAGGAGGGCCTGGTCGATGGTGCCCACGGCCACGGTGGCGGCGAGGAAGCGCTTGGGATGCTCGATGGCCCAGGTGCGTTCCTGGCGGCGGGCGTCGGCGTCGTCCTGCCAGAGGTTGCCGTCCTTGGGCTTGGGCAGGACCTGCTCGGCGGGCAGGCCGTCCACCCGGGCATAGCCGGGCACGGCGAGGACGGTCACCGGGCGGCGGGCCGGGTCCGGGAACCAGCGCGCCATGGTGGTATGCACGCGGGTGTACAGCTCGCGCGCGGCCACGCGGGTGGGCAGGGCGAAGTAGAGGCCGTCCACCTGGCCTGCGGCGAAGAGGGTGAAGAACCAGTCCAGGGCCGCCTCGGTCTTACCCGAGCCCGTCTCCGACTCGGCGATGAGCAGGCGGGTGGCCGGGTCGTTGGGGTCCTGGGCGTGCACTTGGGATTGCAGGGGCCGGGGGGCGAAACCGAAGTGGTCCTCGAAATCCTTGGACCCGGATTGCAGGACGGGGCGCAGGGGCCGGGGATCCAGACCCACCGATTGGAGCTGGCGGGGGGCGGTCTCCCGATCATGGCCGAGGCGTGCCTCGGGGGCGATGCGCCGGACGGGGAACCAGTGGGGGTGGGAGCCCAGCCAGTCGGCCAGCATCACCAGCCCGGCGAAGAGGTGCTGGAAGCGCGCATGGCCGGGCAGGGGCTCGCCGCCGGGCTCGAAGGCGCGGGGAAAGGTCCGGCGCGCCCAGCCCGCCAGCTCGGCCACGGCGGCCATGGGGTCATGCCCTTCGTAAGGTCGCCAGAGGCGCGACCAGGTCATCGCCTTGCCGGCTAGGCCCCCATCGAAGCGCACCGGACGGCCGTGGTGGGACCAGGTGGCATAGAGATAAGCCACCAGGCCGCAATCGTCGTCGAACCAGGGTAGAAGCGACTCGACCTCCAGGGCCTCGGCGAAGGCCTGGTTCAGGGTCTCGTCGCCGAACAGGACGCCCAACTCCGCTACATGGCCGGCGGGATCAAATGGCGCATTGGGGAAGACCTTGTACTGAAACCCCAGGTTGGCCTTGCCCACGTCGTGGAGGAAGGCGAGGACGGCGAGGCGCTGGCGGTCCCGTTCGTCCAGGGGCCTGCCCCCAGCCCGTTCCAGGGCGCGGCGGATGCCTGGGAGTTCTATGAGAAAGTGGAAACTAAAAGCTACGTCCAGACAATGAGAAGCCAGGGGTAAAAAGCGGAGTTTTTCTGGTTGAGACTTCCCCCAGAAGAAATATCGGCTGGCCTGTTGCAGCGCCCGATCGATCACCCACCATCCTTGCTGGTCGTGCAGCCGTTCTAGCGAAACACTCTCATTTCCACGCTCATATTATGACAATCCCACTCTACTGGCAAAATGATCGTTGGCACTCATCCGCCACTGCGAATTGAATCCAAAACTCAAGAATTCTGACGAGACAACCCTTACAGTGGAATTTGATGAGACAGGTTCTATTCACATGAGCACCAGGTTGTCCCGGTGGATCAGCTCCGGTTCGTCCACGTAACCCAGGATTTCCTCGATGCGGTTGCTGGGCTGGCCCATGATGCGGCGGATCTCGGCGGCACTGTAGTTCACCAGTCCCCGCGCCACTTCGCGGCCCTCGCCGTCCATGCAGGCGACCACTTCCCCGCGCTGGAAATCGCCGCGCACCGCGGTGACGCCGATGGGCAGCAGGCTCTTGCCGCCTTCACGCAGCACCTTCACCGCGCCCGCGTCGATGACCACCTCCCCGCGCACTTGTAACTGACCCGCCAGCCAGCGCTTGCGCGCCACCAGGGGTTCTTGATCCGGGTAGATGAGGGTCCCCAGTGCTTCTCCGGCGGCGAGTCGCAACAGGATGCGAGGTTGCCGCCCGCCGGCGATGACGGTGGTGGTACCCGAACGGGCGGCGTGGGCGGCGGCCCGCACCTTGGTGAGCATGCCGCCCCGCCCCCAGTGCCCGCTGCTGCCGGCGGCGGCCAGGGCCTCGAGCTGGGCGTCGCCGGCGCGGGCCTGGGGGATGAGCCGGGCCTGGGGATGGCGCTTGGGATCGCGGTCGTACATGCCGTCCTGGTCGGTGAGCAACACCAGCACCTCGGCCTCGATGAGATTGGCCACCAGACCCGCCAGGGTGTCGTTGTCCCCGAACCGGATCTCGTCCACCGCCACGGTGTCGTTCTCGTTGACCACCGGTATCACGCCCAGCTCCAGCAGGGTACGCAGAGTGCTGCGGGCGTTCAGATAGCGCTGGCGGTGTGCCAGGTCGTCGTGGGTGAGCAGGATCTGGGCGGTGCGCAGGCCGCGTTCCTGGAAGGCGGTCTCGTAGGCCTGGATCATGCCCATCTGGCCCACGGCCGCAGCGGCCTGCAATTCGTGCAGGGCGTGGGGACGGTCGCGCCAGCCCAGGCGCAGCACCCCTTCCGAGACGGCCCCGGAAGAGACCAGCACCACCTCGGCCGCCCGCTCCCGGCGCAGTTCGGCGATCTGGGCCGCCCACAGTGCAATGAGTTCCCGATCCAGGCCGCGGCCTTCGCCGGTGAGCAGGGCACTGCCCACCTTCACCACCCAGCGCCGGGCCCGGCACAGGGCCTGGCGGTGGTCCGCTTGCGCGTCCGTCACCGGTCAGCGCTCCCCGAGTACGGCCTGTTTCACCTGTTCCGGACCGATGTGACGTACGTCCTTGCCCTTCACCAGATAGATGACGTATTCGCAGATGTTCTTGGCGTGGTCGCCGATGCGCTCCAGGGCGCGCACCGCCCAGATGACGTCCAGGGAACGGCGGATGGCGCGGGGATCCTCCATCATGAAGGTCACCACCTGGCGCAGGATGCCCTCATAGAGATAGTCGATCTTCTCGTCTTCCTGCGTCACTTCGAAGGCGGCCTCGGGATCCAGGCGCGCGAAGGCATCCAGCGTGTGATGCAGCATGCGCTGCACCCGCTCGCCCAAATGCTGAATCTCCATGAGCTGGGTCTTGGGCCGTTCCTGTTCCGCCAGGCGCAGCCCCATGCGCGCCACCTTCTCGGCCTGGTCGCCGATGCGTTCCAGATCGGTGATGGTCTTGATCACCGCCACCACCAGACGCAGGTCGCCGGCGGCGGGCTGGCGCCGCGCCAGGATCTGGGTGCATCCTTCGTCGATGGCCACCTCCAGGGTGTTGACCTCCCGGTCGCGCTCGATGACCTGTTCCGCCAGGGCGCTGTCGCCCTGGATCAGGGCCTGCAGGGCTTGGGCGATCTGTTGTTCCACCAGGCCGCCCATGGTGAGCACGCGGTTGCGCATGTCCTCCAGTTCGGTATCGAACTGCTTGGAGATGTGATGTCCAAAGGGATTTTCTGTCATGACAGGTCCTCTCAGCCGTACCGGCCCGTGATGTAGTCCTCGGTCTGCTTGCGGGCGGGGTTGGTGAACAAGGTATTGGTGTCACCGTACTCGATCAATTCGCCCATGTACAGGAAGGCCGTGTAATCCGACACCCGCGCCGCCTGCTGCATGTTGTGGGTGACGATGACGATGGTGTAGCGATCCTTCAGCTCGGTGATGAGTTCCTCGATCTTGAGGGTGGAGATGGGGTCCAGGGCCGAGGCCGGCTCGTCCAGCAGCAACACCTCGGGCTCCACGGCGATGGCGCGGGCGATCACCAGGCGCTGCTGCTGGCCGCCGGAAAGCCCCAGGGCGTTGTCGTGCAGGCGGTCCTTCACCTCGTCCCACAGGGCCGCGCGGCGCAGGGCCTTCTCCACCGTCTCGTCGAGCACGTGGCGTTTCCGCACCCCCTGGATGCGCAGGCCGTAGGCCACGTTCTCGTAGATGGACTTGGGAAAGGGGTTGGGTTTCTGGAACACCATGCCCACGCGGCGGCGCAGTTCCACCACGTTCACCGAGCGATCGTAGATGTCTTCCCCGTCCAGCAGGATGCGGCCCTCAATGCGCACCCCGTCCACCAGGTCGTTCATGCGGTTGAAACAGCGCAGCAAGGTGGACTTGCCGCAGCCGCTGGGACCGATGAATGCAGTCACACGGCGTCTGGGAATGGTAAAGGAGATGTCGCGCAGGGCTTGTTTCTCGCCGTAGAACAGGTTCAGGTGCTGCACCTCCAGGCAGGTCTCCTCGGCGGCGGGATCGCGCGTGGCCTGCAGCAGGGCAGCGGGATCGAAACCATGGGTGGGTGTCGGCATGTGACTGTCGCTCCGAATGAATACCCGTGTGCGCTCAATGCTCCAAGGCCCGGTATTTCTCGCGCAGGCGATTGCGGATGTAGATGGCGGTGAGATTCAACACCACGATCACCAGCACCAGCAGCAAAGCGGTGGCATAGACCAGGGGCCGGGCCGCTTCCACGTTGGGGCTCTGGAAGCCCACGTCATAGATGTGAAAGCCCAGGTGCATGAACTTGCGCTCCAGATGAAGATAAGGAAAATTGCCGTCCACGGGAAGACTGGGCGCCAGTTTCACCACCCCCACCAGCATCAGCGGCGCCACCTCGCCGGCGGCGCGGGCAATGGCCAGGATCAGACCGGTCATGATGGCGGGGCTGGCCATGGGCAGTACCGTGCGCCACAAGGTCTCCGCCTGGGTCGCGCCCAGGGCCAGGCTGCCCTCGCGCACGGCGCGGGGGATGCGGCTCAGGCCTTCTTCGGTGGCCACGATCACCACCGGCAGGGTGAGCAGGGCCAGGGTCAGGGAGGCCCAGAGAAGGCCGGGAGTGCCCAGGGTGGGAGACGGCAGGGCCTCGGGGAAGAACAGGCGGTCGATGTTGCCGCCCAGGAAATAGACGAAGAACCCCAGCCCGAACATGCCGTAGACGATGGAAGGCACGCCGGCCAGATTGTTCACGGCGATGCGGATGAGGCGGGTGAGCGTCCCCTGGCGCGCATACTCGTGCAGGTAGACGGCCGCCACCACCCCGAAGGGCGTGACGAACACCGACATCAGGATCACCATCATCACGGTGCCGAAGATGGCGGGGAAGATGCCTCCTTCGGTATTGGCCTCGCGCGGTTCCTCGCTGACGAACTCCCAGAGCTTGGCGAAATAGAAGCGCAACTTGTCGCTCGCCGTCATGGCGTTGGGCCGGTAGACGCGCACCACCTTGGCCAGAGGAATGGTGGCCGTGCGGCCATCCACCGTGCGCACGACCACTGCATCGCGGTTCAGCTCCCGGTACAGGCCTTGCAACTGACGCTCCAACACGCCGTAGCGCGCCTCCAATTCCGCGCGCCGGGCCTGCAATTCTCGCTGGCGCTCCGGGGTATAGGTCCCCTCCAACTGGTGGCGGCGCGCC
The DNA here is from genome assembly GCA_015488555.1 of Gammaproteobacteria bacterium. Taxonomy (GTDB): domain Bacteria; phylum Pseudomonadota; class Gammaproteobacteria; order SZUA-140; family SZUA-140; genus S012-109. Next base: position 5,338 of record WFNO01000056.1, read on the forward strand.
TTCAGGCGCAGGCGCTCCACCTCGGCGTTGATGGCGCCGATCTCGTCCTTCTCGATGTCTCGGATCCGCTCGTAAAGGGCCAGGGCCTCGGCCAAGCGTTCCTGCAGGGCCGTCCAGGCACCGGCGCCTGCGGCCACCACCTGCCCGTCCCGCTGCAAGGCCTCCAGATAGCCATAGAAGTTGCCCCATTCACGCCGCTCCATGGCGATGACTTCGGGCGGCGCGCGCCGGTCCCGGATCTCGGTCTCCAGCAACCAGCGGAAATCCATGCCGGTGAGATCGCGATTGCCGGTCTTGACCAGATAGCGGGTGAGCCATTCGCGCTCCCCTTCGATGCTGAAACCCGCGGCCCGCAGGCGTTCGGCGGTGACCTGTTCCTGGTCGTGGATCTCGCCCAGCAGGCGCTGGTCGTCCGCGAGCGTGAATTCCAGCACGTCCTTGGGCCAGAAATGCCCCATGCCCCGCACCGCAATGAGCAGCAGCAACCCTACCACCATGACGATGCTGGCGGCCACCGCCGCGGCGTTGAGCCAGATCCACGGGGTACCGCTGGCAAACCAGTGCTTCACGTCCGTCTTCATAGGTTGCTGTACCGGCGCCGCAGGCGCTGGCGCACCATTTCCCCGAGGGTGTTGAGCAGGAAGGTGAACAGGAACAAGACCAGGGCCGCCAGGAACAGAATCCGGTAGTGTGTGCTGCCCACCTCGGACTCCGGCATCTCCACGGCGATGTTGGCGGACAGGGTGCGCATGCCCTGGAAGATGCTGAAGTCCATCACCGGGGTGTTGCCCGTGGCCATGAGTACGATCATGGTCTCACCCACCGCGCGGCCCAGACCGATCATGACGGCGGCGAAGATGCCGGGGCTGGCGGTGAGCAATACCACCCGTACCAGGGTCTGCCATTGCGTGGCCCCCAGGGCCAGGGAGCCGTTGCGCAGGTGGCGGGGCACGCTGAAGATGGCGTCCTCGGCCAGGGAAAAGATGGTGGGAATGACGGCAAAGCCCATGGCGATGCCCACCACCAGGGCGTTGCGCTGGTCGAAGTCGATTCCCAGTTCATGGCTCAGCCAGCCGGGCAGATCGCCACCGAAGAAGAGCCGCTCCAGCCACGGCCCACCGGACCAGGCCAGCGCCCCCACCGCCAAGACCACCGGCACCAGCAGGGCGGCATCCCAACCTTCAGGCAGGCGCTGGCGCAGGTGCGCGGGCAACCTCTGCCAGAGCCAGGCGAAGACCAGCACGCCGGGCGGTAGCAACAAGAGCAGTGCGAAGATCCCGGCCAGATTGGCCTCCAACAGCGGTGCCAGCCACAGGCCGGCGAGAAAGCCCAGGATCACCGTGGGCAGGGCCTCCATGATCTCGATGCCGGGCTTGACCAGGGCGCGCATGCGCGGGGCCATGAAATAAGCCGTATAGATGGCCCCCATGATGCCCAGGGGAATGGCGAAGAGCATGGCGTAGAAAGCCGCCTTGAGGGTACCGAAAGTGAGCGGCATGAGGCTGAACTTGGGCTCGAAGTCGTTGCTGGCGGAGGTGGACTGCCAGACGTAATCAGGCCCGAGATAGCTCTCGTACCAGACCTTACCCCACAGGGCGGACCAGGAGATCTCCGGGTGTTCGTTCTCGATCTCCCAGAAATGCAGCCTGCCCCCGGCATCCAGGGCCAGCAGCGCATTGGCGCGCGGTGCCAATGCCGCCTGCACCAGGGTATGCTCTCCCACCTGGGCCGATGCCAGCGTGCGCTGGGACGTGGCATAGAACAACACCGCCCGCCCGCCCTCGCCGGCGGCGATGAAACCGCGCCGGTGATACTCCGGCACCAGCAGGCGCACCGGATCGGATTCCGCCCCCCGGTTCCGTCCGCCATCGAGCGCGAAAGTGCGTACCCGGGTGAGCCTCGTGCGATTTTGCGCATCGCGCACGGGGAACCATTGATGGATGCGCCCGCGCGAATCCCCGGCCAGGAGCGAGATGTCCCCGGCCAGGAAGCCGAGGGCCGTGAGGGTGGCACCGTCGCTCAGCAAGGTACGTTCCTCGTGCAATCCCACCTGCGCCTCTTCGTCCAGCTCCAGCACCAGCAGGCGGCCGGTGCCGTCTGCGGCATAGAGCCAGCGCTGCTCCTTGTCCAGGAGCAGATGATCCACGGCCCGGCCTTGCAGGGGAAAGTTTCCATGATAGGCCTCCACCGAAGGCTCCTCTCCCAGGAAGGATTCCTCCAGAACGAAGCGCCCCACGACCAGCGCATCGTCCACCACGCCCGCCACGGTGGTGGACTCCTCGTCACCTTGCACCGCCAGCCGCCGCAGGGGGCGACCCGCGGGGTCCACCACCACCGGTGCCGCGCCCAGCGGATACTCCAGGCGCGGCGTGATCACCCGTTTGCCATCGGGGTAGCGGGTCTCGAAGACCACCTGGAACACCACCGCCCGGCCATCCGCCAGGCCGAAGGCGGCGATGCCACTGCCGGGCTCGCCGGCGGCAAAGGCGCTCACGTCCATTCCCATGGGCACCACCTGCTCCACCCCTATGACCGATCCGTCCGCCGGCCTGAAGAACGCCACCGTACCGTCCCCGCGATAGCGCAGGCCGATCTCCAGTTGCTCCTCCAACGCCAAGCCCAGCACCGAGCCCACCTCCCCCGCGGGCAGCGCATACGAAGACAACGGCGCCATGCGTGCCGGCTGGAAGAGCGGCAACACCACCGACAGCAAATAGACGAAGATCAAGACGATGGCCAGAATCACCCCGAGGCCGCCCAGGCCCACTCCCAGACGCGCCAAGCGATCCTTGGCCAGGCGCCAGCCCAGGGGAGTGGTCCTGAAACCAGACGATGGGGATTCTTCGCGCAGCATCTCGCCAGCCTAGCGCCCTTTTGTGACAAACATATGAAATGGGGTCGGTGACAAACGAGAATCATTCTCGTTTGTCACCGACCCCCTGAGATGGAGGAGAGGGTTAGAAGACGAACTGGGCCTGAACGAAGAGTTCGTTCACGTCGTTGCCCTTGACGCCTTGCGCATCCGAGTTCTGGCGGTAGGTGAGCTGGTATTTGATGTGGTGTTTCTGGATGTACCAGTTGGCTCCCAGAGACACGCGTGTCCAGGGCTCGGCATAGTTGTCGGCGTCCTGGCTCTGGTAACCGCCCACCAGTTCCAGCGTGCGGGGAATGATCATATAACCGCCCTTGATCATCCACTGGTCCAGGGTGGTCTCACTGTCCTTGTACAGGCCGTCGGTGACGCCGCTGGCCTTCAGCTCGGACTGGATCTGGTTGTACTGTGCATCGATGGAGAGCCCCTTGTTGCGGTAGGCACCGCTGATCTCGAAAGCGGTCACCGAATCCACGTCCTCGGTGCTGGGCGAGGTGGTGACGGTCTCGGTGACCGGGCAGGCGGCAGGGCAGGCAGGATCATCCGTGTCTATAGTCAGCGTGCTGGTCTTGACGACGTTTTCCACATCGTCGTCGTTGCGCCAGGTGTAGGCGGAGACGCCGATGGTGGCCTTCTGCACGCCCTCGAAATCCCCCTGGGAAAACTTCAGGATGCCGAAGGGGTGGTAGTCCACGCGCCCGCCGACCATCCAGCCCTGGTTGAAGTCGGGATCTTTGTTCACCGGCGTATCGAAGTCGAGCTTGCCGTTGTCGGGATCCAGATCGGCCTGCACGAAGGCGGCCGCCCAGGTGAGGTTGCCGGACTTGCCGTCCAGGTGAATGCCGAAATTCCATTCCGGCGTACCATAAGAAGCATCACCGACGAAGGTGCGTTCCACGAACTGCTGGTATTTGGAAGAAGTCACATACTCGCGGGAGAACGGAAAGCCCTTGTTGCCGAAAGCGATGTTGAAGGCCTGGAAACCCTTGTATTGAAAGTAGGCATCCTTGAGGGAGACCTCGTTGCCGCCACTGGCCTTGCCCAAGTCGAACTGGAACTTGCCCTTCCAGTGGGGATACAGGCTGCCCTCGATGAACGGGCGCAGGCGGCGGAAGAACAGCTTGTCCGCGCTGTCCCCGTTGTCCGGGTCCACCTGGTAATACTGCATCTGGATGCGCCCCCCGATCTTCAGATACTTGTCACCGTCCTTGTACATCACACCGTTGGCCTGTGCACTGCCCATCGCCCCCATGCCTCCGACGGCGGCGGCCACGGCCGCGGCAATCACTTTTTTGCTCATTATTTTCTTACCTTTCCTGCGGTTTTTGCTTATGATGAAGGTTTGGAATGATAGCGACCCGGCAGGTAGACTTCCACTGCCGGCGTTCCTCTCCAGTGCGCTCATTCGAACCTCCTCAGCTGCTTGGCCACCACCTTGGCGGGCAGTGGGATATAGCCGTCCTTCACCACCACCTCCTGGCCGACCCGGGACAGGACCATCTTGAGAAATTCACGCTCCAGGGGCGGCAAGGGCCGGTTGGGGTGTTTGTTGACATAAATATAGAGGAAGCGAGCCAGGGGATATTTGCCGTTGACGGCATTCTGTGGTGTGGCTTCGACGAAGGGCCTGCCCGCCTTCTTGGCCAGGGGCACGGCCCGTACGCTGGAGGTCTTGTACCCGATCCCCGAATAGCCGATCCCATTGATGGAGGAACTGACCGCCTGCACCACCGAGGCGGAACCCGGCTGCTCGTTGACGGTGTTCTTGAAATCGCCTTTGCACAAGGCCTTTTTCTTGAAATAACCGTAGGTGCCGGAGACGGAGTTGCGACCATAGAGTTGAATGGCACGGTTGCGCCAGGGACCGGTCAGGCCCAACTGCCCCCAGCGGGTGATGTCTTCCGGATAGCCGCACTTGCGGGTACTGGAGAAGATGGCATCCACCTGGGGGATGGTCAGCCCTGCGATGGGATTGTCCTTGTGCACATAGACCGCGAGGGCATCGATGGCCACCGGAATGGCGGTAGGCTTGTAACCATACTTGCGCTCGAAGGCCTCGATCTCCTTGCCTTTCATCTTGCGGCTCATGGGACCGAGATTCGAGGTGCCCTCCGTGAGCGCCGGCGGCGCGGTGGAAGAGCCGGCGGCCTGGATGGAGACGGTCACGTTGGGATAGAAGCTCTTGAATTTCTCGGTCCACAGGGTCATGAGATTGGCCAGGGTGTCTGATCCTACGGAGCTGAGACTGCCCGAGACGCCGCTGGCGCG
>WFNO01000057.1 GCA_015488555.1 Gammaproteobacteria bacterium
CGCGGCCACAATGGGGCCCAGATCGCCGGCCTCAACTGGCGCGTCTCGCTCATGCCCCTGCGCACTTTCGACAACCAGGGTATCTCGGATACGGCTCGCATCGTGGCCGCCGTGCGTTACGCGGTGGACAACGGGGCCCACATCATCAATGCCAGTTACGGCGCCATGGGCGTGGCCTGGCCGGGGGCGCTCGGTTTCGACGAGCTGGAATACGAGGCCTATCGATACGCCGCCGAGCGCGGCGTGCTGGTGGTGGCCGCCGCCTGCAATAGCGAGCCGGAGGGACAGAGCAATGACGGCCCGCATGCCTGCGTGCCCGCCAGCTACGATCTGCGCAACATCGTGTCCGTTGCCGCCAGCGACATGGACGATCGGCTGGCGCGTTTTTCCAACTGGGGTCCGCAGAGCGTGGACCTGGCCGCCCCGGGAGTGCACATCGTCACCCTGGCTCGACTGGCCAAGAACGGTGCGGTGGCGGTGGTGGACGGCACCTCCATCGCCTCGGCCTTCGTCAGCGGTGCGGCCGCCCTGTTGCTGGCCCGGGCCCGTTCTCTGGGTATGAACCTGCCGCTGGAGCGCCTGCGGGCCATCCTCATCGACCACGTGGATCCGGTACCGGAGTTGTCGGGGCTGGTGGCTAGCAGAGGCCGGTTGAACGCGGCCCGGGCCCTGGCGGCGGTGGACGATCTGGCCACCGTGCAAGGCCGGGGCGTCACGGACGTTCCCCGTTCGTCAGAGAACACCTCTGGTTCAGATTCGCTCTCTTCAGGGGAAAGTGGTGGAGGCGGCGCAGGCTCGTTCTGGTGGCTGCTGGCCTTGTCAGCCTTCACTCCGTTGGCCTTTTCTCTACGTGTACGCCCACTTCCTTTCTCGTTTCTCTGGCCGTCCATCGAGACTGCGGCTCGAGCAGGCGGAAGGGGTGCAAAGCGGCGGACATAAGCATTCACAAGATCAGTGCAGAATCCTTTCTTGGCGCGCGGGTAAGCAGGTTATTATTTTTAAATCAAAATGTTGTCGAGTTTTATCCAGGTTGCACGAGAGTGCAGCCACACTGGATATTTTTGCGCAAAAGGTGTAGCTTAAAAATTACGGTGTGAATTCGACAGGAGCCAATGGCGCACAAGCTGTATATCAAGACTTTCGGCTGTCAAATGAACGATTACGATTCCGCCAGGATGGCGGGTCTTCTGCGGGAGAGTCACGGCCTGGAGCTGACCGACCGTGCCGATGAAGCCGATGTGCTCCTGTTGAATACCTGTTCTGTGCGGGAGAAGGCCCAGGAGAAGGTGTTCTCCCTGTTGGGTCGCTGGCGCCGCTGGAAGCGGGAGCGCCCCCAGCTCATCATCGGCGTGGGCGGCTGTGTGGCCAGCCAGGAGGGTGAACAGATCCGGCGGCGCATCCCGGAAGTGGACCTGATCTTCGGTCCCCAGACCTTGCACCGCCTGCCCGGCATGATCGCCGCCGCCCGCGAGCAGCACCGGCCTGTGATCGATGTCTCCTTCCCGGAGATCGAGAAATTCGACTGCCTGCCCGCCCCGCGTGCCGAAGGCCCCAAGGCCTATGTCTCCATCATGGAAGGGTGCAGCAAGTATTGTACCTTCTGTGTGGTGCCTTATACCCGCGGGGAGGAGGTGAGCCGACCTTTCGACGACGTCCTCAGCGAAGTGGCTGCCCTGGCCGCCCAGGGGGTGCGCGAGGTGACTCTGCTGGGGCAAAACGTCAATGCCTATAGGGGCGTTATGGTCGACGGTACCGAGGCCGATCTGGCACTACTGCTGGAGTACGTGGCCGCGGTGGATGGCATCGATCGCATCCGCTTCACCACTTCTCATCCCGTGGCCTTCAGTGAGTCCTTGATCCAGGCCTTTGCGGAGATTCCCGAATTGGCGTCGCACGTCCATCTGCCGGTGCAGAGCGGTTCCGACCGCATCCTGGCGGCCATGAAACGGGGGCATACGGTGCTGGAATACAAGTCCATCGTCCGCCGCTTGCGGAGCGCCCGCCCCGGGATTCGCATCTCCTCCGACTTCATCGTCGGCTTTCCCGGCGAGACTGAGGCGGATTTCGCCGCCACCTTGGCGCTGGTGGAGGAAGTGGGTTTCGACCATTCCTACAGTTTTATCTACAGTCCCCGTCCCGGCACGCCGGCAGCAGCCCTGCCCGACGACGTGCCCCTGGGCGTGAAACAGGAACGCCTGCACCGCTTGCAAGAACGGCTCGCACAACAGGCCCTTGCCTACAGCCGCGCCCTGGTGGGCACGGTGCAACGGGTATTGGTGGAAGGGACCTCGCGCAAGTCCGAACAAGAAATTACCGGCCGTACCGACGACAATCGCAGCGTGAATTTCGCCGGTAATCCATCCTGGGTGGGGCAGTGGGTGGAACTTGAAATTACCGCCGCCTTTCCCCATTCCTTGCGGGGCAAGGTGGTGGCTGCGCCCGCAGATCTTGCCCGGCAGTCCCCACCAGAGGTCGGTGCGCAGCCCGAGCGGGCTGCCAATTGGAAATGAAGAGGCTGGGGACCGCTTGCCGGATCGTATGGTTAAGAAACCAAGCCGAGGCAACTGACCGAAACATCTTGAGCGCTCATCCTAAATCCTACGACCTGGTTTTGGAACCCGCCGACAATCAGCGGCTGGCCAATCTCTGCGGGCAGTTCGATGAACACCTGCGGCAGTTGGAACGCCGCCTGGGGGTGGAGGTCAACAACCGCGGCAACAGTTTCCGCATCATCGGCGAGGCCCGCCCGGTGCGTACTGCCAGTCGTCTGCTCAAGCGCCTCTACGCGGAGACCGCCAAGGTGGCGCTGACTCCGGCCCGGGTGCATTTGTTCCTGCAAGCCGCCGAGGTCGAGGCAGCCACGCGGCAGGGACGTATCGAACCGGAGATCGCCATCCAGACCCGGCGTGGGCCCATCACCCCGCGCGGCGAGAACCAACGGCGCTATCTACGCAATATCCTCTGTTGCGACCTCAATTTCGGGATTGGTCCGGCGGGTACCGGCAAGACCTATCTGGCCGTGGCCTGCGCGGTGCAGGCCCTGGAACGGGAGCGGGTACGCCGCATCCTCCTTGTGCGTCCAGCGGTGGAAGCGGGCGAGCGGCTGGGTTTTTTGCCTGGTGACATGTCCCAGAAAATCGATCCCTACTTGCGTCCGCTCTATGACGCCCTGTATGACATGCTGGGTTTTGACCGGGTGAGCAAGCTCATCGAACGCAACGTGATCGAAGTAGCGCCACTGGCCTATATGCGCGGCCGCACCCTCAACGAGGCCTTCGTGATCTTGGACGAAGCTCAGAACACTACCGTGGAACAGATGAAGATGTTTCTGACCCGCATCGGCTTTGGTGCCACCGTGGTGGTCACTGGGGACATTACCCAAGTGGATTTGCCGCGGGACCGGGGGTCGGGTCTGCGCCATGTCATCGAGGTATTGCGCGACATGGAGGGAGTCAGTTTCACCTTCTTCCAGGCTCAAGATGTGGTACGTCATCCCCTGGTCCAGCGCATCGTCGCCGCCTATGAGCGCGCCGAAGAGCACCGTACGGCAGGTGCTGGGAAGCGCGGTGGTGCAGCCGGGGATGCTCCGGAGACCCCGGAGGATGGTACAGTGCGATGAATCTGGCCATCGATGTTCAATATGCCTGTAGCGCCCCGGCGCAGCCGCCGGCGGAGAAAGACATACGCCGCTGGGTGGGTGCCGTACTGGCGGGGCGTAGGGAAGCTGCCCAACTCACCGTGCGCATCGTGGACCCGGAAGAGAGTCGCCAGCTCAACGAGACTTACCGGCACCAGTCCGGTCCCACCAATGTCCTGTCCTTCACCTTCGAGGAGCCGGAATTGCTGGATCCACCGCTGTTGGGGGACGTGGTGATCTGCGCTGCCTTGGTGGCCGACGAGGCTCGTGCCCAGGGCAAGGCGGAGGAGGCGCACTGGGCCCATCTAGTGGTGCACGGCGTTCTCCATTTGTTGGGTTACGACCACGAGCACCATGTCGAGGCCAGGCGCATGGAGGATGAGGAGCGCAAGGTGTTGACGCAGTTGGGCTTCGAGGATCCCTATGCTAGCGAGGAATCGGTTCCCGATCTGCGGCGGGAGGCCTGAGTCGCCGCCTGCCGGTCCCATCATGACCTAAGGATGAACACCGCACATGAACGAACGACGTGAAGACCATGGAACGGTACAGCGCACCTGGCTGGAACGCCTGGGACAGGCCCTGAGCGGCGAACCCAAGAGCCGCCAGGAGTTGCTGGAGATCCTGCGAGAGGCTCAGCAGCGCCATCTGCTGGATGCCGACGCTCTGGCCATGATCGAAGGCGTGCTGGAGGTGTCGGAGATGCAAGTGCGAGAGATCATGATCCCTCGTGCCCAGATGGTGGTGGTGGAGCGCGACGCCACTTTGGAGGAGATCCTGCCTGTCGTCACCGAATCCGCCCACTCCCGCTTCCCAGTGGTCGGAGACAGCAAGGACGAGGTGGTGGGCATCATACTGGCCAAGGACTTGCTGGCATATTTTCAGGGCGATCGCCGGCGCAGCTTCAACATGCGCGACATCCTGCGTCCAGCAGTGTTCATTCCCGAGAGCAAGCGCCTCAATGTTCTGCTCAAGGAATTCCGGGCCAGCCGTAACCACATGGCCATCGTGGTGGACGAGTACGGCGGTGTGGACGGCCTGGTGACCATCGAGGACGTATTGGAACAGATCGTGGGCGAGATCGTGGACGAACACGACGTGGAGGAAGAAATCTATATCATGAAGCACAGTGAGCACGAGTACACCGTCAAGGCCCGTACGCCCATCGAAGAATTTAACGAATACTTCGGCAGCGATCTTAGCGACGAGGAATGCGATACCATCGGCGGCCATGTGATGCGCCAGTTTGGGCACTTGCCCAAGCGGGGTGAGGCCATCGACATCGGGCAGTTCCGGTTCAAGGTCCTCCATGCCGACAGCCGCCGCATCAATCTCCTGCAGTTGATCCTGAAGGACGAGGTGCAGGCCCCGGCCGCCCGCCGCGCCGCCCCGCAATAAGCGGCCCGTGCCGGCTCGAGGGGTCTAGGCCTTGATTCCCGCTCGTACCGTGCCTTCATGATATCGGCTCGTAATGTCAGAGGGTGACACCCCACCTGTCGTTCGCACTGACGGGGATGGTCTCAGTAGTCCCGGCATGAGGTCGCGCTTGCGCCGGATGGCCGGCCCGCATCGTTTGTGGGGGGATGTGGCGGCCCTGGCTGCGGGTCTGTTCCTGCCGCTCGCCTTTGCGCCTTTCGATCTCCACCCCTTGGCCATCCTGTCCCTGGCCGTCCTCTTCGCCGGCTGGCGCGGAGCCACTCCCCGCCGTGCCCTGTGGCGCGGCATGCTCTACGGCTGGGGTATGTTCGGCGCCGGCGTGAGCTGGATCTTCATCAGCATCCACGAATACGGCCAGGTGCCCTGGGGGCTGTCGCTGTTCATCACTCTGTCGTTCATCGCCTTCCTGTCCCTCTTTCCCGCCCTGGCGGGTTGGCTGGCGGTCACCCTGGAAGGGTTCTGGGCGTGGCGGCGTACCATCCGGTCCGAACTGCGTCTGATCCTGATCTATCCGGCGGTATGGCTGCTGGTGGAATGGGTGCGGGGTTGGTTTCTCACCGGTTTTCCCTGGCTCAACCTGGGTTACAGCCAGATCGATGCGCCCCTGGGGGGGGTGGCACCGGTGCTGGGAGTTTACGGCGTCTCCTATGCCACCGCCCTCAGCGCCGCCCTGGTCCTGGCCGCCCTGCAGCATCGGGAGGGCCGCATCCTGGGGACTTACGTGGCCGCTTTCGTGTGCTTGTGGCTGCTGGCCGCCGTTTTCCAGCTCTGGCCCTGGACCCAGCCCACCGGGCGTTCGCTGACGGTGAGTCTGGTACAAGGCAACATCGCCCAGAATCTCAAATGGTTGCCGGCCATGCGCGAGCCCACCGTGGAGTTGTACAGCCGCCTCAGCCGCAGGCATTGGGACAGCGACCTCATCGTCTGGCCGGAGACGGCCATGCCCATGTTCTATCTCCAGGCCCGTCCCTATCTGGACGTCCTTGCTGCCGAGATCGGTGATCGCGGCCCGGCATTGCTGGTGGGACTGATCTATCTGGATCCACAGACCCGGCGTTATTACAACAGCATGGTGAGCGTGGGTGCGGGCCCGCCGGCCTTCTATCACAAGCACCATCTAGTGCCGTTCACCGAGTACCTGCCTTTTCCCACCGTGCTAGGTGGTTTGGTGGACTGGATGCAGGTGCCCATGTCGGACTTCAGCGCCGGTGATCCCGATCAGCCGCCCTTGGAGCTGGCGGGCGAGCAGGTGGCGGTGTCCATCTGTTTCGAGGACGCCTTCGGTGAGGAGATCATTCGTGCCCTGCCCGCCGCCACATTGCTGGTAAACGTCAGCAACGACGCCTGGTTCGCCGGCTCCGTGGCCCCTGCACAGCATTTGCAGATCGCGCGTATGCGGGCCCTGGAGACCGGGCGTTTCCTGTTGCGCGCCACCAATACCGGGCTCACCGCCGTGGTGGACCCGCGAGGGGATGTGCAAGCCCTCGCGCCCCCCTTCGAGGAACACGTGCTGCGCGCCACCGTGGAATCCCGCACCGGCGCCACACCCTACGTGCGCCTGGGCAACACGCCTGTGGTGATGGCCAGCCTGCTGTTGCTGGTCGTGCCGGCGGCGTTGGAACGCCGTCGCGAATCCAAGTAACATTGCGCCAGAACGAAAATGTCAGGCGCCTGGAGCGGCCCTGGCAGGTGAACCATCGACAGAACAGGATTCTGCAAGCATGAGCAGCACAGCGCCCGGCGCATTTCCGGAATACCGCCCGCAGGAGATCGAGCCCGCCGTCCAGGAGGAATGGGCGGCGCGCGGCAGCTTCCGCGCCGTGGAGGACCCGCAGCGGGAGAAATTCTACTGCCTGTCCATGTTTCCCTATCCCAGCGGCCGCCTGCACATGGGGCACGTGCGCAACTACACCATCGGCGACGTGATCGCCCGTTACCAACGCATGCAGGGCAAGAACGTCCTGCAACCCATGGGCTGGGATGCCTTCGGTCTGCCGGCGGAAAACGCCGCCATCCAGCATGGGGTGCCGCCGGCGCAGTGGACCCGCCAGAACATCGACTACATGCGCCGCCAGCTCCAGCGCCTGGGGTTCGGCTACGACTGGTCGCGGGAGTTGGCCACCTGCGAGCCCGAGTACTATCGCTGGGAACAGTGGCTGTTCACCCGGCTCTACGAGAAGGGCCTGGCCTATCGCAAGACCGCTCCGGTCAATTGGTGTCCCCACGACCAGACGGTACTCGCCAACGAGCAGGTGATCGAGGGGCGATGCTGGCGCTGTGACACGCCGGTGGAGCGCCGGGAGATCCCCCAGTGGTTCTTGAAGATCACCGCCTATGCGGAGGAACTCCTGGAAGGGCTGGAACGCCTGGAGGGCTGGCCGGAACAGGTGCGCGCCATGCAGCGCAACTGGATCGGCCGCTCCGAAGGCGTGGAACTGGCATTCGAGGTGCCGGGCCTGGAGGAGCCCCTCACGGTGTTCACCACCCGTCCCGACACCCTCATGGGGGTGACCTATCTGGCGGTGGCGGCGGAGCATCCGCTGGCGCAGGCGGCGGCCCGCCGTGACCCCCGGCTGGCGGATTTCATCGAGCGCTGCCGCCGGGCCACCACCGCGGAAGCGGACCTGGAGACCATGGAGAAAGAGGGCATGCCCACCGGCTTCGAGGCCGTCCACCCCGTCACCGGCGAACGGCTGCCGGTGTGGGTGGCCAATTTCGTGCTCATGTCCTACGGTACCGGGGCGGTGATGGCGGTCCCCGCCCACGATGCGCGGGACCACGAGTTCGCGCGCCGTTATGACCTGCCCATCCGCCCCGTGGTCTTTCCGGTGGAGGGACCGGCGCCGGACGTGCACGATGCTGCCTACACCGAGCCGGGGGTGTTGCGGGATTCCGGGCCCTTCACCGGCATGCGTTCCGAGGAGGCCTGCCAGGCCATCGCCGATTACCTGGAGGCCCGGGGCAAGGGCCGGCGGCGTGTGAATTATCGCCTGCGGGATTGGGGGGTGTCGCGCCAGCGGTATTGGGGGGCTCCCATTCCCATGATCCATTGCCCGGCCTGCGGCTGCGTGCCCGTTCCCGACGAGGATCTGCCGGTGGTGTTGCCGCAGGACGTGTCTCTCGAGGCCGGAGGCGGCTCGCCGCTGGCGCAGGTGGAGGCGTTCGTGCACGTGGACTGCCCCCGCTGCGGCGCGGCCGCCCGGCGGGAAACCGACACCTTCGACACCTTCGTGGAGTCTTCCTGGTATTACGCCCGCTACGCCTGCCCCGACGAAGACCGCCGCATGCTGGACCAGCGGGCCGCCTACTGGTTGCCGGTGGACCAGTACGTGGGCGGGATCGAGCACGCCATTCTGCATCTGCTCTATGCCCGTTTCTTCCATCGCCTACTGCGGGACGAAGGCCTGGTGGCCGGCGACGAGCCCTTCACCCGCCTTCTCACCCAGGGCATGGTGCTCAAGGACGGGGCCAAGATGTCCAAGTCCAAGGGCAATACCGTGGATCCCCAGGCCATGATCGACCGTTACGGGGCCGACACGGTGCGCCTGTTCATCATGTTCGCCTCGCCGCCGGAACAGTCCCTGGAATGGTCCGACAGCGGTGTGGAAGGGGCCCATCGTTTCCTCAAACGCCTGTGGGCCTTCTGCCGCGACCAGCAAGCGGCCATCGCCCGAGGCCGCGCGGCCCTGGCGGAGAGCGCGCAGGTGCCAGCCCCCTTGCGGGAATACCGGCGCCGGATGCATGAACTGCTGCGCCAGGCCGACTACGACTTCGCCCGCTACCAGTTCAACACCGTGGTCTCCGCGGGCATGAAACTGCTCAATCTCCTGGTGGAGCTTGCGGCGGCGGACGGCGAGGAAGCGGCCCGCGACCGGCTCCTGGCCGAGGGCGTGGGCATCTTGCTGCCCCTGCTGGCGCCCATCACGCCGCACATCACCCAGCGCCTGTGGCAGCTGCTCGGCTATGGCGACGACATACTCGAGGCCTCCTGGCCCCGCCCCGACGAGGCGGCCCTGGTGCGCGAGGAGGTGGAACTGGTGGTGCAGGTGGACGGCCGCTTGCGAGGGCGCATCACCGTGCCCGCCGATGCCTCCCGCGAGGCCATCGAGGCCGCCGCCCTGGCGGAATCCAACGTGCAGCGTTTCGTCTCCGGCCGGAACGTGCGCAAGGTCATCGTCGTGCCCGGGCGTCTGGTGAACGTGGTCACCGGTTCCTGAGGAAGGGCGGACCCAACTGCCCGCCATGTCTGTCATCCTCCTGATGGATTTTCAGTTGTGGTTCCGGTTTTGAGTTCACTTTCCGGAGTAGCTCCGAAACGGCAGTCCACCGCGGCAGTCGCAGGATGGTTTCCGGTGTGGATGCTGGTGGGGGTTATGGTCTTGTCGGTCGCCGGCTGCGGTTATCACCTGCGGGGCAGCGTGCCCGCCGGACCGGCGGCCGCGGGCAGTACGGTACGGGCCATTCATTTGAGCGGCGACCGCAGCAGCCCACTCTTCGGCGCCTTGCAACAATTGCTGGCGGAGGCCGGCACGCCGCCGGTGCCGCGGGAGCAGGCGGCACTGGAGCTGCGCATACTGGGCGAGCGGGCCGAACGGCAAGTGCTGAGCGTGGGCGATATGGCGCGGGTGCAGGAGTACCGCCTCAACTACGACGCCCGGTTCGAGGTGCGCGATCGGACGGGCCGGCTCCTGCTACCTCCCCAGACCCTGCACCGGGAGCGGGACATTCGCTTCGACGAGACCGCGGTCAATGCCCTGGTGGCGGAGTCGGAACAGCTCTTCCAGGACATGCGCCGGGCGGTGGCTAGAGAGATCCTGCGGCGCCTGGCTGCCCTGCAGGATGAGGGGACACCGAACACTGAACCGGAATCCAGGAAGGGGACCGGTTCTGGAACTCAGAGGGAAGCCCCGTGAAGCTGGCGCTGCGCCAACTGCCGCAGCATCTACAAGGGGATCTGGCGCCGCTCTACCTGGTGTACGGAGACGAGCCCCTGCAGGTGGGGGAGGCCTGCGATGCCATCCGGGCGCGTGCCCGGGCACAGGGCTTCGAGGAGCGCTTGGTCTTTCACGCCGAGGCCGGTTTCGACTGGAACCAGCTGCTCGAGGCCGCTGCGGGCATGTCCCTGTTCGGTTCGCGCCGCCTGCTGGAACTGCGCCTGGGAGGCAAGCCCGGGGAAGCGGGGGCGCGGGTTCTGGAGGCTTATGCCGAACGCCCCCCGCCGGACACCGTACTCCTCGCCAGCGCCGGGCGGCTGGAGAGCGCGCAGCTGCGCAGCCGCTGGTACCGCGCGCTGGAACGGGCGGGCGTGGTGGTGCCGGTGTGGCCGTTGGCGCCGCGTGAACTGCCGGCCTGGATCCGGCGCCGCATGCAGGATGCCGGCATGCGGCCCAGTGCGGCGGCCGTGACCCTGCTGGCGGAACGGGTGGAGGGCAATCTGCTGGCCGCGGCCCAGGAGATCGAGAAACTCGCCTTGCTCCACGGGCCGGGCGCCCTCGGCGAGAAAGAGGTCCTGGCCGCCGTGGCCGACAGTGCCCGTTTCGATCTCTTCACGTTGGTGGATAGTGCCTTGGCGGGGGATGTGCAGCGCGGTGTGCGTATCCTCGCCGGTTTGCGCCGCGAGGGGGTGGAACCGGTCTTGGTGCTCTGGGCCCTGGCGCGAGAACTGCGTAGCCTGGCGGCCATGGCCGGTGCCTGTGAGAGCGGCATGCCGGTGGAGCAGGTCCTTGCCCGGCAGCGGGTGTGGGAACGGCGCAAACCCCTGCTGCGCCGTGCCTTGCAGCGTCTCGACCGTAGAGCCTGCCTGGCCCTGCTGCGCCGCCTCGCCAGGATCGACCGTCTGATCAAGGGACAGGCGCCGGAGGCGTGCTCGGGCAATGTGTGGGACGAACTGATACAATTGATCTTGAGGATGGGACTTCCAGCGGGGGAAATGCCGAGTTCATGGCCATGAGCGACGGCTGACGTGCCGTCGCGCGAGAGGATCGGCAGAGATACGCGAGCGACGAATGATCATGACGGATATCCAAGCATACATGCAAGAGATCGGCCGGCGTGCCCGGGCCGCGTCCCGAGAGATGGCCCGGGCCGAGACGGGGCTCAAGAATCGGGCTCTGGAGGCCATGGCGGCGTCCCTGGAGGAAGAGGCAGAGCGGTTGCTGGAGGCCAATGCGCAGGATCTGGAGCAAGGGCGGCGGGACGGCTTGAACGAAGCCCTCCTGGACCGGCTGGCCCTGAACGAGGCCCGTATCGCCGCCATGGCCGCGGGCCTGCGCGAGATCGCCGCGCTGCCCGACCCAGTGGGAGCCGTGAGCGAAATGGCCTATCGGCCTTCCGGCATCCAGGTGGGCCGCATGCGCGTGCCCCTGGGGGTGGTGGGCATCATCTACGAATCCCGCCCCAACGTCACTGCCGACGCCGCCGGCTTGTGCCTGAAGGCGGGCAATGCCACCATCCTGCGCGGCGGTTCCGAGGCCATCCATTCCAATCGCGCCATCGCCGCCTGCGTGCGGAACGCCCTGGAGGCCAGCGGGCTGCCCGCCGATGCCGTGCAGATGGTGGAGACGACGGACCGGGCCGCAGTGGGCGAGCTGGTGCGCATGAAACAGTACGTGGACGTCATCGTGCCCCGCGGCGGCCAGGGCCTCATCGAGCGGGTCTCGCGCGAGGCTCGGATGCCGGTGATCAAGCACTTGCACGGTGTCTGTCACGTCTACATCGACGACCGCGCCGATCTGGACAAGGCCGTGCGCGTGGCCTACAACGCCAAGACCCAGCGCTACGGTACCTGCAACACCATGGAGACCCTGCTGGTGGCGGCGGGTATCGCCCGCGCGGTATTGCCGCCCCTGGCGGCTCGTTACCGCGAGGCCGGGGTGGAGCTGCGGGGCTGCGCCGCCGCCCGGGCCATCGTCCCGGACATGAAAGAGGCCACGGAAGAGGACTGGCGTACGGAATATCTGGCGCCTATCCTGGCCGTGCGGGTGGTGGCCGGTCTGGACGAGGCCATGGAACACATCCACCGCTACGGCTCCGCCCATACTGATGCCATCGTCACCGAGGACCTGGCGCGGGCCCGGCGTTTCCTGCACGAGGTGGATTCCAGTTCGGTGATGGTGAATGCCTCCACCCGCTTCGCGGACGGCTACGAGTACGGCCTGGGGGCCGAGATCGGGATCAGCACCGACAAGTTCCACGCCCGCGGTCCAGTGGGACTGGAGGGCCTGACCTCACAGAAATTCATCGTTCTCGGTGACGGGCACATCCGGCAATGATCCTGCCATCGGTGGAGCGGGGGACATGAGCGGCGGTATGGGGATCCCCGCCCGGATACCCACCCGGATCCCAATTGGGATGTTCCCGCGCCCACGCCTTCGCTCCTCAGGATCCGGCGTTCCGGCCTGCGGGCGCGTGCATTCTCCCGGTCCATGTTAGGTATACTCGGCGGCACCTTCGATCCCGTTCACTTCGGTCACCTGCGCATCGCTCTGGAGCTGGCCCAGCACCTGGAGCTGCAGGAGTTGCGTTTCCTGCCTTGCGGCCGCCCCCCCCATCGCGGTGCGCCGGCGGCCGCTGCCCGGGACCGCCTCAACATGTTGCGCCTGGCGGTGACGGGGCAGAACGGTTTCAGCATCGACGAGCGCGAATTGAGGCGCAAGGGCCCTTCCTACATGGTGGACAGCCTGCAGTCCCTGCGCGAGGAGCTGGGGTCGCGCCCGTTGTGCCTGTTGTTGGGCAGCGATGCCTTCCATGCCCTGGATACCTGGCATCGCTGGGAGCACCTCATCGAGCTGGCACATCTGGTGGTGGCGCACCGGCCCGGTGTGGCCGGCGCGCCTTCCACCGCCGTGGCGTCGTTGCTGGAGCGCTGCCGGGTGGACGAGGTCCGGGACCTGCGGCGGCGTCCAGCCGGTGCCATTCTGATGGTGCCGGTGACACAACTGGATATCTCCGGCACCCGCATTCGCGAGCTGGTGCGGGCCGGCCTGAGCCCGCGTTATCTGTTGCCGGAGTCGGTGCTGGAGTATATCTGGCGGGAAGGCCTGTACCGGGAAAAAGACCGGAATGCTGATCGGGATGAACTCCGGGATGAGGCCCGGAAAGCAGGCCATGGAGAAGGCGGCCGGGCGAGCGGGGCGGGATCATGAAAGCGGAACGCCTGCGCGACGTCGCCGTCGCCGCCCTGGAGGACCTCAAGGCCGTGGACATCACGGTACTGGACGTGCGCGGCATGACCACGGTCACCGATTACATGGTGGTCGCCAGCGGCACCTCCGATCGCCATGTGCGGGCCCTGCTCCAACATGTCATCGAAGAGACCGGGGCGCGGGGAGTACGCCCTCTGGGGGTGGAAGGCGAGCAGGACGCCCAGTGGGGGCTGGTGGACCTGGGCGACGTGGTGGTGCACATCATGTTGCCACAGGTGCGGGATTTCTATCAGCTGGAGAAACTGTGGCGCGTGAAACCGCCCGTCGAAGGCCGGGCTGGTGAAGAAGACCAGACTGGCGAGGACCGGACCGGGGAAGACCGGACCGGGGAAGACCGCATTGACAAGGAGAATGTCCCGGGCGGCGGTGCGCGCTTCTGATCGGGGTCTGGACAGTGGCGCGGTACGGGGGGCCATGCGTATCCATCTGATCGCCGTGGGGTGCAAGCCGCCCGCCTGGGTGGCGGCGGGATTCCAGGAATATGCCCGGCGCCTGCCCCGGGAGTGCGCCCTGGCGCTCACGGAAGTCGTGCCCGTGCCGCGCCGCAAGGGCGTCGCAGCGGAGCGTGCCCGCCGGGAGGAGGGGCGGCGCCTGCTGCAGGCGGTGCCCACCGGGGCGCACTTGATCGCACTGGATGAGCGAGGTGCAGCCTGGAGTACCCGGGAACTGGCCCGGCGACTGGAACGATGGCGGCTGGAGGGCCGGCCGGTGGCCTTGCTGGTGGGGGGTGCCGACGGCCTGGACGGTACCTGTCTGGAACGGGCGGAGACATGCTGGTCCCTGAGTCCGCTGACCCTGCCCCATTATCTGGTGCGGGTGCTGGTGGCGGAGCAATTGTATCGAGCCTGGAGTCTGGGGGCCGGCCATCCCTATCACCGGGTATGACCGGAGACGAACACGAAGAGCGTGCCCCCGCGCGCGTGGTTCTGGGCTCCGCCTCACCCAGGCGCCGCCAGTTGCTGGCACAGATCGGCATTCCCTGCCAGGTGCGTTGTGCCGCCATCGACGAGCGGCCGCGCGCGGGGGAGGCGGCACCGGACTATGTCTTGCGCCTGGCGCGGGAGAAGGCTGCGGCGGTACAGCGGGCCTGGCCCGACGGCTTGCCGGTACTGGCGGCCGACACGGTGGTGGCTGTGGGGGATGAGCTGCTCACCAAGCCCGCAGACCGGGCCACCGGCCTGGCCATGCTGGAGAAGCTCTCGGGGCGCATGCACGAGGTGCACACGGGCGTGGTGCTGCGCACGCCGGACGGCAGGACCCTATCGCGGCTCTCCACCAGCCGGGTGTGGTTCCGCGTGCTGTCGCCGGCCGAGCGCGAGGCCTACTGGGCCAGCGGCGAGCCGCTGGGCAAGGCGGGCGGCTATGCCATCCAGGGATTGGCCGCGGTCTTCGTCCGCCGCTTGGAGGGCAGTTATTCCGGGGTCATGGGCCTGCCCCTGTTCGAGACCGCCGAACTGTTGCGGGCGGTGGGGATCGAATGGTTCAGAGAAGAGACGAGGCGCGAACATGAGTGACGAAGTGTTGATGAACGTCACCCCGCGGGAGACCCGCGTGGCCATCGTCGAGAACGGCCTCTTGCAGGAGGTGCACATCGAACGGGCCAAGAAACGGGGCCTGGTGGGCAACATCTACAAGGGCCGGGTGAGCCGGGTGTTGCCGGGCATGCAGGCGGCCTTCATCGAGGTGGGCTTGGAGCGCACCGCCTTTCTCCATGCCGCCGACATCCACTTGCCCCAGGATCTCGTGACCCAAAATCCGGGCGAGGAAGGCGAGCGTCGCAATGGCCCGTCCATCACCGAACTGGTGCACGAGGGACAGGAGCTGCTGGTGCAAGTGATCAAGGATCCCCTGGGCAGCAAGGGCGCGCGACTCACCACGCACATCACCATTCCCTCGCGCTATCTGGTGTTGCTGCCCGGGGCGCGCAACATCGGCGTCTCCCAGAAGATCGCGGACGAGGCCGAACGCGAGCGCCTGCGGGCCATCGTCCAGAAAGGGCAGCGGGAAGATGCACCCCAGGGATTCATCATTCGCACCGCCGCCGAGGGGGCGTCCGAGAGCGACATCCTGGAAGACATGGAGTTCCTGCGGAAACTGTGGGCCTCCATTCAGCAGCGCGCCCGCGAGCAGGAAGCCGCCACCCTGGTCTATGCCGCTCTGCCGCTGACCCTGCGCATCCTGCGCGATCTGCCCGGTACCGGCATCGACAAGGTGCGCATCGATTCGCGCGAGACCTATCACACGGTGCTCAACTTCGCCCGCAAATTCGTACCGGAACTGGTGCCTCGCATCGAACACTATCCCGGAGAGCGTCCCATCTTCGATCTCTACTCGGTGGAGGACGAGATCCAGAAGGCCCTGGAACGCAAGGTCCAGCTCAAGTCCGGGGGGCACCTGTACATCGACCAGACGGAGGCCATGACCACCATCGACGTCAATACCGGGGCCTTCGTCGGTCACCGCAACCTGGAAGAGACCATCTTCAAGACCAATCTGGAGGCGGCCCAGGCCATCGCCCGGCAATTGCGGCTGCGCAACCTGGGCGGCATCATCATCATCGATTTCATCGACATGACGGACGAGGAGCACAAGTACCAGGTCCTGCGGGCCCTGGAGAAGAGCATGGAGGCGGATCGGGCCAAGCATTACATCTGTTCGGTCTCCCCGTTGGGCCTGGTGGAAATGACCCGCGAGCGCACCCGCGAGAGCCTGGAGCACATCCTGTGCGAGCCTTGCCCCACCTGTGAGGGCCGCGGTTCCGTCAAGACCAGAGAGACGACCTGTTACGAGATCTTCCGGGAGATCCTGCGCGAGGCGCGCCAGTTCGAAGCCCAGCAGTTTCTGGTGCTGGCCTCCCAGGAAGTGGTGGACATGCTCCTGGACGAGGAGTCCACCAGTGTGGCGGAGCTGGAGGAATTCATCGGCAAGCCCGTGAAGCTGCAGGTGGAGAGCCTCTATACCCAGGAACAGTTCGACGTCGTCATGATGTGATGCCGGATCAGTGATCGGGGCCCGCAGGCATCCCGCTCGGGCATGCCCGCGAGCGGCTTGTGGCAGGCTTCTTCGCTCCATCCGTCCCGCATCCGGCAGCCTAGAGAAGATGCAGGAAAAGGAGAAGATGCAGGAGAAGATGCGCCGGCGGGCGTACCGCCTGTGGTCCGGACGATGAGGCGGGGGATGCGAGGCAGGAGATGAGGAGGTGATACGCAGGCTGGTCCGGCGGTTGTGGCTGTCGCTGGTGGTGTTGTTGCTGCTACTGGCCCTGGCCTTCAGTGCTGCCCGCCTGTTGCTGCCTCTGGCATCCTACTATCGAGTAGAGCTGGTAGAGGCACTTTCCCGGCACTTGGGCGTACCGCTGGCCGTGGAACACATCGAGGCCCGCTGGTACGGCTGGGGACCGCGCCTCGGGTTCCATGGTCTCACTTTGTATGAATCGGGCAGCGAGCGCCCACTGCTGAGCCTGGACGAGGCGGTGGTGCAGCTGGATCTCCTGCCTAGCCTGCGCCGCGGGGTGCCGCAATTCAGTCGTCTCACTCTGCGGGGCCTGCGCCTGGCCATGATTCGCCGGCAGGACGGCAGTATCCAACTTTTGGGAGGCACAGCCGGGCAAATGCTGGATGCCCGGCAATTGTTGTCCTGGTTGCAGGCCCGGCGTACCCTGGCCTTGGAGGACGGTGCCCTCGACCTGCACGACGAGCGCCATCCTGGGGAGGTCTGGCATTTCCGGGACCTGGCCTTGTACCTGTCGAACGAGGGAGCACTCCACCGCCTGCAGGTCCAGATGGCGTTGGAAGGGGAAGGTGAAGCTCAGCGGCTGCAGATCGGCGCCCTGGTGCGGGGAGATCTGCGAGAGATGGTGCACTTGCCGGCGGACGGGGAGGCGACTGGCGGCGGTGAGGCCCGCCTGCACTTGGCGCTCACCGGACTGGATGTGACCCGCTTGCCCTGGCCCTTGCGCTGGCGCGAATGGGAACTCAGGCAAGGACGCTTGGATTTACAGTTGTGGGGCGTTTGGAACCGCAACCACCTGCAGCGGCTCGAAGGCCGCGCGCAACTCCAGGGTCCTGGCCTTTCCCGGGACGGACAGGATGTCCGTCCTTTGCCGTGGCGGCGTCTGGGTGGTGATTTCCTCTGGCAGCGTACCGCCGCCGGCTGGCGTCTGGACGCCACGCGCTTGCGATTGGTATCGGCGCGTGGCGCCTGGCCGCAGACTGCCTTGCATCTGCTGCAGGAAGAGGGGCGCTGGACCGGCCGCCTGGCCTTGGCCGACGTGACCGACGTGGTGGAGACCGCTTCCTGGTGGGCGGGCGTGCGCTCTGCTGAGGTGTCCTCCGGTGCGGCACCGGACACCTGGGCCGCCTTGCTGGACGATCTGGTCTCGCGCCATCCCCGCGGGATTTTGAGGGATCTCTATTTCCACGTACGGGTGCCGGCAACGCGCGATGCCGGCTGGCGTTACTGGGTGGGCGGCTCCTTCACGGGCCTCGGCTGGGAGGCCGCCAGCCAGGCGGAGGGGAGTGATGACGGGCCGGCATTGGTACTGGCATCGATATCGGCATCGATACCGGCATCGATACCGGGGGTACAGGGGCTGGATGGCCGCTTCGTGATGAACGAAGCCGAAGGGGTGCTGGAGCTGACCGCAGGCGAAGCATTGGCGCTGCCCGCTCTGTTCCGCGGTCCCCTGAGAGCGCAGACTCTTGCAGGCAAATGGTACTGGCGCCGCGAAGCACAGGACGGGGGATGGCGCCTGCAGGGGCGGGAGCTGCGCTGGACCGATCCCGCCCTCCGCCTCCAGGGTGAGTTGGATCTGGAGCTGCCGTCCACCGCTGACACCCCGCCGCAGCTGGATCTGGCCCTGACTTTCTCCGCCGCCACCTTGGAGCCGCTGGCCCGTTATCTCCCGGCCGGCGTCATGCGCCCAGGGCTGGTGCGCT
The DNA here is from genome assembly GCA_015488555.1 of Gammaproteobacteria bacterium. Taxonomy (GTDB): domain Bacteria; phylum Pseudomonadota; class Gammaproteobacteria; order SZUA-140; family SZUA-140; genus S012-109. The sequence continues at coordinate 18,213 of WFNO01000057.1, forward strand.
GGTTGGAGCGAGCCATCGTCGCTGGTCGCATCCCCGGCGGCGAACTCCTGTTTCGCGGACCGCTGCAGGCAGCCGCCTTCGGTACCGCGACCCAGCTCGAGATCCGTTTCACCGTACTCGATGGCATTCTCGATTATGCCCGGGGCTGGCCGCGTCTGGAGGAAATCGAAGCGGGCCTGCGATTCCGCAATCGGCGCCTGGAGATCGAACTGGCGAGTGCCAGCAGCCTGACTTCTGCCGTGGAATCGGCTGCCATCGTCATCGCCGACATGACGGCCCGTCCGGCGATGCTGGACATCAGCGGCACCGCCCGCGGCCCCACCGGTGACGTCCTGCGCTTTCTGCGGGAAAGCCCCTTGCGGCATCGTTTCGGCCACTATCTGGAGGGATTGCAGGCCTTCGGCCGGAGTCGCCTGGAACTCACCGTGCGCAAGCCGCTGGCCGCCGGTTCCGGCGCCGAGGTGGGTGGGCGGCTGCTCTTCACGAACAGCCTGCTGGCGGTGGGTGGCCAGCCCCCGCTGGAGATCCAGGGGCTCGCCGGGGCCTTGCGTTTCAGCAATGCCGGGCTCTTCGCCGACGATCTGTCGGGCAAGATACTGGGTATGCCTGCCCGCCTGCGAGTGGATACCCTGCCGGCCGCGGGTGGCGCCCGGGGTTCGGTGACGCGAATCGAAGCCAGGGGCTGGATCGGCGCCCGGCGGCTGGCGGAGCTGGTGCCGGTACCGCTGTTCCGCTACACCA
>WFNO01000058.1 GCA_015488555.1 Gammaproteobacteria bacterium
GGGAGCGGGTGCGGCCGCCGCCTGCACGGGCAAGGCCAACAGCGCCATCAGCGCCAGCAGCCCCGCCAGCAGCCGGGCGATGGCGGGAGCAGCACGGCGCGGCTTGCGCGCAGGAGGATCTTGCTGGTGCAGGGGTGGAATGGCGTCTCTCCTTTGTCGATGTTCGTATCCCGGCGTGCAAGCCCACCCCGGAACCGCAGGCCGGCCTCTGCAGCGGGTAGGATCAGGCCCGTCCCACCCGGCGTTGTCTGCGCGAAGGAGAACGGGCGGATACCGCCGGGCCCCGGGTTGGTGCTTGCAGCACCGGTGCCAGGAAACGGCCGGTGTGGGAGCGCTCGCAGGCTGCCACCTCTTCCGGCGTCCCGCAGACCACGATCTCACCGCCTTGATCGCCGCCCTCGGGGCCCAGGTCGATGATCCAGTCCGCGGTCTTGATGACGTCCAGATTGTGCTCGATGACCACGATGGTGTTGCCGTGGTCCCGCAGGCGATGCAACACCTGCAGCAGTTGCTGGATGTCGTGAAAATGCAGCCCCGTGGTGGGCTCGTCCAATATGTATAGTGTGCGGCCGGTATCGCGCTTTGCAAGCTCCCGCGACAACTTGATGCGCTGGGCTTCGCCGCCGGAGAGGGTGGTGGCGTTCTGCCCCAACTTGATGTAGGCCAGGCCCACGTCCATGAGGGTCTGCAGCTTGCGGGTGATGGCGGGCACGGCATCGAAGAAGTGGCGCGCCTCTTCCACCGTCATTTCCAGGACCTCGTGGATGTTCTTGCCTTTGTAGGTGATCTCCAGGGTCTCGCGGTTGTAACGGCGCCCGTGGCACACGTCGCAGGGGACGTAGACATCTGGGAGGAAATGCATCTCCACCTTGATGACGCCGTCTCCCTTGCAGGCTTCGCAGCGGCCGCCCTTGACGTTGAAACTGAACCGCCCCGGCGTGTAGCCGCGTACGCGCGCTTCGGCGGTGGCGGTGAACAACTCGCGGATGGGCGTGAACAGGCCGGTATAGGTGGCCGGATTGGAGCGTGGGGTGCGGCCGATGGGACTCTGATCGATGTTGACCACCTTGTCGAACAGCTCCATGCCCTGGATCTCGTCGCAGGGGGCAGGGGTCTCGCCGCTGTCGTAGAGATTGCGCGCCGCGAAGCGGTAGAGCGTGTCGTTGATGAGGGTGGACTTGCCGGAACCGGAGACTCCGGTGACGCAGGTCATGAGGCCGGCGGGGATGGCCACGGTGAGATTCTTCAGATTGTTGCCGCGCGCGCCCACGATGCGGCACCAGCGCTCGGGATGAGGGGCGGTGCGGGTGCGGGGCACTTCGATGGCGAGCGCTCCGCTCAGATAGCGGCCGGTGAGCGAGTCCGGGTTGGTGGCGATCTCCTCCGGGGTGCCCTGTGCCACCACGCGCCCGCCGTGGATTCCGGCCCCGGGGCCGATGTCCACCACGTGATCGGCACTGCGGATGGCCTCTTCGTCGTGTTCCACCACGATCACGGTGTTGCCCAGATCGCGCAAGTGGGTGAGGGTCTCCAGCAGGCGGGCGTTGTCGCGCTGGTGCAGGCCGATGGAGGGTTCATCCAGGATATACATCACGCCCACCAGGCCGGCGCCGATCTGGCTGGCCAGGCGGATGCGCTGGGTCTCGCCTCCCGAGAGGGTGTTCGCGGAACGGTCCAGGGTCAGGTAGTCCAGGCCCACGTTCACGAGGAAGGCCAGGCGCAGTTCGATTTCCTTGACGATCTTGGCGGCGATCTGTCCCCGCTGGCCCGGCAGGGACAGCCCGCGGAAGAAGTCCAGCGCCTCGCCCACCGGCAGGGCGGCCACTTCTGGCAGGCTGCGGCCGGCGACGTAGACGTGCCGGGCCTCGCGGCGCAGGCGGGTGCCGTGGCAGTCGGGGCAGGGCTTGTGACTGAGGAAGCGGGCCAGTTCCTCCCGCACCACGGGCGATTCGGTCTCCCGGTAACGGCGTTCCATGTTGGGGATGATGCCCTCGAAGGGATGGCGGCGGATGCGTTCCCGCCCGCCTTCACCCAGGTGGCGGAATTCGATGATCTCCTCGCCGCTACCGTAGAGGATCACGTGCTGGATGCGTTCCGGCAGTTCCTGATAGGGGGTTTCCACGTCGAAGCCGTAATGGGCGGCGAGCGCCGCCAGGAGCTGGGCGTAATAGCTGTTGCGCCGGTCCCAGCCCCGCACCGCACCGGCGGCCAGGCTCAGTTCCGGATGCAGGACCACGCGCGCCGGATCGAAGAACTGGATGGCGCCGATGCCGTCGCAGGTGGGGCAGGCCCCCGCCGGGTTGTTGAAGGAGAACAGGCGCGGTTCCAGTTCCGCCAGGCTGTAGCCGCAGTGGGGGCAGGCATAGCGGGCGGAGAACAGCCATTCCTCCCGCTCCTCGTCCATGAAGGCGATGCGTACCAGGCCTTCGCCGAGCTGCAGCGCAGTCTCCAGGGACTCCGCCAGGCGCTGCTGGATACCGGGGCGGATGCGCAGTCGATCGACGATGGCCTCGATGGTGTGTTTTTTCTGCAGATCCAGGGCCGGCGGCCGTTCCAGTTCCGTCACCACCCCATCGATGCGCGCGCGGATGTAGCCCTGCCCGCGCAGGGTCTCCAGTACTTGCTGGTGTTCGCCCTTGCGCGCGCTGACCACTGGTGCCAGCACCATGAGGCGGGTGCCGACGGGCAGCTGCAGGAGCTGGTCCACCATCTGACTGACGGTGCGCGCCTCCAGGGCGATGTCGTGTTCGGGACAGCGCGGCGTACCGGTACGGGCGAAGAGCAGGCGCAGGTAGTCGTGGATCTCGGTGACGGTGCCCACCGTGGAACGGGGGTTGTGGGAGATGGTCTTCTGTTCGATGGAAATGGCAGGCGACAGGCCCTCGATGTGGTCCACGTCCGGTTTCTCCATGATGGAGAGAAACTGGCGGGCGTAACTGGACAGGGATTCCACATAGCGCCGCTGCCCCTCGGCATAGATGGTGTCGAAGGCGAGCGAGGACTTGCCGGAGCCGGACAAGCCCGTGATCACGATCAGGCGGTCGCGGGGCAGGTCGAGATCGATGTTCTTCAGATTGTGGGTGCGCGCACCCCGGATGTGTATGAATTCCATGTCCTTCCTGCGGGAGTTGTGGCTACGAGCATGTGCCGGTTCCCTGATTCCAGCTCTCGGCCTGCTCAGGCGGGAGCATACCCTCCCCCCCGTGAGGGTCAAGACGGGGCGGGCCCTAGGGGACGGCGTGGATCGGTTAGGAGGCAACTCGGTAACCTGCTAATATAATCTTTTTTCTTCAGGCAAGGCAAAATCGACCGAAGCATGAAAGCGAACGGCATGACGCCTGCCGAACGCCGCGCGGCGTTTTCACTGGCAGGCATTTTTTCTTTGCGCATGATGGGCCTGTTCATGATCCTGCCCGTCTTCGCCCTATATGCGGAGACTCTGGAGGCCCGTCCCGATCCCCTGCTGGTGGGTCTGGCCATCGGCATCTACGGGCTTACCCAGGCCTTCTTACAGATCCCCTTCGGCTTGCTCTCGGACCGCATTGGGCGCAAGCCGGTGATTACCGCCGGTCTATTGTTGTTCGCGGCCGGCAGCGTGGTGGCGGCGCTCGCCGACACCCTGGTGGGCGTGGTCATCGGTCGTGCCCTGCAGGGCTGTGGCGCCATCGCTGCTGCCGTGATGGCCTTGACGGCAGATCTCACCCGCGAGGAACACCGTACTCGGGCCATGGCGGTGATCGGCATGAGCATCGGTCTGTCCTTTGCCTTGTCGTTGGCTTTGGGGCCCTTGCTCGATGGCTGGATCGGTGTGCCGGGCATTTTCTGGCTCACGGCGGCACTGGCTCTGGGTGGGATCGCCCTGCTCCATGTGGGTGTGCCCCAGGCGCCGCCGCAACGCCTGCATCGCGATGCCGAGCCGGTGCCGACCTATTTCGGTGCCGTCCTACGCCACCCCGATTTGTTGCGCCTAGATCTGGGTGTTTTCGTTCTCCATCTCCTGCTCACGGCCAGTTTCGTAGCCTTGCCCTTCGCCCTGCGAGACGAGGCAGGACTGGTTGCAGATCGCCATGGCATGGTTTATCTGCCGGTGCTGCTCGCTTCGCTGGCGCTCATGGTGCCTCTGGTGGTGGTGGCGGAGAAGCGCCGGTGTCTCAAGACGATGTTCCTGCTGGCGGTGGGGAGTATCGCCGTAGCCCTGCTCGGCATGGCGCTGTACTCAGATCGGCTCTGGGTGCTGGTGGGAGGCTTGCTGGTTTTCTTTTTGTGTTTCAATGTGTTGGAAGCTCTGTTGCCTTCGCTGGTGGCCAAGTTTGCTCCCGCGGACAAAAAAGGGACGGCCATGGGAGTCTATTCCACTGCTCAGTTTCTCGGAGCCTTCGCCGGCGGGGTGCTCGGTGGTGTACTCTATGCGTGGGGGGGCGTGGCCGGTGTCTTTGGCGCCTGCGCCGCGGTAGCCGGCTCTTGGTGGTTGGTGGCCCGCTCCATGAGCCCGCCTCGCTATGTGAGCAGCCGCATGTACCGGGTGGGCCCGCTGGCCCCTGATCAGGCGAAACTATTGGAAGACAAACTGCTCGAGGTGCCCGGCGTAGCCGAGGCCAGTTGTGCGCCGGACGAGGGCGTGGTCTATCTCAAGGTGGATGGCATCTGCCTGGATGAGGCGGCCCTGGCCCGGCTTCTGGAAGTCGCCGGAGCAGGCACCCGGGGAGCAGGTTCCGGGGAAGGCCCCAACCGAGTCGCGGCGGCCGCCGGCAGGGTGTTCACCGCTGGGCTGGACAGCAAGATGGGTGGAGAATAGATAGGGGCAGGTATTGCATTCGAGAGCAAAAGGAGAGCGTCATGGCGAGAGGTGTGAACAAGGTGATCTTGATCGGCAATCTGGGACGGGATCCAGAATTGCGCTACATGCCTAGCGGCGGGGCCGTGGTCAACGTGACCGTGGCCACTTCTGAAGTGTGGAGGGACAAACAGACCGGTGAGCGGCAGGAGCGCACCGAGTGGCACAACGTGGTGTTCTACAACCGCCTGGCCGAGATTGCAGGCGAATACCTGCGCAAGGGATCCAAGGTCTACATCGAAGGTAGCTTGCGTACGCGCAAGTGGCAGGACAAGAACACCGGTATGGATCGTTACACCACCGAGATCATCGCCAGTGAGATGCAAATGCTGGACAGCCGCGGGGGCGGTGTTGCCGCCGACTTCGATCAGACCGCAGCCGGGAGCCGGCCGGCTGCGGCACCCAAGAAAGAACCGGCACCGGCCGGAAACTTCGACGATTTCGACGACGACATTCCCTTCTGAGGAGACTTCTGGGGAGTTGGCCTCCATGGGGACGCGCTTTCTTGGCCGGTTGGCGAGAGGATTTGGGCCTGGAGAGTTCAAGTTGGGGGGAGGTCGACTTGCGCGGGGGCGTGATCGAAGACGCTTCTGGAGAAGGAATGGAGCGGGACATAATGCTCATTCCCCCTGTGCAAGATGGATAAAATGGCGATGAGGATGACGAGGATAAAGACAGGGCTGTTGTCAGGATGAAACCTCAAACCATTCGAGTCTTGCTAATCGAGGACGACCTTGGGGACGCACAGAAGGCATGTAAACTGCTCAGTGGAGCAGGGGTGGGACGCTTTCACCTCGAACATGTCGAACAGCTGGGCTGCGCGCTGCGGCGCTTGCGCGAGGATCATTTCGATGCCGTGCTTCTGGCGTTGGGTGCGATGGGGGACATTGCTGCCTCCACGCCGGCGGAGCTGGAACGTCCCGCCGGATGGGGCTTGGAGGCCATTTCCTCGATTCAGGAAGCGGCGCCGCAGGCCGCTATCGTGGTGCTCAGTCCCGCAGTGGACGAGGCGCTGTCGCTGGAAGCGATTCAGGCAGGTGCCCAAGATTTCCTGGTCAAATGGCAGGGAGACGGCTTTTTGCTGGCCCGCTCGCTTTGTTATGCGGTGGGGCACAAGCGGGAGAAGGATCGCCTCACGCGTCTGGCCTGCTACGATGCCCTTACTGGGTTGGTGAATCGCAGTTTTTTCCGCGAACTGCTGGATCAGGCATTGCGGCGAGCGGCTCGCAACGATCACACCATGGCCTTGATGTTTCTTGATTTGGACAATTTCAAGGTCATCAACGACACTCTGGGTCACGATGTGGGCGATAGCCTGCTGCGACTTGTGGCCCAGCGCCTGCAAGGCTGTGTGCGTACCACCGACGTCATCGCCCGTCTCGGCGGGGACGAGTTCACGGTGCTCCAGGAACGGGTGGAACGGCTCGAGGACATCGAGACCGTGGCTCGCAAGATCCTCCAGGTGATGGACCAGCCCTTCGTCCTCGACCACCATGAGCTGTTCGTCGGTACCAGCATCGGTATCGCCCTCTACCCTGGTCACGGGCGGGATGCCGAGACTCTGCTCAAGAATGCCGACACGGCCATGTACCATGCCAAGGAGCGGGGCCGTCACAACTACCAATTCTACCTGTCGGTCATGGGCGAACAGGCGCACCAGCGCTTGCAGCTAGAGCGCAATCTCCATCATGCCTTGCGCCGCAACGAGCTGCAGGTCTATTTCCAGCCCCAATTGCACCTCGGAGAGGGCAAGGTAGTGGGTGCCGAGGCCTTGTTGCGCTGGCGACCCACCGGGGAGGCTCACCTGTTGCGTCCGCGGGAATTCATGGCGGTGGCTGAGGAGACAGGGCTCATCGTTCCCATCGGCGAGTGGCTGGTGGAGACCGTGTGCGCGCAGTACCGACACTGGCGCGAGTCCGGCTTGCCGCCCATGCGAGTGGCTCTCAATCTCTCCGCCCGCCAGTTGCGCCACCCCGATCTGTTGCCGGTGATCACCGCGGCCCTGCAGCGCCACGGGATGGAAGGGCGCTGTCTGACGGTGGAACTCAACGAGGGCCTGATGATGGAATCCATGGCCTCCAATTGCTCCATCTTACATAAACTGAAGGGTATGGGCGTACACATCGCCATCGACAACTTCGGTTCTGGCTCTTTCTCCTTGAGCTGTCTGAAGAACCTGCCCGTAGATACCATCAAGATCGACAAGTCCTTCATCCAGGGTTGCGAGAAGGGCGGTGTGGACGGTGCTATCGTCTCGGCCATCATCACCCTGGCGCACAGCCTAGGTCTGCAGGTGGTGGCTGAAGGGGTGGAGAACGATCGACAGGTGCAAGCCCTGCGGGAGAAGGGTTGTCAGGTGGTCCAGGGCAACCACATATGTCCACCACTGGCCGCGGACGATTTTCTGCCGCAACTTGCAGCGCGCAGTTTAGAGCCAATGGCCGGTACAGCGTGCGGCAAGCCTGTCGGCAATCTGTCTGGTAGTCTATCAGGCGGTCTGGGCAGTCTTTCAGGACCATCTCTGGAAGAGCAGCGTAGCGTCGGCCGCTTGACGTAGCGCGGAATCCCCATCAGAACCGTGGGCCTACATTGTTCCTTGCCTTGTGTGCTGGCACATCCCGGTGACGGATGCTATGGTAATTCGCCATGAAAGGGGATCACCGCCGTCTGGTCTCGTGAAATCGCGCCTGCGCATCGTCCTGGCCCAGCTGGATTTCATGGTGGGTGACCTCGGCGGCAATGCCGAGCGCATCGCGGCCGCCGCCGCCCGGGCCCGCGACGAATACGCGGCTCACTGCATCGTCTTTCCCGAACTGGCCCTCACGGGTTATCCCCCGGAAGACCTGCTCTTGCGCCCGGCCTTCGCCCAACAGGCCCTGGCAGCGTTGCAGGAGCTGAGTCGCCGCATCCGCGGCATCGACGTCTTGCTGGGCCTGCCCTACCGGGAAGGGCGAGCCATGTACAATGCCGCCTGTCTCCTGCGCGGCGGGCGGGTGGCGGCCCGTTACGACAAACACCTACTGCCCAATTACAGCGTCTTCGACGAGAAGCGCTATTTCACGCCGGGCACCGCACCGCTGGTGGTGGATGTACAAGGGGTGCCGGTAGGGGTCACCATTTGCGAGGATGTCTGGCATCCGGAACCGGTGGCGGCCGCGGCCGGCAGCGGTGCCCGCCTCATCGTCAATCTCAACGCCTCTCCCTATCACGTGGCCAAGGGCCGGGAGCGGGAGGAAGTGGTGCGGCAGCGGGTGCAGGAGTGTGGCCTGCCGCTGCTCTATGTCAATCTGGTGGGCGGGCAGGACGAGCTAGTGTTCGACGGGGCGTCTTTCGTCATGGATGCCGGCGGTCGCCCCACTCACAGGGCGCCAGCCTTCCAAGAGAGTCTGCTGGTGGTGGATCTAGAGGACACGGCCGTAGGCGACGTGCGGCCCTTGCCAGGCGAGACAGCACTGTCCCTGACGGAAGAGGCTGAGATCTACCAGGCCATCGTCCTGGGGGTGCGCGATTACATTGAGAAGAACTGCTTTCCGGGCGTAGTGATCGGTCTGTCTGGGGGTATCGACTCGGCCTTGACGCTGGCCATCGCCGTGGATGCTATCGGCGCCGAGCGAGTGGAGGCGGTGATGATGCCTTCCCGCTTCACCTCGTCAATGAGCGTGGAGGATGCCGCCGCCCAGTGCCGGGAGCTGGGGGTGGAGCATCACGTCATTTCCATCGAGCCCCCTTTCCAAGCCTTTCTCGACAGCCTGCGCGAGGAATTCGTCGGGACGGCTTTCGATACTACCGAGGAGAACATCCAGGCACGCTGCCGCGGCATCATCCTCATGGCCATCTCCAACAAGAAGGGCAAGATGGTACTGACCACGGGCAACAAGAGCGAGATGGCGGTGGGTTATGCCACACTCTATGGCGACATGGCCGGGGGGTTTGCGCCCATCAAGGACGTACCCAAGACCCTGGTCTATCGCCTGGCTCGTTATCGCAATGGCCTCCGGCCCGTGATACCGAAACGGGTCCTGCAACGGCCGCCCTCGGCGGAGCTGGCGCCGAATCAGAAGGACGTGGACACCCTGCCTCCCTACGAAATCCTGGATCCCATCCTGGAGATGTACGTGGAACAGGATCACAGTCCGGCTGAAATCGTCGCTGCCGGCTTCGACCGGGAAGTGGTGCGGCGCGTGGTGACTATGGTGGATCGCAACGAATACAAGCGCCGCCAGGCCCCTCCAGGTGTGCGCATCACCCGGCGCGCCTTTGGCCGCGACCGCCGCTATCCCATCACCTCGGGTTACCAGGAGCCAGTGTAAAGGAGCCAGTGTGAACGAAACGAGGCGAGCAAGCCAGTGGTGGGTGATTCGGTAGAACCCATCTCAGAATCCGCGCGAATCGCATTATGCGTCCACGGCCGCGCCGCGTGAGTAGAATTTTAACAGCTAGAGGTCCGCTGTATGAGACTTTATCATCGTTTATCTTGATAGGTTCAAGCCTTCCGGTGACCGCCCGGAAACCGCCTGGTCGTGGGGCCAGCACGGGCATGCCCGAGCGGTTGAGTGCCGAGACGATGGGCGACAACGAAACCATGGGAGACGATGACGATGAAGAAGGTGGAAGCAGTGATCAAGCCCTTCAAACTGGACGATGTGCGCGAGGCCCTGTCGGAAATCGGCATTACCGGCATGACGGTGGTGGAGGTCAAGGGCTTCGGGCGCCAGAAGGGCCATACCGAACTCTATCGCGGGGCGGAGTACGTAGTGGATTTCCTGCCCAAGGTGAAGATCGAGGTGGTGATCCCGGAGGACCAACTGGAGGCCTGCATGGATGCCATCACCGGAGCCGCGCGTACGGGCAAGATCGGCGACGGCAAGATCTTCGTCAGCGACGTGCAGCGGGTGGTGCGTATCCGCACCGGAGAAGAAGACCGCGACGCCCTATAGACGAAGCCCGATCAAGAAGAACCTGGACAGAGAAGCCGGTCAGGGTTCGGGTTGGGCCTGTTCGTCTGGGAAACGGTTCAACTCCAGCACCCGGCGCGTTTCTTCCGCCAGCCGGGGCAGTGCTAGCCGCTCGTAGGCCTCGGCCATGAGGGACAGGGCCTCGGGTACGGAGGGGGTCTGGTAATAGGTCTCCAACACGTACTTGGCGCGGTTGAGGGCAGCCACATAGGCGCCGCGGCGCATGTAGAAACGGGCCACGTGCAACTCGTGGCGGGCGAGGAAGTTGCGCAGGTAGAGCATGCGCAGGCGGGCGTCGGCGGCATAGGGGCTGTCCGGGAAACGCCGCACCAGTTCGGCGAAATGGGCGAAAGCCTCGCGGGCCGGGCGCGGATCGCGCCGTGCCGGGTCTTCCTGCAGCCACTTGTCGAAGACGTCGCCGGCGACGTTGAAATTGGCCAGGCCGCGCAGGTAATAGGCGTAGGCCACCTGCGGGTGGCGCGGGTAGGTCTTGATGAAGCGTTCCGCTACCGCCACCGCCGAGGCCGGATTCTCCGATTTGTAATAGGCGTAGGCCATGTCCAATTGCGCCAGCTGGGCGTATTCGCCGAAGGGATAGCGGGTTTCCAGTTCCTCGAATTTCTCGATGGCGATTTCGTAGTATCCATCCCGCAGCGCCTTGCGTCCCTCCTCGTAGAGCCGGGCGGCGCTGCCCAGCTCTCCTTGCAGGGCGGCGTCGCCGGCGCAGCCGGCCGCCAGCGCCGCGGCCAGGCAGACGGCCAGCAGCAGGAACGGCCTGGGCAGAGCAGTGGCGATGCGGGTGCGGGGCATGGTGGCTGTTGCGGCTTCGTCCGGTGGTTTCAGTGCGGGATTGCGGCTTGTTCTGAGCTTGATTTGGGCTTGTCGCTGGGCTCGTGCGTCCAGTGGTTGGGGCGCCATTATACGGCAAGCACCCGCTGGCGGTCAGGGGGCAGTCGGAGTTTGGGGAGCAGCGGCCCGTTTCCTTTCTTTACTCCCTCCGGGCGCAATGAGAACGGGGGGTCAGCGGATGGCGGGTTGCCGTCCCTGTGCCTCGTGGATGAGGTCCTGGATCACCGCCAGGCGCCGCGGCCAAGGCCCCATGAGTTGTACCCGGGTGGGCAGGGCGGCCGCGGTCTCCACCGCCGTCCTGCGGTCCGCATAGATCCCGTAGACCAGGGTGTACCAGGGCGCTCCCTGGCGTTGAGTGACGAAATAGGCGGCGCGGTCTTGCAGGCCGTGGCGCTTGACGAAGTTGATCAGGGCCCGGCGATTGCGAGTGGCCAGCAGTTGCAAGGTGTATTGCGTCCCCGGTTGGGCCAACAACCAGTCGGCATCGCGCAGCCCGCCTTCGCCGGAGGGCTGCGCCCGTGCCGTTTCCATCCCCGCGGCCCCTTTCTCCTTCGCGGCGCTCCGTTCCGGGGCGGCGGGCGCTTGCTTCCGGGAGCCGTCCCGCGCTTTCTTCTGCGGCAGTACCCGCTCGGTCATGTGCAGCAGGGCTTCGGCATCGCGGCTGTGGATGGAGCCCGGATATTGTTCCATCACGGATCGGGCATGGAGGGCCGCGGTGGCGTATTCGCCCCGGGCCAGGGCCTGCTTGGCACGCAGTACGCCCAGGCGAGCCAGCTCCTCCTGCAGGTGGGCCAGGCGCTGACGGGCGTCGCTGCTGTATTTGCTGCCCGGGAAGCGCTCCACGAGAGTGGTGAAATAGTGCATGGCCAGTGCCGCCAGCGGCGGTTCGAGCAGGCTGTCCGACTCCATCTGCTGCTCGAGGAAGGCGATGCTCTGCTCGTAGGCGGCCAGGGCCCGCAGATAGAACAAGTAATCCAGGGCGGGATGATCGGGATAGTCGCGGATAAAACGTTCCGCGGTGGCCATGGCCGAGAGGGGATCGCCTTCTTTGTAATAACTGTAAGCCAGTTCCATGCGCACCTGGGGGATGATCTCGTGTTCGGGATAGAGGGCGATGAGGCGCTGGAAACGGCGCGCGGCCTGGGTGAAGTCCTGAGCGAGCAGGGCGGTGCGTCCGGCATCGTACAGGGCCCGCGCGGGGTCTTCCTCGCCGTTATCCGGTCGCTTGGGCAGGGTGCAGGATGCCAGCAACAGCAAGACCAGGGATGTTATGATGAGCCTGGGCCCCATGTCCCGGGTCGTGTTCCGGATCGTGTCTGCGCCGATTCCCCTCATGATGATGTCCGGGTGCGGTCGTGCCGTGGCGGCTTCGTGGCAGGCCTGCCGCCCTTGGCGGCCATTATGAACAGATTCGCTGGCGATGACAAAACACGAGTCTCCCCCACCGGCTCGCGGGTCCGCCGGTTCCGCCGGGAAGCGCTGCTCCCCGGCTGCCGGTGCGCAGCGCGTGTGCCTGCAAGGGCGCATTCCCCCCGAGTGGGCGGGCGAGCGCCTGGACAAAGTCCTGGCACGCCTGTTCGATGACTATTCCCGCGCGTGCCTGCAGCACTGGCTCAAACAGGGATGGGTGACCGTGGAAGGTCACCCGCGGCGGGGGCGCGACAAGGTGGCGGGTGGCGAGCAGGTGGTGGTGGATGCACCGCTGGAGGCTGAAGTCTCCTGGCGGCCCGAGGTCTTTCCCCTGTCCGTGGTCTACGAGGACGAAGCCCTGCTGGTGATCGACAAGCCGCCGGGGCTGGTGGTGCATCCCGGGGCCGGCAATCGGCATGGCACCCTGCTCAATGCCCTGCTGCATCATGCGCCGGAGCTGGCGCAGTTGCCCCGGGCGGGCATCGTCCATCGCCTGGACAAGGGCACCAGCGGCCTGCTGGTGGTGGCCCGGACCCTGGCGGCTCATCACGCCCTCACGGCGCAGTTGCGGCGCCGGGAATTCCGGCGTGAATATCGGGCGCTGGTGTGTGGGGTGCTCACCGGCGGCGGAACCGTGAAGGCCCCCATCGGCCGCCATCCGGTCCAGCGCACCCGCATGGCGGTGCGCGAGGGCGGGCGCCCGGCGGTGACCCATTACCGGGTGGAGGAGCGCTTCCGCGCCCACACCTGGCTGCGGGTGTTGCTGGAGACGGGCCGTACCCACCAGATCCGCGTGCACATGGCTCACCTGCGGCATCCGGTGGTGGGTGATCTGGTCTATGGCGGGCGCCTGCGCCTGCCGCCGCAGTGCTCTCCCGCGCTGGCAGAGGTCTTGCGCGGCCTGCGGCGCCAGGCCCTGCATGCCGCGCGCTTGAGTCTCACGCATCCCGAACGGGGAACGCCCATGCACTGGGAGTCTCCCCTGCCCGAGGATCTCGCCGACCTGCTCGCCGCCCTGCGGGCGGACCGGCAGGTGCAGCCGGAATGAAAGGAGGAGATACGGACACACCCCGCTGGCTGATTCCCCAGTGGCCGGCGCCGCCCGGAGTGCGGGCCCTGAGCACCCTGCGCCGGGGCGGTGTCAGCCGGCCGCCCTACGATGGTCTCAATCTCGCCGACCACGTGGGCGATGCCCCACAGGCCGTGCAGGAGAACCGCGCCCGCTTGCAGCGGGCCGCATCACTTCCGGCCGCGCCCTGCTGGTTGCGCCAGGTGCACGGCAGCGCGGTGGTGGAAGCCGGCGCCGCCCGGAAACGGCCTGCGGATGGGGCCTACACGCGGCGCCCCGGCGTGGTGTGCGCCGTGCTCACGGCCGATTGCCTGCCCTTGCTGCTGTGTACCGCGGACGGGGCGGCCGTGGCCGCTTTGCATTGCGGCTGGCGCGGGCTGGCGGCCGGCATCGTGGCCGCTGGCGTGGCGGCGCTGGCGCCGGGTCCCGGCGTGGAGGTCCTAGCCTGGCTGGGGCCCGCCATCGGCCCTCAGGCCTTCGAAGTGGGAGAGGAAGTACGCCAAGCCTTCGTTCAAGACGACCCCGGAGCCGCGGCGGCCTTCACGCCCGCAGCCAGCCGGCGGCGGGACCGCTGGTACGCCGATCTCTACTTGCTGGCACGGCGGCAGTTGCAGGCCTGCGGCGTGCGGCGCATCCATGGCGGCGGACTGTGCACCTGGCGCGAGGCGGATGCCTTCTACTCGTTCCGGCGCGACGGCGTCACGGGGCGCATGGCCACCCTGATCTGGAAGGTCGCAGACAACAGCTGCGGGGAGGGCTGAAGGCCCGGCGATGGGGTACAATGTCGGGCCCTCGATCAGGAGAGCCGGAAGGTGAGCAGAGAGTTTTCGTTGCCATCCCAAAGAAAGAATACGGTTGGCGCGCGGGCGCAGCGTCCATTGTCGGCGAGGCTGGTCCTGTTGGCCTTGGTGTCGATGCTGGGTGCCATGTTGGCAGGCTGCAGCCGTTCGCCCCTGGTGGAGGCCCTGGACGACGGGGACGTGGACCGCGCCCTGGCGCTCATCGAGCAGGGCGCCGACGTCAATGCCCGCAACCCCGCCGATGACCCGGTGCTGGCGGTGGCCATCCGCAAAGGGTATCTGGAAGTGGCACGGCGTTTGCTACACCGGCAGGCCGATGTCAATGCCAAGGGGGATCTGGGCGTGACGCCGCTCATGCTGGCGGTCTCCGGAGGTTACCGGGACCTGGCCCGCGAGTTGCTGGACCGCGGCGCCCTGGTCAACGACGTGGATCGCATGGGCAATACCGCCCTGCTGATCATGCCCATGGAGGACGATCCGGAGATGATCCGCATGCTGCTGGAACGCGGCGCCGAAGTGGACCGGGAAAACCGCAACGGCCTCACGCCCCTCATGGTGGCGGCCTATCTCGGCCATCTGCGCATCGCCGAGCTGCTGCTGGCCCGGGGGGCCGATGTCAATCACCGGGCCCGCGACGGCCATACCGCCCTCATGCGGGCGGCCCGCCAGGGGCATGTCGAGATGGTGAAACTGCTGCTGGCCAAGGGGGCCGACGTGCGGGCCCGCAACCGGGACGGCGAGACGGCCATGACCTGGGCCCGCGAACACGACCGGCACGAAGTGATGGCGGTATTGCAGCAGGCCCTCGATCGTTCGTCTCCAACGCCTGATCCGGCGTCAGACTCTTCTGGGTGAGCCTGCTCTTCTGGATCGTCCTGTTCTGCCTGCTGGGTGGCGTGCTCAGTGTGCTGGCGGCTGCCGTCTTCCTGGTCTTGCCGGGAGGCTGGCGCGAGCGCCTGTTGCCCCACTTCATCAGTTTCGCCATCGGCGCCCTGTTGGGCGCCGCCTTCCTTGGTCTCCTGCCCCATGCCATGGCGGCCCCCGGGACGGTGGGGGCTCCCGATGCACATGACGTCATGCTGGCCGTCCTGCTGGGGGTGCTGGGATTCTTTCTCCTGGAGAAGACCGTGCTGTGGCGCCACTGTCACAGCCGGGACTGCGAGGCCCATGGTGCCGAGGGACTGCCGGTGGGTACGGGGGCGCAGGCGGCCGGCACCCTGATCCTGCTGGGGGACGCCTTGCACAATTTCGTGGACGGGGTCCTCATCGCCGCCGCCTTTCTCAGCGATTTCCATCTGGGCGTGGTGACGGCCCTGGCGGTGGCCGCCCACGAGATCCCGCAGGAGGTGGGCGATTTCGCCGTGCTCCTGTACAGTGGCTTCAGCCGGGGCCGGGCCCTGCTCTACAACCTGCTCTCCAGCCTGGCCACCCTCGGCGGCGGCGTGCTGGCCTATCTCGCCTTGGAGTCCCTGCACGGCGTCTTACCCTACGTCCTCGCCGTGGCCGCCGCCAGCTTTATCTATATCGCGGTGGCCGATCTCATTCCGGGCCTGCACCGCCGTCCCGAGCCTTCTGCCACTCTGCGCCAGCTGCTGCTCATTGCGGCAGGGGTGGGGGTGATATACATTGTCCATTCCACCATACATTGATGACGGAGCAGCAATCGGTGAAGGTCCATCATCGGCGCGACTGCACACGGATTTCGGTACCTGTGTGTGATGGTGGATCGGACTGCTGCAGAATTGTTGCGCTGGTATCAGGCCGTCGAGGCCCTGGCCGGATCCGGGAGGCCCAGGTATCCTTGGTTTGGAACATCCTCGGTTTGAAAGCAGCTGTGGTGGGGACCGAAAGCCCACCGCTTTCCGGTACATCGAGGGTAGAACGCGGGAAGGCGGCGGGGTGAGTCGCGGGCCGCTGGGACAGGTACCGAGCAGACTACCGAGTAGACTATCGGGCAGACTATTGGGAGATCCCAGTATTTACACTGTTTGTTCATTTCATGTGCATTATGAGCGTATCCGTCACAGCGAGGGGAGCTGCCGATGTTCAATGCCTATGCCGTCATCATCATACTCTTCATCGCCGCAGGACTGGGGGTGGCGCTGTGGGGAGGCTTGCTGCTCGCTCGTGCCCGCCGCACTCGGCGGTGGCCGGCGGTGGAAGGTTGCATCGAAGTATCCGAGCCTCAGTCCCCCGAGAACGACCTGTTGCCACTCATTGAATACAGCTACCAAGTGGAGGGGCGCAGCTATCGTCGGCGCCTGGAGTTCCCCGCTGGTACCTTCCCCCAAACATCGGACTTCGCCGCTGCCTATGTACGCAAGTACCCGGTGGGTCGGAAGGTGCAGGTATACGTCAATCCCAGCGATCCACAAGAGGCCGTACTGGAACGGGGTGATCAGGGCGGTGACTGGTTGATTTTGCTCACCGGTATCGGTGCGGTGATTCTGGGTTTGTTGATGCTGTTGCTGTGAGTTCTGGGTGTTTCGACGTGGACCACAGGCCTCAGTGATGGTCCCGACATCGGTCTGACGCTTCAAATCTCAAATTAAACCGATTATTATCGGCGCATCATTCGTAAACACCGAGGGGTGGTGCGGTGCTCAACTACAAGCATTTATATTATTTCTGGATGGTGGCAAAGTCAGGTGGTGTAGCGCGGGCCAGCGAACGCCTGCATCTGACCCCGCAGACCATCAGTGGCCAGCTGGGCCTGTTGGAGTCCCAGCTTGGTACGCCCCTATTCATTCGCGTGGGGCGCAATCTGGAACTCACGGAGACCGGACGGTTGGTGCTGAGTTATGCCGATGAGATTTTTTCCTTGGGTAGCGAATTGGAGGAGGCGGTGCGCAACCTGCCGGCGGAACGGCCGCTACCCTTTCGGGTGGGGGTGGCAGATGTGGTGCCCAAGTCCATTGCTTATCGCCTTCTGGCGCCGGCCTTGGAACTGGACGAGCCAGTGCGCATCGTTTGCCGAGAGGGGGCAGTGGTCACTCTGCTTGCCGAATTGGCGGTGCACCGCCTGGACCTGGTGATCGCCGACGGGCCCATTCCACCAACCGTCAATGTCAAGGGTTTCAACCACCAGCTGGGAGAATGCGGCGTGACCTTTTTTGCTGCCCAGCGGCTACAGCGTCGACTGGAAGGTGAATTCCCCCATTGTCTGGATGGGGCTCCACTGTTGCTGCCGGGAGAGACCACCGTGGTGCGGACCCGCCTCTTGCAATGGTTGGACAGCCAGCATCTGCATCCGCGAGTGGTGGGTGAATTCGATGACAGCGCTTTGATGAAGGCCTTTGGCCAGACTGGGGCAGGAATCTTTGTCGTGCCCAGCGCCATTGCGGGAGAAGTGGAGAAACAATACAGCGTACGTCCCATCGGTGAGACCGAAGCCGTACGCGAGCAGTTCTACGCTATCTCCGTGGAGCGTAAACTCACCCATCCCGCGGTGACGGCCATCACGACCACGGCCAGGAAGTGGTTGTTCCACGGCCATGGAGATGGTAGAGGCGGTGAAGAGCGTCGCCGCGTGGCCACTGCCAGTAGCGGCGGCAAGGTAGATCGGAAGAAAGGAGGGAAGAAGTCTTGAGTTCCCGGCACGCCGGCCGCGGGCAGCGGCGAGGCAAGATTTTTCACGCACCTTGGGAGCAGGCTTTCGAGAAGATCCTGACTCCCTTCGAGGAATTCGTCCACCGGCAGACCACCGGTGGCCTGCTGTTGATGGCCTCCGCCATCTTGGCCCTGATCATGGCCAACAGTTTCCTGGCGCCATTTTACCAGCATCTGGTACATCTTCCCCTCGCCATTAGTATTGGCGACTGGCGCCTGGAGAAGAGTCTTCAGCACTGGATCAATGACGGTCTCATGGCCCTGTTCTTCTTCGTGGTGGGGCTGGAGCTAAAGCGCGAGATACTGGCGGGTGAGTTGGCTGCGCCTCGCCAGGCCCTATTGCCCATCGTGGCGGCCATCGGCGGTATGGTGGTGCCCGTGCTGGTCTATTTGGGCATCACTCTGGGGCTCGATTCAGGGAGTGATCAGAGCGCGAGTGATGCCGCCTTGCGCGGTTGGGGTATCCCCATGGCAACAGACATCGCCTTCGCCATCGGCGTCCTGGTGCTGTTGGCCGATCGTGTGCCCAAGTCCTTGATCACCTTCTTGGTAGCTTTGGCCATCGTAGACGATCTGGGCGCGGTACTGGTGATCGCCCTGTTTTATACCGAACAGTTGGTCTGGGAGGCTCTGCTGGCGGCTGCCGGGGTGATGGCTGTGCTGGTCTGTTGTAATCTCATCGGTATTCGACAGCCGCTGCCCTATTTCCTCCTGGGAGTATTGTTGTGGTTTGCTCTGCTCAAATCCGGTGTCCATGCCACTCTGGCGGGGGTGTTGACCGCCTTTGCCATTCCTGCCCGCCCCAAATACGACCCTGCGCGGTTCAGTGAACACGTGCGGGAGTTGATGACTCGCTTCGATGCCAGTTATGCGCGAGATGCCCGTATCATGACCAACGATGAATTGCGGGCCGTAGTCCGGACTCTGGAGAATGGCGTGCACAAGGTGGAGACTCCCTTGCAACGTCTAGAACACGACCTGCACTTGCCGGTCGCCTTCTTGGTGGTACCGCTATTCGCTTTCTTCAACTCTGGTATTCCCATGGAGATCGGTACGCTTGCGGATACACTTAGCCAACCGGTGACCCTGGGCGTGGTGCTGGGACTGGTGGTCGGCAAGTTCGTAGGTATTGCAGGGGCTTGTTGGCTGGCGTTGCGTTTCGGTTTTGGGCAATTGCCTGCCGGGACCCGTTTTGTTCAGGTCGCCGGTGTAGGACTGCTCGCCGGTATCGGTTTTACCATGGCCATCTTCATCGCTGAACTGGGGTTTGGTAGCCAGCAACCCGAGTACCTGCTTATGGCCAAGACGGGTATCTTGTTCGCTTCCCTCTTCTCCGGGCTCGCTGGCTATCTCTGGCTGAGAATCCTCTCCCCAAAGGGATCAGTGACTGATCAAAACCATTCTCAACCAGGGGTCGGTGACGAATGAGAATCATATTCATGTTGAGATGGGAGGTTCAAAAGGTGGGGAATCCTGACGATACCTTACGGTATATTCGGAAGTCCGCCGTCTTCGAATGAGGAGATGGCTTTCCAGATACCGGCTTTCGAAAAGAAGCCTATGACCGCCGTGAGGAGGCACGATGGGTCGTCTCGGCAGCCGGAAACGCCGACTCAACAGACGGTTCACCAATCGGCGCAATTACTATCGCATCCTTCATGTCCAACCTGATGCCGCCGCAGAGGTGATCGAAGCCAGTTATCGGGCTCTTATGAGGTGCCTTCATCCCGACAGAGGCGGTAGTTCCTGGCAAGCGGCCTTGCTCAACGAGGCGCGCGCCGTACTCACTGACCCTGTTCGGCGGGCAGCGTACGACCAGGAATTGCGTTATGACATCAGAGCCTGGAGAAAAGATCATAGCGAGTCTTCGGACTGGGAAAAAAATCGATCAGATCATCATAATCGTGCCACCGGCCAGGAACGGAGGGCAAGAAGCCAGGCGTCCGTTCATGAAGCTAGCAAGCGGAAGCAACGTTCTACCCCATCTGGCCTCAACAAATATCGCTGTCCTTTCTGCGGCCATATGCATTTGAATGTCGTCGGGCCTTTCAAAGAAGATTTTTGTGCCCGTTGTTTCAGCCCTTTGCGCCCAGTGATACGGCGCCATGCCCGCTGGAGCCGCCTGTTGCCTCGTATCCCTTTTCATCGCAACATCCGTTTCTTGGCTCTTCAGCAGAATTCGTGGGTAGAAGAGGGTTGTAAATGGGAGATTGAGGGCAGGGAAGGAGTAGCGCATCCCGCCCCGCCTCTGAGAAGATGATAGTTGCTACACTAGTGTCCGGTTAAGAATCGAATAGATTCAATTGGTTATGAGTCATGGTCTTGTCAGGAGTGTATTCTAGTTGAAGAAAGTCTGCATTTAAAGGGATTTTCTCGAAAAGGGTGAGGGAGAATATCTGTAACAAAGTGTAGAGCGAGGCCTCCAAATTGAGGCGTTTCTTGACGATGGCGACGAGCACGTAGACCGAGATAGCTGTCCAGATTTGTACCTTGACGGCGTTTTCGGAGGTGCCGAAGAACTTTTTGATTCGCAGGTGCTGTTTGATCCATTTGAAAAACAATTCGATCTGCCAGCGTGCCTTGTATAAGGCGCAGATTGTGGACGCCAAGGGTTCGAACAGATTGGTCAGAAAGACCAGCGTCTCGCCC
Organism: Gammaproteobacteria bacterium; assembly: GCA_015488555.1. Lineage (GTDB taxonomy): Bacteria > Pseudomonadota > Gammaproteobacteria > SZUA-140 > SZUA-140 > S012-109. The sequence goes on from WFNO01000058.1 coordinate 20,176, forward strand.
GTTTCGGGATCCTTGAAACGAAACGAATGCGTCGCAGATGAATAGGGTAACGCTGATGGCTTCTGAAGCCGGTGAGGGTGACGGTCTGGTCGCAGATAATCCCCTGCCTGCGATCGCACGGCGCCGAATAGAGGCGCCGAAAATCGTTGTCCTTTCTGGCGCGCGTGACAAAGAACGCACCTGCCTGATGGAGTGTAAAGAGACGCGCGAAGTCCAGATAAGCCTGGTCCATGACGTAGATGGCCGCAGGCTCGGGAATCAACATGTCGAGTGCATTGACGTCGTGCAGCTTGCCATCGGAGATATGGATAAAACTGGGAATAGCGCCACGAAGATCGAGCAGGGTGTGCATCTTGACGGCTGCCTTTGTGCGTCGAAACGGCGCCCACGGAAACAGGGTCAGACACAGATCGATGGTGGTGGAATCCAGCGCATAGACGGTGTTCGACAGTTCCAGCCCCAGATCTTCCGTGGCATACAGTTTGCGCGCTTGCGCGATCAGCCGCTGGGCGAATTCCGCATAAATACGCCAGTCTCGACGCTCGTTGGCATCGGCCAATGTGGCGCGCTTGACCGGCTTGCGGATGCCGATGTGATAAAGCTTGGCGGCCTGTGCAGCCAAGCAGGCTTCGATATCGCGCAGACTTTCGCGGTAGGTCAGCTGGGCAAACGCAAGGATACGGAAATGCTCTGTACAGGGTAGGGTGCGAATACGATGGTCGCCACCATAACGGGTGACGATTCGAGCAAATGTCGTCCAAGGCAGAAAGTCCATCAACTGCGCAAACAGGGTCTTTCCGGCATACATGAGAAATCCTCCCAGAGCGATTTCCCAAACCGTCCCTTGAAACCACTGCCGGATTCAAGTCGACACCACC